>NZ_FOIB01000003.1:0-325507 GCF_900111765.1 Myxococcus fulvus
ATCACCCCTGTCGCGATGGAGAAGGAGCTGCGCTTCGCTGTTCGCGAGGGTGGCCGCACGGTGGGCGCCGGCGTCGTGGCGGAAGTGATCGAGTAGCAGGCCTCCTACCGGCTCCCCGGAGCTCCCCTCCGGGGAATTTCCAGGGAGCCGGAGGAAATCCAGTTGCATACACTGGGGCGGGATGGTAATCACCGCGCCCCTTCGTTCTGAAGAAACGGCTCTGTGACAACCAGGGGACGTCGGTCGTAGCGCCTTCCGGGGCGTTGGCACAAAGTTCGTTCTAAGAGGTTCTTGCGAATGGCGACACAGAAGATCCGCATCCGGCTGAAGGCATACGACTCGAAGCTCCTGGACCAGAGCGCGGGTGAGATCGTCGAGACGGCTAAGCGCACTGGCGCGAAGGTTGCCGGTCCGATCCCCCTTCCTACGCGCATCAACAAGTTCACCGTGCTGCGTTCCCCGCACGTGGACAAGAAGAGCCGCGAGCAGTTCGAGATCCGCACCCACAAGCGCCTGCTCGACATTCTCGAGCCTACGCAGCAGACGCTGGATGCGCTCATGAAGCTGGATCTGTCGGCCGGCGTTGACGTCGAGATCAAGTCCTAGGAAGCGGGTGGGCGTCTGAGTGGTTTCACTCCGACCCCCGCGAGGAAAGTGCCATGGCGAAGTTTGACGTTGTCGACCTGGATTTGAAGAAGGTGTCGGAGATCGAGCTCTCCGACGACATCTTCGGCGCTGAGCCGAACACGCACCTCTTTTACGAGGTCGCGAAGATGCAGCAGATCAACCGGCGCCGCGGCACGGTGGGTGTGAAGAACACCTCGCTGGTCAGCGGCGGCGGCAAGAAGCCCTGGAAGCAGAAGGGCACCGGTCGCGCCCGCCAGGGTTCCATCCGCGCTTCCCACTGGGTGGGCGGCGGCAAGGCGATGGCTCCCAAGGCTCGCGACTACTTCTACCGCCCGCCCCGCAAGGTGCGTCGCGGCGCGCTCAAGTCCGCGCTGTCCCTGCGCGCCAAGGAGAAGACGCTCATCATCCTGAGCGGGTTCTCCCTGGACGCCCCCAAGAGCAAGCAGGCCTTCGAGGTGCTCACCAAGCGCCTGAAGCTGCAGAACGCCCTGGTGGTGGACGAGAAGGGCAACACCAACCTGCACCGCAGCGTGCGGAACCTGGCCAAGTTCGACGTGCTTCCTCCCGAGGGTGTCAACCTCGAGATGGTGCTGAAGCACTCGCACCTGGTCCTGACCTCCGCGGCCGCGAAGACCCTCGAGGGGGCGCTGTCATGAAGATCCACGACGTCATCAAGGGCCCGCTCATCACCGAGAAGCTGGACAAGGCCCGCGAGAAGCTGCGTCAGTACTCGTTCATCGTCGATCTCAAGGCCAGCAAGCACGACGTGGCCAACGCGGTGTCGGCGCTGTTCAAGGTCACCGTCGAGGGCGTGAACACCAACATCGTCCGCGGCAAGGTCAAGCGCGTGGGTCGGAGCATCGGCAAGCGGCCCAACTTCAAGAAGGCGGTCGTCACCCTCAAGGAAGGCGACTCGATCGAACTCTTCGAGGGAGGGGCGGCCTGACGCTACGGCGTTGAGGTCAGCCTGAGGAACACACCATGGGCATCAAGAAGTACAAGCCGACAAGCGCCGCCCGCCGTCTGATGACGGTGTCCGATTTCGCGGACATCACCAAGGACGCGCCCGAGAAGAAGCTGACCGAGCCGCTGAAGCGCTCGGGTGGCCGCAACGTTCACGGCCACATCACCCGCCGTCACCAGGGTGGTGGGCACAAGCGCCGCTACCGCGTCATCGACTTCAAGCGTCGTGACAAGGACGGCGTGCCGGCCAAGGTCACCGCGGTGGAGTACGACCCGAACCGCACCGCCAACATCGCCCTGCTGACGTACGCGGACGGTGAGAAGCGCTACATCCTGGCCCCCGTGGGCCTGAATGTGGGCGACACGGTGTTCGCCGGCGAGAACGCGGACATCCGTCCGGGTAACTCCCTGCCGCTGCAGAACATCCCGGTGGGTACGGTCATCCACAACGTGGAGCTGAAGCCGGGCCGTGGCGCCCAGGTCATCCGCTCCGCCGGCACGTCCGGACAGCTGATGGCGAAGGAGGGCCGCTACGCGCAGGTGCGCATGCCTTCCGGGACCGTCCGCATGGTCCTCATCGAGTGCCGCGCCACCGTGGGCCAGGTGGGCAACATCGAGCACGAGATCATCCGCGTCGGCAAGGCGGGTAAGAGCCGGTGGCTGGGCATCCGCCCGACGGTTCGTGGTCTCGCGATGAACCCCGTGGACCACCCGCACGGTGGTGGTGAGGGTAAGTCCGGTCAGGGTAACCCGCACCCGGTGTCGCCGTGGGGCAAGAAGACCAAGGGTCTCACCACGCGCACCAACAAGCGTACCGACAAGTTCATCGTGAGCGGCCGCCGCCAGGGCGCGCGCAGCCAGTAAGAGGATTCGCAAGCCATGGCTCGTTCGATCAAGAAGGGTCCGTTCGTCGACGACTTCCTCGTCAAGAAGATCGAGGACATGATCAAGACGAACAAGAAGACTGTCGTGAAGACGTGGTCCCGCCGCTCCACCATTCTGCCGGAGTTCGTGGGTCACACCTTCGCGGTGCACAACGGGAAGAAGTTCATCCCGGTGTTCGTCACGGAGAACATGGTGGGCCACAAGCTCGGCGAGTTCGCCCCGACGCGTACGTTCGGCGGTCACTCGGCGGAGAAGAAGGTCGCCAAGGCCCCGGGCAAGTAGCCTGGCGCATTGCCTGAGAGCCTGAGGAGATGACCATGGAGTCGACTGCACATCTGCGTTTCCTGCGCATGAGCCCCCGCAAGCTGTCTACCGTTGCGGCGCTCATCCGGGGCAAGCCCGTCGAGGCGGCCCTCAACATCCTGAAGTTCACCCCGCGCGCCGCGGCCCTGCCGGTGGAGAAGCTCATCAAGAGCGCCGTGGCCAACGCGACCGACAAGTCCAAGGGACAGGTCGACGTGGACACGCTCTACGTCAAGACCATCTCGGTGGACCAGGGTCCCACCCAGCGCCGGTTCATGCCGCGCGCCATGGGCCGGGCCACCCCCATCAAGAAGAAGACCGCCCACGTCCACGTGGTGCTGGCCGAGGCCAAGAAGTAGGACCCGTCGGGCCCTGCCCGGACGTTCAAGGAGATTCACGTTGGGACAGAAAGTTCATCCGATCGGGTTCCGGCTTGGCGTCATCAAGACCTGGGACTCCAAGTGGTTCGAGCACAAGAACTACGCGCAGTGGCTCCATGAAGACATCCGCATCCGCGAGTTCGTGAAGAAGTCGCTGAACCACGCGGGCGTGTCCAAGGTGGAGATCGAGCGCGCCGCCAACAAGGTGAAGGTCAACGTCCACACCGCGCGCCCGGGTATCGTCATCGGCAAGCGCGGCGCGGGCATCGAGACGGTGAAGAAGGACCTCCAGCAGTTCACGAAGAACGAGGTCTTCCTCAACATCGTCGAGGTCCGCAAGGCGGAGACCGACGCGCAGCTGGTGGCGGAGAACATCGCCACGCAGCTCGAGCGCCGCATCGCCTTCCGCCGCGCCATGAAGAAGGCGCTGCAGACGGCCATGAAGTTCGGGGCGAAGGGCATCCGCGTGGCCTGCTCGGGCCGCCTGGGTGGCGCCGAGATGGCTCGCTACGAGTGGTACCGCGAGGGCCGCGTGCCCCTGCACACCCTCCGCGCGGACATCGACTACGGCTTCGCCGAGGCCAAGACGACCTACGGCAAGATCGGCTGCAAGGTCTGGGTCTGCAAGGGCGAGGTTCTCCCGGGCAAGGGTGGCCAGGCCCCCATGCCCTCCAACCGGTAATTGCCCTCCCGCGCCGGGTGTCTCCGCGAGGAGGCACCCGGGGCAGGGTAGGGAAGGACAGCGACGATGCTTCAGCCTGCACGTACGAAGTACCGCAAGATGCACAAGGGCCGCATGCCGGGCGCCGCTCACCGTGGCAGCGACCTGACCTACGGCGAGTTCGGTCTGATGAGCCTTCAGCCGGGCTGGATCACCTCCCGGCAGATCGAGGCGGCCCGTATCGCGATGACCCGCCACGTGAAGCGCGGCGGCAAGATCTGGATCCGAATCTTCCCGGACAAGCCCATCACCAAGAAGCCCGCCGAGACCCGAATGGGTACCGGTAAGGGTGGCGTGGAGTACTACGTCGCGGTGGTGAAGCCCGGCCGCATCCTCTATGAGATGGAGGGTATGACGACCGAGGTGGCCACCGGGGCGCTGAAGCTGGCGCAGGCGAAGCTGCCCGTGCTCACGAAGATCGTGAAGCGCGCGGACCTGAGCCTCTAGGCACCGCAGCGGGAGCTGTCCTCTGGATGGCTCCCGCACGCATGTGGAGATTGCAATGGCGACTGCGAAGGAACTGAGGGAGCTGTCGGCGGACGACCTGCAGCGGCGGGCGACGGAACTGCGCGAGACGCTGTTCCAGGACCAGCTCAAGCGGCGGACCGGCTCGCTGGACAACCCGGCGGAGCGGACCGGGCACCGGCGTGACCTGGCCCGTGTCCTGGCCGTGCTGACCGAGAAGAAGAAGGCGGCGAAGGCGTAACGCCTTCACCCGCGAAAACTCCAAGCGCGCTCGCACGAGTCGGGTGCGCAAGGCCATCCGGGACGTGAGAGCGCCCGGGTGCATGAGAGACAGTGAGAGAGAAGATGGCTGAGACGACCGAAGCGCCCAAGGCAGAGACCTCCTCCCGCGGCCGTCCCAAGACGCGCGTGGGAATCGTCACCTCCAACAAGATGCAGAAGACGGTGGTGGTCACCGTCCAGCGCCGCGCTCCCCACCCGAAGTACGGGAAGATCATGAGCCTGCGCGAGAAGTACAAGGCCCACGTGGAGGACCACGACTACCCGAAGAAGGTCACCATCAACGAGGGTGACCGGGTCCGGATCGCCGAGACCAAGCCCGCTTCGAAGGACAAGCGTTGGCGCGTGGTCGAGGTGCTGGAGAAGAGCAAGAACGTCTAGCACGCACCTCCACATGCGCGGCCGAGAGGCTGCGCGGTGGAGACACCGGCGATAGGAGATTCCCAGATGATTCAGATGACGAGCGTGCTCGACGTGGCGGACAACTCGGGCGCGAAGAAGGTGTTCTGCATCAAGGTGCTCGGCGGTTCGAAGCGCAAGTACGCGTCCATCGGCGACGTCATCGTCGTGTCGATCCGCGAGGCGCTGCCCAACTCGAAGGTGAAGAAGGGTGACGTGGCCAAGGCCGTCATCGTCCGCACCAAGCGCGAGGTGGGTCGCCCCGACGGTAGCTTCATCAAGTTCGACGGCAACTCCGCGGTCCTCATCAACAAGGACATGGAGCCCATTGGTACGCGTATCTTCGGGCCGGTGGCCCGTGAGCTCCGCGCCCGCAAGTTCATGAAGATCATCTCGCTGGCGCCCGAAGTCCTCTAAAGAGGACCCCCAGGCCGGACGGCGAGCAGCCAGAGAGACGAGGAAGCCATGCAGAAGATGAAGGTGGGAGACACGGTCCAGGTCATGGCCGGGGCCGAGGCCTCCGAGAAGACCCCTGCGACGAAGCGCGGCAAGGTGCTGAAGATCGACCAGGAGGCCGGCCGGGTGACTGTGGAGGGCCTGCGTCTGGTCAAGCGGCACCTGAAGAAGACGCCGCAGAACCCGGAGGGTGGGATTGTCGAGAAGCCCGGCACCATCGCCCTGGCGAACCTCCAGGTCGTTTGCGTGAAGTGCGACAAGCCGACCCGCGTGGGCATCAAGACCGACGGTGAGAAGCGCCAGCGGTTCTGCAAGAACTGCGACGCGCTGATTGACTAGGAGTCCCTGTTGGGGCATGTATGCGCGCCCTTCTGTCCGCCCTGGTAGGCGGGTAGGGGGGCGTGCAGGCAACGAGGGCCTGGGTAGTCCACGGGGCCCTCGCGGTGTTTTCAGTTTCCAGGTGAAGGACTGATCGGACGCGCTGGGTCACGACGGCGCCCGAAGCAGAGGATACGACGATGGCTGACGAGAAGAAGCCGGACCAGAAGGAAAAGAAGGCGAAGCGGGGCAAGAAGGAAGAGGCCAAGAAGGTTGGCTTCGCGGCGAACATCGAGGAAGGCCTCGAGAGCAAGCCGGCCCGCATGAAGGAGCGCTTCCGCAAGGAAGGGGTGCCCGCCCTGATGAAGGAGCTGGGCCTCAAGAACCCGATGGAGGTTCCGCGTCTCCAGAAGATCGTCGTCAACATGGGTCTGGGCGAGGCGCTCGCCAACAACAAGATCCTGGAGTCCGCGGTGGACCAGCTCGCGGCGATCACGGGCCAGAAGCCCATCGTGACGCGCGCCCGCAAGAGCATCGCGAACTTCAAGCTGCGCCAGGGCCAGGCCATCGGTGCCGCCGTCACCCTGCGCGGCGCCCGCATGTACGAGTTCATGGACCGCCTCATCACCGTGGCGCTGCCGCGCGTGCGTGACTTCAAGGGCGTGTCCCCGAAGGCTTTCGACGGGAAGGGCAACTACACGCTCGGCGTCCGCGAGCAGATCATCTTCCCCGAAATCAACTACGACCAGATCGAGAAGGTGAAGGGGCTCAACATCAGCTTCGTCACCACTGCCCGGAACGACGAGCAGGGGCTGGCGCTGATGCGTCACTTCGGCATGCCCTTCCGCCAGTAAGCCCTCGAGCCAAGGACCTCAAAGACAATGGCCAAGCTCTCCAAGATTGCCCAGGCGAAGCGCAAGCCGAAGTTCGCCGTGCGCCAGTACAACCGCTGCCCGCTGTGCGGCCGCCCGCGCGCGTTCCTGCGCAAGTTCAAGATGTGCCGCATCTGCCTGCGCAACCGTGCGCTGCGCGGTGAGATCACCGGCGTGACCAAGTCGTCCTGGTGAGCCGGTAGGGCAGGGTGCCAAAGGGGCCTTGATGGCCTCGTTGGCGCCCTGGACGCGCTTCGGAAGGAGCGTGTCCACGAGCAGTTTCAACCCAGGTAGTTGCGCTCGGCGCGAACCCCCGGGATGGGCCCGGCAGGCGCGACGAACGCGAACACGAAGCACCCGGACAGGGTGCTCGTTTGGAAGGTAGCCCATGCCGGTCAATGATCCCGTTGGCGACATGCTGACCCGCCTGCGCAATGCGTCGCGCGCGCGTCACGACAAGGTCGTCATTCCCCACTCGAAGCTCAAGCTCGAGGTCATCAAGGTCCTCAAGGATGAGGGCTACATCGGGGAGTTCGTCGTCCACACGCAGGACGGCTCGCCGCAGAGCGAGATCACCGTTCAGCTCAAGTACGGGCCGGACCGCGCTCCCGCCATCACCGGCATCCGCCGCGTGTCCAAGCCGGGTCTGCGCCGCTACGTCGGCGTGAACGACATCCCGCAGGTGCTGGGAGGCATGGGTATCTCCATCCTCTCCACGTCGCGCGGCATCCTGGTGGACTCCGAGGCCCGCAAGCAGAAGGCGGGCGGCGAGCTGCTCTGCACCGTCTACTAGCCAGCGGCCTGGTGGCCGCGCCTCGCGAGAGTGCGCGCCCCGGGCATACAGGACCGAGGCAACCATGAGTCGGATTGGAAAACTGGCGATCAAGCTCGGCGACAAGACGAAGGCCGTCGTCGCCGGCCAGCAGGTGAACTTCGAGGGCCCCAAGGGCAAGCTGTCCGTGAAGCTGCCCGGCAAGGTCAAGGTGGAGATCAAGGACGGTCAGGTGACCGTGCAGCGCGCGGATGACTCGCGCGAGGCGCGCAGCCTGCACGGCCTGACGCGCACCATCCTCGCCAACGCCGCGAAGGGCGTGTCCACGGGCTTCGAGAAGAAGCTGGACATCCGCGGCGTCGGTTTCCGCGCCGAGGTGAAGGGCAAGGCCATCCACTTCGCGCTGGGCTACTCCCACCCCGTCGTCTTCGACCTCCCCGAGGGCGTGACGGCGGAAGTGGACAAGGCGGCCCGCACCGAGGACAGCCTCCCCACCGTGGGGCTGACGCTGCGTTCGGCGGACAAGGAAGTGCTCGGCGCGACGGCGGTGAACATCCGCTCGCTGCGCCCGCCCGAGCCGTACAAGGGCAAGGGCATCAAGTACTCCGAGGAGCGCATCCGCCGTAAGGAGGGCAAGACCGGAACGACGTAATCGTTCCGTCTGTCCTGAGTGTTCCCAATCCCGCCGGACCCATGGGGTCTGGCGGCATCATCCGGCGGCGGAAGACCGCATCGCCGCCGGAAGGACAAGGAAGCAGCCATGCCGACGAAGATCGATCCCCGTATCAAGAGGAAGAACCGCATCCGCAAGAAGCTCTCGGGTACCACCGAGCGGCCGCGGCTTACCGTCTACAAGAGCCTCAAGCACATCTACGCGCAGGTGGTGGACGACACCACGGGCAAGACCCTCGCGTACGCCTCGTCGCTGTCCAAGGAGCTGAAGGGCCAGGACGAAGGCGACAAGAAGGCGGACGCGAAGCGGGTGGGTGCCCTCATCGCGCAGCGGTGCAAGGCTGCCAACGTCGAGGCGGTGGTGTTCGACCGCAACGGCTTCCCCTATCACGGGCGTATCGCCGCCGTGGCTGACGCCGCGCGCGAGGCCGGGCTGAAGTTCTAGCTTTCGAAAGGATTTCCAAGTGGCAACTCCGATCAATCCGAACGATCTGGACCTCACCGACCGCGTGGTGAACATCAACCGCGTCGCCAAGGTGGTGAAGGGCGGCCGGCGGTTCTCGTTCGCCGCCCTGGTGGTGGTGGGTGATGGCGCCGGACACGTGGGCGTCGGCCTGGGCAAGGCCAACGAGGTTCCCGAGGCCATCCGCAAGGGTGGCGAGAACGCGAAGAAGAACCTGTTCCGCGTTCCGCTGATGGGTCACACGATTCCGCACGAGGTGCTCGGGCACTTCGGCGCCGGCTGGGTGCTGCTGAAGCCGGCCAGCGAAGGTACGGGCGTCATCGCGGGTGGCGCGGTGCGCGCGGTGCTGGAGGCGGCGGGCATCCGCAACATCCTGACGAAGAGCCAGGGTTCGCGGAATCCGCACAACGTGCTGAAGGCCACGGTCGCGGGCCTGAAGCTGCTGCGCAGCGCGGCGCAGGTGTCGCGCCTCCGTGGCAAGGACGTCGAGTCGGCGAAGCTCGCCGGGGAACAGAGGGGCTAGTCATGGCGCTCAAGGTGAAGCTGACGAAGAGCTACGCGGGCGCTTCCGAGGACATGCTGGCCACCATCCGTGGCCTGGGTCTGAAGAAGTTCGGTGACGAGCGCCTGCTGAAGGACACCCCGGCCATCCGCGGGATGGTGTTCAAGGTGAAGCACCTGGTCTCCTCGGAGACGGTGTCCGCCGAGGCGCCGACGCCCAAGCGCCGCAAGCCGCGCAAGATCGCCCTGCGGGACCGTGCGCGCGCCTACCAGGCCAAGGCCTGAGCACGAGAGGACCAAGACAATGAGCACTCTGCACGGTTTGAAGCGCCCCTCGCGCTCGTGGCACCGCAAGAAGCGCGTGGGCCGCGGCCAGGGTTCCGGCCTGGGCAAGACGGCCGGTCGCGGTGGCAAGGGCCAGAAGGCCCGCACCGGTAACATGCGGTTCGAAGGCTTCGAGGGTGGCCAGAGCCCCCTGCAGCGCCGCCTGCCGAAGTTCGGCTTCAACTCCCCCAACCGCACGGTGTACGCGGTGGTGAACCTGTCGGATGTGGACACCCACTTCGACGCCGGTTCCACGGTGGACGAGGCCTCGCTGAAGAAGGCGGGCCTGGTGAAGGGCCGCTACGACGGCGTGAAGCTGCTGGGTCGGGGCGCGCTGACGAAGAAGGTCACCATCCGGGTGCACAAGGCCTCCGAGACCGCGAAGTCCGCGGTCGAGAAGGCGGGTGGCGCGGTGGATGTCCTTCCGCTGATGGCCCACAAGCCCGAGGCGGCCGCCAAGGCCCACGCTGGCAAGGGCGTCAAGGCCCCTCGGCAGCCGAAGGCCTGAGCATGTCCGACGCGCATCACTTGTCGGTGGTGCGCGTCATTTCGCTTGTGTAGGCTTCTGCGCCCCTTTCCCATCCGTGGAACAGGGGCGTTTTGTCGTCCTGGCAGAACCCTCACGAAGAGGATGGCTACCCCGTGGCTCTCAATGCCTTCGCCAACGTCTTCCGCATCGCGGAGCTGCGCAGCCGGCTCGCGTACACGCTAGCCCTGCTGGCCGTCTACCGCATCGGCATCTTCATCAACACGCCCGGCGTGGACCGGGCCGCGATGAACGCCTTCATGGACGCCCAGAAGCAATCGGGCGGTCTGGTCTCGCTGTTCAACCTCTTCTCCGGCGGCGCGCTGGAGCAGATGTCCATCTTCGGATTGGGCATCATGCCCTACGTCAGCGCCTCCATCATCATGCAGCTCCTGGCGGTGGTCATCCCCAGCCTGGAGCGCCTGCAGAAGGAGGGGGCGGCGGGCCGGCAGAAGATCAACCAGTACACGCGCTACGGCACCATCGTCCTCTCCGTCATCCAGGGCATCGGTATCTCCCGCTGGCTGGCGTCGCTGGGCCGCTCGGACGCGGGGCAGAGCGGCTTCAACCAGGTGGTGGTGCCGGACGACAGCGTCTGGTTCACCTTCATGACGGTGGTCAGCCTGACGGCGGGTACGGCCTTCATCATGTGGCTGGGTGAGCGCATCACCGAGCGCGGCATCGGCAACGGCATCTCGCTCATCATCTTCGCGGGCATCGTGGCGGGCGTGCTCCCTGGCGCCAGCACGCTGCTGGACCTGACGCGGCAGGAGGTCATCGCGGTCGCCGAGGTCCTGGCGCTGCTGGTGTTCATGCTCCTCATCATCGCGGTGGTGGTCTACGTGGAGCGCGGCATGCGCCGCATCCCCATCCAGTACGCCAAGCGCATGGCGGGACGGCGGATGTTCGCGGGCCAGGCCACGTACTTTCCGATGAAGGTCAACACGGCCGGCGTCATCCCGCCCATCTTCGCGGGCGCGGTGCTGTCGTTCCCCGCGACGCTGGGCACGTGGTTCCCGTTCCTCCAGGACGTGCAGCGCGCCATCGAAGGCAACCTGTGGATCTACAACGGGCTCTTCGTGCTGATGGTCATCTTCTTCGCCTACTTCTACACGGCGCTGACCTTCCGCCCGGATGACGTGGCGGACAACATCAAGAAGCAGGGCGGCTACATCCCGGGCATCCGCCCGGGCCGCCAGACGGCGGAGTTCATCGAGCGGGTGCTGAACCGGCTCACGTTCGGCGGCGCCATCTACCTGGCGGTCATCTGCGTGATTCCGTCGGTCATCAGCGGTCTGCTCAACGTGCGCTTCACGTTTGGCGGCACGGCGCTGCTGATCGTCGTGGGCGTGGCGCTGGACACGGTGCAGCAGATCGAGGGTCACCTCATCAGCCGCAACTACGAGGGCTTCGCGGGTCCGCGCGGTCCCCGCATCCGCGGTCGGGTGCGCGTGGCGGCCTGAGTCACGGCGACAACGTCACGGGCGCCTCTCCTCGTCGTGGGGAGGGGCGCCTCGTCGTTCCGGGGCGCAGTCATTCGAGTTATTCGGTGGTGCACATGGGGGGCGCGTGAAAGTTTCGTGGCCGACGACTTCCGTGCCTTCCTTGGGAGCTGAGAGGAGCACATGAACCTGATCCTGTTGGGACCGCCGAACGCGGGGAAGGGTACCCAGGCGAAGAAGCTCTTCGCCGACTTCCACATCCCGCAGATCTCCACCGGTGACATCCTCCGCAAGGCTGTGGCGGAGAAGACGGAGCTGGGGAAGGTCGCGGGGCCGCTGATGGCGGCGGGCCAGTACGTGCCGGACGAGGTCGTGATTGGAATCGTCGAGGAGCGCCTGAAGGAGGCGGATGTCGCTCAGGGCTTCGTCCTGGACGGTTTCCCTCGCACTCCGGGCCAGGCGGACGCGCTGGACAGGATGCTGGAGCGGCTGGGCAAGAAGCTCGACGCCGTCGTGTCGCTCGAGGTGCCGCACGAGACGCTGGTGAAGCGCGGCTCGGGCCGGCGCGTGTGTCCGAAGGACGGCAGCGTCTACCACGTGGAGACGAGCCCGCCGAAGCGCACGGGCTTCTGCGACAAGTGCGGCGAGGGCCTGGTGCAGCGGCCGGACGACATGCCGGAGGTCATCGAGAAGCGCCTGCAGAAGTACGACGCCGAGACCAAGCCGCTGAAGAACTTCTACGAGAAGAAGGGCGTGCTCAAGAGCGTGGACGGCGTGGGCTCCCCGGAGGGCATCTACGAGGAAATCAAGGCCGCCGCGGGTCGGAGCAAGGCCTGATGGACGGACGGGCTGGCGAGCGGAGCTCGGGGGCTTGCGGTGCCTCGAGTCGCTGGCCACCCGTGTCCCGTGCAGGTGAGGACGGCGCGGGACTTCGATGAGCCAGGTGGAGATCAAATCCAGGGAGGAGATCGCGCTCATGCGCGAGGCCGGCCGCATCGTGGCCGACGTCCTGGACGCGCTCGAGCAGGCCGTGGTGCCGGGCATCACCACCTGGGAGCTGGATGCGCTCGCGGCGAAGATGACCGCAGAGCGGGGGGCCAGGCCGGCCTTCAAGGGCTACCTCGGCTTTCCGTGTGTGCTCTGCGCCTCCATCAATGACGAGGTGGTGCACGGCATCCCCAGCCGGAAGCGGAAGCTGCTCGAAGGCGACCTGATGAAGCTCGACTTCGGGGTGTCGTACCGGGGGTGGTTCGGGGACTCGGCGCGGACGGTGCCGGTGGGGAAGGTATCCCCGGAGGCGCGGTCCCTGGTGGAGACCACCCGGGAATCGCTCCAGAAGGGCATCCAGGCGATGAAGCCTGGCAACCGGCTGGGGGACATCGGCCACGCCGTCCAGCGGCACGTGGAGGCACGGGGGTTCTCCGTGGTCCGGGATTTCACGGGCCATGGGATTGGCCGCAAGCTCCACGAGCACCCACACGTGCCCAACTACGGGCAGGCGGGGGCGGGGATGAAGCTGCGGGCGGGCATGGTGCTCGCGGTGGAGCCGATGGTGAACGCGGGGACCTCGGACATCGAGATCCTGGACGACGACTGGACGGCGGTGACGGCGGACCGGAAGTTGTCCGCCCACTTCGAGCACACCATCCTCATCACGGATGGGGGGCCCGAGGTGCTCACCCGAGGGCGTTGAGGACGGCCGGGACTGCGGGTGAAATAGGTCGTTGTTACGGTGGGTTGGTAGGAATCCGAGTTTTGCTGCGCGGGACGCTTGCCACTTGCGGACCAAAGTGCTACTCCGCCGCGCTTCCAAGAGGTTCGTGGTCCGGGAAGAGGTTTGACGCTTGCCGAAGGATGATTCCATCGAAGTCGAGGGGACGGTGATGGAGCCCCTCCCCAACGCGATGTTCCGTGTGGAGCTGGACAACGGCCACAGGGTGCTCGCGCACATCTCGGGCAAGATGAGGATGCACTTCATCCGAATCCTTCCCGGTGACAAGGTGAAGGTCGAGCTGTCTCCGTACGACCTGACGCGTGGACGGATCACGTACCGGGCGAAGTAACGAAAGGGCGGCCCTCCGAGGTATGGATGGGTGGCCCGCTGGCTTTTCTCTGTTCGAAGGAAGGAAGTTCGCTCCATGAAGGTTCGGGCGTCCGTCAAGAAGATCTGCGATAAGTGCAAGGTTGTCCGCCGCAAGGGTATCGTGCGCGTGATTTGCGCCTCCAACCCCCGGCACAAGCAGCGCCAGGGCCGATAGCCGCAAGGCTGTTGGCTTCAGACCAACTCCACTCCAGAAGGAAGACCGAAGATGGCTCGTATCGCCGGCATCGACCTGCCGCCCAACAAGCGCGCCGTGATCTCGCTCCAGTACATCTACGGGATCGGCAACAAGTCCGCGCAAGACATCATCGAGGCGGCGGGCATCGACCCCACCACCCGGACCAAGGACCTCACCGAGGACCAGGCTCGAAAGATCCGTGAGATCATCGAGGCCAACTACAAGGTCGAGGGTGATCTCCGGCGTGAAGTGACGATGAACATCAAGCGCCTGATGGACCTGGGCTGCTACCGGGGCCTGCGTCACCGCAAGGGTCTGCCGGTCCGCGGTCAGCGCACCCACACCAACGCGCGCACCCGCAAGGGTCCGAAGCGTGGCATCGTCCGGGCGAAGCCGGCGGCTCCGGCTCGGTAAACCGCAGCGCCGGCGCCATGAGGCGCCGGCGTCGATCACCTCTCAGGAGCAGCAACTCACATGGCTGACGAGACCAATACTTCGGCTGCGGCGCCCACGGGTGCCGAGGGCGAGGCCCCCGCCGCGAAGAAGACCAAGCGCAAGGGCAAGAAGAGCATCCTCAACGGCGTGGTCCACATCCAGTCCACGTTCAACAACACCATCATCACGATCACGGACGTGTCCGGGAACGTGATCTCCTGGTCCTCGGCCGGGGCGCGTGGCTTCAAGGGAAGCCGCAAGTCCACTCCGTTCGCCGCCCAGGTGGCCGCTGGCGACGCCGCCGCGAAGGCGATGGAGCACGGCCTGAAGAACGTGTCCGTGTTCGTGAAGGGGCCGGGCGCGGGCCGTGAGTCGGCGCTGCGCGCGCTGGCCGCCGCTGGCCTGAAGATCAACCTCATCCGCGACGTGACGCCCATCCCGCACAACGGGTGCCGTCAGCCCAAGCGTCGTCGCGTCTAAACCCTTCGTCCGGGTCGCCCCGCGTGCTCACGCGCGCCGGGGCGGCTCCAGATCATCTCCAAGGACAAGACCATGGCCCGTTATACCGCGAGCGCTTGCCGTATCTGCCGGCGCGAAAACCTCAAGATGTACCTGAAGGGCGACCGCTGCTACACGGACAAGTGTGCCATCGAGCGCCGCCCGTATCCCCCCGGCCAGCACGGCCAGGGCCGCGTGAAGTTCTCTGGTTACGGCGTGCAGCTGCGCGAGAAGCAGAAGGTCAAGCGCATGTACGGCCTGCTGGAGAACCAGTTCCGCGGCTACTACCACCGCGCGTCCGCCGCCAAGGGCAAGACGGGTGAGAACCTCCTGCAGCAGCTGGAGCTCCGCCTGGACAACGTGGTGTTCCGCATGGGCTTCGCGGACACGCGCAACGAGGCGCGCCAGCTGGTGCGTCACGGTCACTTCCAGGTGAACGGCCGCAAGGTCAACATCCCCTCGTTCTCCATCAAGCCGGGCACGGCCGTCGAGGTGGTGGAGAAGAGCCGCAAGGTGCTCCGCATCTCCGAGGCGCTGGAGACGGTGGACCGCCGTGGCGTTCCCCAGTGGATCGACCTGGACAAGAAGGCGTTCAAGGGCACGGTTCGCACGGTCCCCAACCGCGAGGACCTGACCATGCCCATCCAGGAGCAGCTCATCGTCGAGCTGTACTCGAAGTAATCGTCCACGCCAGGCGCAATCTGGCGCCTGGAAGTGGAACCCAGCGCCCTGGCCGACGAGGCCGGGGCGTCGTGCTTTATCGCAGTCCCTACGTGTCCATCCTCCCGCCGCGCTGGTGGGTAAGTCGGTGGTGGCGCACGTCTTCAGGAGCCGTACACCATGGCAGATACGTTCGTTGCGAAGAACTGGCGTGACCTCATCAAGCCGCGCCGGATGGAAGTGGACCAGGACAGCCTGACGCCCACCTACGGCAAGTTCGTCGCGGAGCCGCTCGAGCGCGGCTTCGGCACGACGCTGGGCAACTCGCTGCGCCGGGTGCTCCTGTCGTCGCTGCAGGGCGCGGCGATCACCTCGGTGAAGATCGAGGGCGTGGACCACGAGTTCACCACCATCCCCGAGGTGTCCGAGGACGTCACGGACGTCGTGCTGAACCTGAAGGAAGTCCTCCTTCGGATGCACACGAACGAGACGAAGACGCTGCGCATCGAGGCGGAGGGCCCCAAGGAGGTCAAGGCGGGTGACATCATCGCCGACGCCGACGTGGAGATCCTCAACCCCGGTCACCACATCTGCACCATCTCCGAGGGTGGCAAGCTCCGCATGGAGCTGACGTGCCGCCGCGGCCGCGGCTACGTGCCGGCCAACTCGAACAAGGTGGCGGGCGCGCCCATCGGCACCATCCCCATCGACTCGCTGTTCTCGCCCACGCGCAAGGTGAACTACCAGGTCACCAACGCCCGCGTCGGTCAGGTCACCGACTTCGACAAGCTGTCGCTCGAGGTCTGGACGGACGGCTCGGTGACCCCGCAGGACGCGGTGGCGTACGCGGCGAAGATCATCAAGGAGCAGCTGACCGTCTTCGTGAACTTCGACGAGACCGAGGAGCCGGTCATCGCCGAGGCGCCGAAGGAAGAGGCGAAGCTGAACGAGAACCTGTTCCGCTCGGTGGACGAGCTGGAGCTGTCGGTGCGCTCGGCCAACTGCCTGCAGCAGGCGAACATCAAGACCATCGGCGACCTGGTGCAGCGCACCGAGGCCGAGATGCTCAAGACGAAGAACTTCGGCCGCAAGTCGCTCAAGGAGATCAAGGAGATCCTGGCGGAGATGGGCCTGTCGCTCGGCATGAAGCTGGAGAACTGGCCGCCGAAGCAGGCCCCGGCTCCCGCGGCGCCCAAGGCGTAAGTCTTTCGCGGTACGTGGTACTTTCCCCGCGCGCCCGCGACATGGCGGCAAGCGGCGCGCGGAGGGAAGGAGCCCGGTGAAGTCCTCCGGGTTCGACGAGCAGTGGTGGGCCTCGTGTCGGGTCCACCCTTCCCACCCGGTACCTGACACGGCCGGAGTGGTGGGCTCCCACAAGGGCCCGGAGCACGACGATGCGTCATAGGGTAGGACAGAGGAAGCTGCACCGCACCACGAGCCACCGTCTCGCGATGCTGAACAACATGGTCACCTCGCTGCTCGAGCACCAGGCCATCCGCACCACGCTGCCCAAGGCCAAGGAGGCCCGGAAGCTGGCGGAGCGCATCATCACGCTGGGTAAGCGTGGTGGGCTCTCCAACGTGCGCCTGGCGGCCCGGACCGTGAAGGACCGTGACGTGCTGAAGAAGGTCTTCAGCGAGTACAAGGACCGCTACGCCAACCGTCCCGGCGGCTACACCCGCATCGTTCGTCTCGGCTTCCGCCGGGGTGACGCCGCGGAGATGGCCCTGCTGGAGCTGGTGGACCGGCCCGAGAAGAAGGCCGCGCCCGCCGCCGAGGCTCCTGCGTCCACCGAGGAGACCAAGGCCGAGTAACGGCCGCCAGCCGCGCCCCTTCGCGCGGAGGGGCCGGTGGCAACGCGAGGGCGCTCTTCCCGCTGGGGAGGGCGCCCTTCGCTTTTGTCGCGTCTGGGGATGAGTGTGCGGCTACTGCTTGGGGGCCAGCAGGCGCTTCCACTCGTTGCGCAGGTCCTCGGTGAGGTTCGCGCTGTCGTCGTGGCTGCGCATCTCCAGCGTCTCGAAGCGCAGGTCCGCGGGGGCCGCGCCGCTGGTGCCCATGAGCTGCTTGGGCGTGATCGTCATGAACTCCCCCGCGCCCACGGACGCCACCGCCGCGCGGTACTGGCCGTTGACGATGAGGGTGACGTCCTTCCACTCCTCCTTGCTCTCGTTCCAGATGGTGATGGAGGGCCGGTCCAGCTTGTCGCTGAGCACCAGGCGCGCGTCCATGTCACCCGTCTGCACGGAGCTGCCAGGGCAGGCGATGGCGAAGCTCGCCGCCGTCATCACCAGCCACCCGGCGACGATGGAGGCCTTGTACTTGAAGAACCTGTCTCGCTGACTGAAGTCCGCCGCGAACTCCTTGAGGACGGAGAGCGCGTTGAGGGCCTGGTTGGAGGCCTCGCCCGCGAGCCGTTTGCCCAGCGGCCCATCCTGCTTCGACTTCTCCAGCGGCGCGGTGCGCGCGGCGGACATGACGCGCATGCCGGGGCTCGTCGGCGTGCGCGGCATGCCCGGATTCGTCGGAGTGCGCGGCTGGGAGCCCGTGGGGGCGGCCGTGCTCGGAGACTTGCGACCTTCGCTCATCGGAGCTCGAAGTGTAGAGGGCCGGGCCCGTCGGTGGCTACTGGCCCTTGAGGCTTTGCAGCGCGCGCGACGCCATCGCGTTCTCCGGCTGCGCTTCCAGCACCTTGGAGAGCCAGCGCTCGGCCTCCTCGGCCGCCGCCTTGCGCGCCTGCGGGCGCGTGGACTTCAGCGTCTGCTCGGTGAAGAGCAGCCCCAACCGCAGCGTGAACTCGACGTTCTCCGGGTCCTTTTCGACCACGTAGCGCAGCTCGCGCTCGGCGGCGGGGTAGTCCGCCTCGAGCTGGTACACGAGGGCGAGCTTGCCGCGCGCAGGGAGGGAGTCGGGCGTGAGCGACACCGCGACGGTGAACGCCTCGCGCGCCGCGGGCAAGTCCCGCCGCTCCAGGTGCAGGTCGCCCAGGCGGAACCACGCCGCGTCGAGAAGAGGGTGCAGCGCGACGGCCTTCTCGAACGAGCCGCGCGCCGCGTCCGGACGCTGGCGGGCCGCGTAGAGCTCGCCCAGGTACAGGTGGTTCTTCCCATCGCGTGGGGCGCGCTCGATGGCCTGTTTGAACTCGTCCACCGCGCGGCCCGCGTCGTCCAGGCGCTGATAGGCCAGGCCCAGCAGCGAGTGGAGCACGGCAAGGTCCGGGTAGTCGTGCAGCACCTCCTCGAAGGCGAGGATGGCGTGCTGCGGGGCGTCCAAATCGTTGAGGTAGCGCAGGCCCTCCTCCAGCTTGGCCTCGGCCGCCTTGGGGATGCCTCCGAAGGGGTCGCTGATCTGCTCCATCAGCGCGCGCGCCGTGGCCACGTCAGCGGGCGAGGGGCGGCCTCGCACCACGACGCCGAGCGCCTCCACCGCGCCCGGGGAGTCCCCGGTGCGGTGCAGCGCCTTGGCCAGGGGCAGGCGCCACGCGGTGCGCTCGGGCGCGAGCAGGGCGGCGCGGCGCAGCGGCTCCACGGCGGCGGGGTACTGCTCGGACTCGAGGCGGGCGACGCCCAGGCGGTAGTGGTACTCGGCCGTGTCCGGGGCGAGGGCGATGGCGCGCTCGAAGGCGGCCACGGCGGGGGCACCGGCGTCCCTCGCGCGGGAGAACAGCGCGAGTCCCAGCATGTACTGGTCCACGGCGCGCTCACCCGTGGCGATGCGCCCCTGCAGCTCCTGAATCCACGCGTCCGCGCGGCCCGCCTTCACGTGGGCTTCCGTCAACGTGCGCGCGACATCGAGGTCCTCGGGGGACCGCGCATGCAGATCCGCGAGAATCCCGAGGGCCTTCTGGGGCTGGTTCTCCTCCAGGTAGGCCCGCGCGCGAGAGCGCTCGTCGGTGGGGGCCGCGGCGCCCATCTTCGTGGCGGAGGTGTGGCCGCAACCGGCGGCAAGGAGTCCCAGACCCAGCACGGTGGCGCGAGCCCAGGGACGGAAGCGGAAGGCGGGAGTCATCGTCACGGAGCGTGTCTCAGGAAGTAGGGGAGGCGTGGGCGGAGCCGACGCCCTCGTGGCCGGCGGAGGCGATGGCGTCCTCGCTGTCGCCGCCCTTGCCGCCCATCGCGAGGTTGTCCGCGATGATGGCCTCGCGCACGGCCCGGGCCAGGCCCTCTCGGTCATTCTCCGCGAAGGCGGTGG
Source organism: Myxococcus fulvus (assembly GCF_900111765.1). Next base: position 19,429 of record NZ_FOIB01000003.1, read on the forward strand.
TGTCGATGGGCTTGCCCACCCTCACGCGGACGGGGCCCGGGGTGATGTTCCAGCTGTCCTTGGGCATGAGGTCCCCGGAGCCCTCGATGGTGACGGGGCAGATGGGGACGCGGGCCTTGAGCGCGAGCGCGAAGGGACCCTTCTTGAAGGGCAGCACGCGGCCATCCGAAGAGCGGGTGCCCTCCGGGTAGAGGAAGATGCTGGTGCCGCCCCGAATCTTCGCCGCGGCGGCCTCCAGGGAGCTGATGGCCTTGGAGCGATTGGTGCGGTTGATGAAGACGTGTCCGCCCAGCGCCAGGTACCAGCCGATGAGGGGCACCCACTTGAGCTGGTCCTTGGCCACGAAGCGGAAGGGCACCGGCACCGCCATGAAGTGGGCCGGGATGTCGATGGTGGACTGGTGGTTGCCCACGTAGATGGTGGGCCGCCTGGGGTCCACGTTCTCCTGGCCGGAGACCTCCAGCTTCGCGCCACCGGCCCACAGGAGCACCGGGGACCACAGCTCGCGGACCACCCACAGCGCGCTCGAGGAGCGCAGCGTGACGAGCATCGCGACGAGGGTCAGGGGAAAGCAGACGAGCGTCCAGACTCCAGCGGTCAATATGCAGAAAAGCTTGCGCATCCCTCGGCCCCCTCCTCGGGGCCGGCTCGGCGCCCAGGCAATGGCCTGGACCCGAGGTCAGTCCCGCCGCGAGATGTCCTGTCCCGAACGTCCAGACGGGCGGCCGCACCCTGGGTGGTGGCGGCTCCCGGGACGTGGCGGGACGGTGAGGGCGGGGGCATGCACTTCTTCTACCACGAGCCTTCCGTACCTTGTTGCTGGTGTGCTCCGCTCGCCGGGGTTACAAGCAGGGGTGGCTTGGCCAGGAAAAAGTTCATCGCCATCGCGGGCAACATCGGCGCCGGGAAGACGGAGCTCACGTCCTTCTTGTGCCGGAAGTACGGGCTGACACCGTCCTTCGAGCCCAATGACCAGAACCCCTATCTCGCGGACTTCTACAAGGACATGAAGACGTGGGCCTTCCGCTCACAGCTCTTCTTCCTCACGCACAAGTTCCGCCTCCACCGGGAGTTGGAGCGCACGTCCGGTACCGTGTTGCGGGACCGCACCCTCTACGAGGACGCGGAGATCTTCGCGAAGAACCTCCACCGCCAGCGGCTCATCGACAAGCGGGACTGGAAGACGTACTGCGAGCTGTACGAGACCATCTCCGAGTCGCTGCGGCCCCCCGACTTGATGATCTACCTGCGCTGCCCGGTCCCGACGCTCAAGGCGCGCATCCGCCTGCGCGGCAGGTCCATGGAGAAGGACATCCCCACCCGCTACCTCCAGCGCCTCAATGCCCTGTATGAGGAATGGTTCGGTGCCTACCGGTTGTCTCCAGTGCTGGTGCTGGCCACCGACAAGCTCGACTACCTGACCAATCTGGTGGACCGCGTGGACCTCTTTCAGCAAATCGAGAAGCACCTGTGATGGAGGTCTACCTCCTGGCGACCGAGCAGGAAGGGCCCGTGCCGTTGGATGCCCTGCGGGCCTCGTTCGCGACCGATGAGGTGGAGTTCACCCCGGACGAGGATGCCCAGGGGTTCGTGCTCCGGGCGGACAGCTCGGAGGTGCGGGTCCGGCTGACGGTGGGCCCCGAGGGCCTGCCGAAGTTCAACAAGGCGGCCTACAGCGGCAGCCCGGAGGCCTTCGCGCGGCTGGGCAAGGCGCGCGCGTACTACCACCTGTCGCTGGAGCCGGGTGGGGCGCAGCCCACGCTGCCGGTGTTCGAGGCGCTCTGGGCGGTGCGCACCCTGTTGGAGCACGTGCCCGGCGTCCTGGTGGACCTGGCGGCCTACAAGCTGCACGAGCCCGAGGACGTGGTGGAGATCACCGAGCTGGACTTCGACATCCGGGACCACGTCCACCTGCACGCGGTGGAGGTGACGGAGGGCGACACCCCGCTGTGGGTTCACTCGCACGGGATGGAGAAGTTCGGGGCGCGTGACTTGGAGATCTTCCACCTGGCGGAGCAGGACCTGCTGCCGGCGGAGAGCTTCCTGCACGAGCTGTGCACGGACCTGGCCTTCGGGCAGGGGCCGGCGCTGCGCTCGCAGGTGGGCACCAGCGAGGGGCAGGCCTTCATGGTGGTGCCGTCCGAGGAGGCCCGGGCGAACCTGCTCGGCGTGCCGCTGGAGACCTTCGAGGGTCATGAGGGGCTGTTCCTCACGGTGGTGTCGCCCCTGGGGCGGCACAACACGTCCCAGCTGCTGGCGCCCTACCGGGAGCGCTTCTCGCAGGAGCCTGAGGAGCAGACGGAGTCCATGCGCCGGGAGGCCCAGGCGCTGCTGCCCGCGTTCCTGGCGCGCTTCCAGCGCCGGGGGCTGATGGAGCCGCTCACCTTCCTCGTGCGGGCGCCGTTCGACACCCACCCGGATGGGAACAAGGTGGTGGAGAACCTGTGGCTGGAGCTGATGGCCCGGGACGACGGCAGCCTCGTGGGCAAGCTGGTGGATGGCGCGGTGCACACCACGGAGTGGCGCAAGGGCGCCCACGTGGAGGTCGAGGAGACCCAGGTCAACGCGCTGGCGCTCAGCCGCGAGGGCCGGGCCCTGGACGAGTCGGAGATCCGGGCCCTGCTCAACGCAGAGCGGCCGATGTAGTGCGACGCGGCGCCGCTTGCCCGCGTCGTCCAGGGCGCTAGGCTCGCGCGCCGCATGCCCGCACTCCTGCTGCTCACCGGCCCGTCCGCCGGGCGCCATTACGAGGTGCTCTCGGACATGGCCATCGGCCGCAGCCCGTCCTGCGAAATCCCCCTGCGGGATGACCAGGTCTCGCGCAAGCATGCCCAGCTCACCGTGCACGAGGGGCAGGTCCGGCTGACGGACCTGGACTCGCGCAACGGGACGCTCGTCAACGGCGCTCGCATCAGCGGGCAGGTGGTGCTGCAGCCGGGAGACCGCGTCCGGGTGGGCTCCACGATGGCCGTGTTCGAGCCGGCGCCGGTGACGCTGGTGGAGGGCGGGCCGACGTCGCCGGGGCATGTGCCCATCGAGGAGGTGCTGCCTCACGTGGGCGCGGCGGCGGCGCTGTACTCGGCGGGCACCGCGCTCCTGGGCGCCACCAGCGAGGCCATGGTGCTGCGCAGGTTGGCGGACGAGACGGCGCGGGCGCTCAGCGCGGACCGGGCCGCGGCGCTGCTCGGGAGCAACACGGGCCTGCTCACCGCGGCGGTGTCGGGCGCGGACGCGGTGGCCGTGCCCCGCTCGCTCGCGCAGGTGGCGTTGGACCGCAAGGAGCTGGTGCAGGCGGAGACGGAGATGTGCGCGCCGCTGGTGGCTTCGGGTGGCAAGCCGTTCGGCGTCATCTACGCGACGCGGGCGGACTCGTCGTTCACCGGTGGGGAGGGACAACTGCTCGCCGCGTTGGGGCGGTTGGGAGGCGAGGCGTATACGGCGGTGCGCTCGCGGGTGGAGGCGGAGGCGCCGGTGCCCGTGCTGCTCGGGACGTCCAGGCCGCTGCGCGCGCTCGCGGATGCGGCGCGACGGGCCGCCAACAGCGCCGCGCCGGTGGTGCTGCATGGCGAGCCGGGCACGGGCAAGACGCTGATGGCGCGTGTCATCCATGCCCGCTCTCCGCGCGCGCTGGAACCCCTGGTGACGGTGGACTGCCGTCTGCCACAGGAGGCCGTGGAGGAGGCCCTGTTCGGCCGCGCCAGCGCGCCTGGACAGCCTCCGGTGGCGTCCGCGTTGCTGCGCGCGGACCGGGGCTCGCTGCTGCTCCAGCATGTCGAGGCGCTGCCTCGCGCCACGGCGGAGCGGTTGGTGCGGCTGCTGGCCCGACGGACGGCCCCCGCGCGGCAGGGCGGCGAGGAGCCCGTGGACGTGCGGCTGCTCGTCACGTCGTTGGCTCCGGTGGCGACGCTGGGCTCCAAGGGCGAGGTGGACGCGGCCCTGGCCCGGGCGCTGATGGGCTTCGAGCTGGAGGTGCCGGCGCTGCGGGAGCGGCGTGCGGATGTGATGGCGCTGCTCGAGGGGTTCCTGGCGCGTGCCTCGCGTCGGGTGCGCAGTGAGCCTCCGACGCTGGGGCCCGATGCCCGCCGGCTGCTGACGGACTATCCGTGGCCCCACAACGTCCGTGAGCTGGAGCTCGTGGGCGAGCGGCTGGGATTGCTGTACGCGGGGGCCCGCGTGGGCGCGCTGCACCTGCCTCCCGAGGTGCAGCAGGGCGCGGCGGCGAGTGATGCGCAGACGCTGCAGGCGCGTGTCGGGAGGCTCGAGCGCGACGCCATCGCGGAGGCGCTCCGTGAGGCGGGCGGAAAGAAGGTTCGCGCCGCGGCACTGCTCGGAATCAGCCGGCCCACGCTGGACAAGAAGATCGAGGAGTACGGCCTGTCGGTGGAGCGCGGACGGCGAGGTGAGGACGGGCGCTGACGGCGAGCGAGGCTCTGTTTCCGTCTTCGAGTTGTCGCTCCTCGATGCGAAGAAGGCGAAGGGCCTCTTCGCGATGAAGAGGGCAGCGAGGCGAGGACGGGTGGTGCTGACAGCGGACGCAGCTTTCCCGTCTCCGAGCAGTCACTGCTCGATGCGAAGGACCTCTTCGCGATGAGAGGAGAGGTCAGCGAGGACGCAGCCTTGCCTCGATGCGGCGTGGCCCTCGATGATGAGGGCCACGCTGTATGGAAGGGGCCGGGAAACTGCTGCGGCTCACTCCAGGCGCCCTTGCTGCCCGTGTCTCGAGCTCGGAGGTCCCTTGGTCGCGCCGAGGGAACTGACGCGTAGAATCGCGCTGCGTTCGTCCGCTCACTTCCTGCGGCTGAGCAGCACGCCCCCGAGGATGAGCGCAGCGCCCAGCGCCTGGAGCCACGTGGGCCGCTCGCCGCGCACGCCCCACGCCGTGAGCGCCGCGACCACGGGCACGCCCGTGTTGTAGAGCGATGCGCGGGCGCTGCCGACCTGCTGCACGGTGCGTCCCCAGATGAAGTAGCTGAGCACCAGCGGCACGAGCGCCGAGTACACCACGCCGGCCCACGCCCCGAAGCCGATGCTCCCGACGTCCAGCGCGAGCACCTCCGGCACGCCCGCGAGCACCACACCCGGCGCACCCGTCAGCATGGTGATGGCGGTGATGCGCAGCGCCGACACCTCGTTGCCCACCGAGCGGATGCCCACCGTGTAGAGGGCCCAGCACGCGCACGCCCCCAGGATGAGTCCGTCCCCCAGGCGCGTTCCGGTGCCCAGCGAGGGACCTCGCGCGGCGACCACCAGCACCATCCCCACCACCGCCAGCGACATGCCCATCACCAGCGGACGGCTCGGACGCTCCACGCCCAGCGCCGCGCCCAACGCCGCCACCAGCACCGGCGTCACCGCCGTCAGCAGACCGCTGTTCGCCGCCGTCGTGTTCGCCAGGCCCAGGATGAAGCACAGCTGGTACAGCGTGTTCCCCACCAACCCCAGCGCCGCGAGCTTGAGGAACACCGGCCGACTCAGCGGCTTCCATCCCTCCACCACGAGCAGCAGCGCGGCCATGGCCACCGACGCGATGGCGAAGCGCACCGCCATGAAGGCGAGCGGCGGAATCGTTCCCAGCGCCTCCTTCACCACCGTGTAGTTGGTGCCCCAGACAACGACGACACACAGGATGGCCACGTCATTCGCGGAGAAGGTGCGAGACGGCGCGGCGGGAGCGCTGGTGACAGTCGTGGACACGGCGCGCGAGGGAATAAGGCCCGGCACTCCGGCGTGCAAGCCGACGTTTCCGCGCGCGCCTCGCTTGTGCCCCAACGACAGCCATGGCTTAACCGCGCGTCATGGACCTACGCTTTTCGGACGAGGTGCGTCGCGCCCTCGACTCGCACCAGCCCGTCGTCGCGCTCGAGACGAGTGTGGTGGCTCAGGGACTTCCCTATCCGGACAACCTCGCCGCGGCCCGCGCCTGTGAAGAGGCCATCCGCCGCACCGGCGCCGTGCCCGCCGCGACCGCCGTGGTCGATGGTCAGGTGTGCATCGGCCTGGAGGACGTGCAGCTGCGCCGGCTGGCCGAGGGCAAGGAGAAGCTCTTGAAGCTCGGCTCTCGTGACCTGGCCATCGCCGTGGCCACGCGCGCCACGGGCGGCACCACCGTCAGCGCCACGTGCGAGCTGGCCGCCGCGGCCGGCATCCGCGTCTTCTCCACGGGCGGCATCGGCGGCGTCCACCGGGGCGCCTCCGAGCACTGGGACATCTCGCAGGACATCGGCGCGTTGGCGCGCTTCCCCGTGGCCGTGGTGTGCGCGGGCGCCAAGTCCGTGCTGGATCTGCCCAAGACGATGGAGCTCCTGGAGACCGCGGGCGTGCCCGTCATCGGCGTGGGCACGCGCGAGCTGCCGTCCTTCCACAGCCGCGAGTCCGGCATCCAACTGGAGCACAGCGTGGGGGATGTGGCGACGGCCGCGCGCATCGCTCGGGCTCGCTTCGAGACGCTGGGGCAGGGCGGGGTGCTCTACACCGTGCCGCCGCCGGAGGAGACGGCGCTGCCCAGGCACGAGGTGGAGCTGCAGATCGCCTCCACGCTCGCGGAGGCGGAACGTCAGGGCATCCGTGGCAAGGACGTGACGCCGTTCCTGCTGCGCGAGCTGGGCACTCGCACGGGCGGCAAGACGCTCAAGGCCAACCTCGCGCTGCTCGCCAACAACGCCCGCTTCGCCGGACAGCTCGCCGTGGCCTACTCGCGCGGAGACTGAGCCCGCGCGCGTCGTCTACTCCTGGAACCAGCGCATCATCGTCTCGAGCTCGCGGCGGTCCACCTCGTCGAAGGTGGACTTGCTCGCGGAGTCGATGTCCAGCACGGCGATGAGCTCGCGGTTCTTCCCGTACACGGGCACGACGATCTCCGACGCGGAGCGCGCGTCACAGGCGATGTGCCCGGGGAAGGCGTGTACGTCCGCCACCACCTGCGTCTCGCCCTTCTCCGCGGCCGTGCCGCACACGCCCTTGCCGAACTTGATCTCCAGGCACCCCAGCGTGCCCTGGTAGGGGCCCACGCGCAGCAGCTTGCCCGGCGTCACCACCCGGTAGAAGCCCGTCCACAAGTGGCCGAAGGCGTGGTGGATGAGGCAGCTCATCGTCGCCATGCCAGCGATGGGGTCGTCGATGCCGGCGAGCGCGGCCTTCACGTGCTGCTGAAGCTCCTCGTACGCCTGCGCCTTGGGAACCGCGACCAGGTTCAGCGTGATTTCCGCCATGATGGGCTCCTTCGAGCCAAGGGCCTGGCACCCGCGCGTCAGCCCCGGGTGCGGTCAACGTCCCGCTTCATAACCTGAATCCCATGTCGTGCAGGAGGCTCCATGGAAACGCTCCTTCTTGATTCCAATACCTGGCTGCTCGTCCTCACCGGCGCCGGTGTCTCCGCCGAAAGCGGAGTGCCCACCTTCCGAGGAATGAACGGGTTGTGGGAGGACCAGCCCGTGACGGAGGTGGCCTCGCCACAGGGCTTCGCCAAGGACCCGCTGCGGGTGTGGCGCTTCTACTCGCAGCGCCGGGCCGGAGCGGCCGACGTCTCGCCGAACCCGGGCCACGACGCCCTGGTCGCATGGGAGCGCCACCTGGGAGACCGCTTCCTCCTGGCCACGCAGAACGTGGACGGCCTGCACCGCCGCGCCGGCAGCCAACGCGTGGTGGAGATGCACGGCAACCTCTTCACCTCCCGCTGCAGCAACCCCGACTGCACGCGCGCGCCCTTCCCGGACACCACCGTGTACGCGTCCGGCACCGTGCCCGGATGCAAGGAGTGTGGAGCCCTGCTCCGGCCCCACATCGTCTGGTTCGGCGAGCACCTGGACCCGGATGACCTCACGCGCATCGAGTCCTTCGCGGTGAAGGCGGTGCGCTCGGGTGGGCGCCTCGTCTTCCTCGCGGCCGGGACGTCCGGCGCCGTGTATCCGGCGGCGGGCATGGTGGACAACGTGCGGGCCGCGGGCGGAGAGACGTGGCTCGTGAACCTGGATGCGTCGGAGAACGCCTCCAGCTTCGAGCACTTCGTCCAGGGCAAGAGCGGTGAGGTGCTGCCGAAGCTGGGCCGGCTCGTCTGAGGACCCAGGCGTGAGGCCCGGGCTCCCTGTTCTCGTGACGGGGAGCCGGCGACGACTCACTCGAAGACGTTGATCTCCTGCCCGGAGTTGGTCGGCCGGGTGGGGCGCGGCTTGGGCGGCGTGGCGGCGCGGATGGGCTCCAGCGACACGTCCACCGTCTGGCTGTCTCCCGCGACGCGGCTGAAGTTGAGCGAGCGCTCCTCCGACTTGTGGTTCGCCAGCCGGAAGGTGAGCTGGTGCGACTTGTCGCGCGGGAGCATCAGCTCGATGGGCGTGGTGCCGATCTGCTCCTCGCCCTCGAAGATGGCGGCGCCCGCAGGCGACGAGTTGAACTTCACCCGGATGGACTGCGCCGTGGGCGGCGTGTTCGCCGTCGTCGTCGGAGGGCTCGTGGGACGATCTCTCGGGACCTCGACGACCTGCGTGGGGGGCGTCTTGGAGCCGCCCTGGCCTCCGATGACCACCGCGGCGGCGATGCCGAGCAGCAGCAACGGCACCACCACGAGGGCCGCCTTCTTGCCCGTGGACATGCCCTCCGGCTCGGGGGGCTCGGGAGGCGGGGCCTGGACCGGTGCGGGGCGCGCCGGGCCCTGACGGACGCGGCTGGGAGATGAGCCGCTGCCTCCAGGCACACCCGCCTGACTGCGGGCGACGACCACGTTGGACGGCGTGGAGCCACGGCCCGGTGCGCCGCCGGCGCGAGAACGCACGCCACTGCCGCTGCCCGCGGAGGGACGTCCGGCGCGACTGCTGGCCCGGCTGCCGCTGCCGCGCTCGTTGACGCCGGAGGAGGAGCCGCCGCTGGGCATCGCGTCGAACTGCTCGGGCGTCGCGTCCGCGACCGAGTCCATCATCGCGTCGATGAACTCCTGCGCGTTCTGGTAGCGGTCGTCCTTCTCGGGCGCGAGCGCCTTCCGGAAGAACGCGTCCAGCGCGGGAGGGACGGGGGCGCCCTGGCGCTTGGTGTTGACCGCGGGCACCTGCTGCGTGAGCGACGCGGTGAGCGCCTTGCGCACGGTGTTCGCGCCGAACGGCGAGCTGCCCGTGAGGCAGAAGTAGAGCACGCCCGCCATCGAGTACAGGTCGGAGCGCTGGTCCACGGACTCACCGCCGGCCTGCTCCGGCGGCATGTACTGGGGCGTGCCCAGCACCTGGCCGGTGGAGGTGAGCTGCTCCTCCTCCTCGGCCTCGAGCGCCTTGACCAGACCGAAGTCCAGCACCTTGACGAAGTCCCGCCCGCCCAGGTCCTGCACCATGATGTTGTGGGGCTTCAGGTCGCGGTGGACGCAGCCCTCTGCGTGCGCGTGCGCGAGACCCTGGGTGGCCTGCTCCAACAGGCTCGTCGCGCGGCGCAGGGACATGGGCCCCTCTCGCTTGACGACCTCCTTGAGGCTCTCTCCCTGGAGCAGCTCCATCACGTAGTAGCAGGTGCCGTCGGGGGCGCGGCCGAAGTCGAAGATGGTGATGACGTTCGGGTGGCGCAGGCGGCTGGCGATCTCCGCCTCGCGGCGGAAGCGCTCGAAGAACTGGGGCGCGGCGGCGAGCGACGGGTTGAGCGTCTTGACGGCGACGGGGCGCTGCACCGAGGTCTGCGTGGCGCGGAACACCATGCCCATGCCGCCCTGGCCGAGCACGCTCTCAATCTTGTAGCGGCCATCGAGCACCTGGCCGATGAGCTGGAGGCTCTGGCCTGAGCAGAGGTGGTCGACGCCGTCGGTGCTTCCGCAATGGGGACAGGGGGCAGCCATGTGGGGCCGGAGTATAGGCAGGCCCCGGGCGGGTCCGGAAAGGGGGCGTTGGGCCGCAGGGCCTCCGGGCAGGCATCTGCGCCATTTCCCGAGGGGCCGGAGGCTGTTACATCCCCGGCCGCCATGAGCCTCGTCATCGCCCAGGACCTCAGCCTCTCCTATGGGAAGAAGGTCCTCTTCGACAGCGACAACTTCACCCTCGGCCCCAAGGACCGTGTAGGCCTCGTGGGGGCCAATGGGACGGGGAAGAGCACCCTGATGAAGATTCTGGCGGGGGTGCTCCAGCCGGACTCGGGGTCCTTGACGTATCGGCGCCGCGCGCGGTGGGGGTATCTGCCCCAGGAGATCGCCGGCCTGCCGGAGGGCACGGTGGTGGAGGCGGTGATGAGCACCGTCCCCGGGCGCGACTCGCTGGAGGTGCGCCTGAAGGACACCGAGGAGGCGCTCTCGGCGGCCACGGACGAGGAGGAGCAGCTCGAGCTGGCCCAGTCCCTGGCGGACCTGCACGCGGAGCTGGACGACTTCGAGAACCGCTTCGGAAAGCACCACGCCGAGCGCATCCTCAAGGGCCTGGGCTTCAGGGACATGGACCTGGCCAAGCCCACCTCGGCGCTGTCGGGCGGCTGGCGGATGCGCGCGGCGCTGGCGGGCCTGCTCCTCCAGGACCCGGACCTGTTGCTGCTCGACGAGCCCACCAACCACCTGGACGTGCCCACGCTGGCCTGGTTCGACGGCTTCCTGCGCCGCTCGAACAAGGCGCTGGTGCTCATCTCCCACGACCGCGACTTCCTCAACCGGCAGATCGACCGGGTGGTGTCGCTGGAGCTGGAGGGCGTGCGCGAGTACGCGGGCAACTACGACGACTACAAGCGCCTGCGCGCGGAGGAGAAGGAACTCCTGAAGGCACGCGCCGAGAAGGTCGAGGCGCGGCGCGCGGAGCTGCAGGGCTTCATCGACCGCTTCGGCGCCAAGGCCACCAAGGCGAAGCAGGCGCAGAGCCGCGCGAAGATGTTGGAGAAGCTGGAGAAGGTGCACGTCCTGGAGGAGCGCTCGACGATGCGCTTCCGCTTCCCCGAGGTGGACCGGAGCGGCCGGGACGTGGTGACGCTGGAGCGCATCACCAAGAAGTACGGCGCGCAGACGGTGTACGACGGCCTCACGGGCCGGGTGGAGCGCGGGCAGCGCATCGCCGTGGTGGGCGCCAACGGTGCGGGCAAGACGACGCTCCTGAAGATGGTGGCGGGGGAGCTGGCGCCGGACACGGGCACGGTGACGCTCGGGCACAACGTGGTGGTGGGCTATTACGCGCAGCACCACGCGGACAAGCTCGACCGGCAGAACACCATCATCGAGGAGGTGCGACCCCTGGCCGCCGACAAGCCGGAGAGCTACGTGCGCGGCGTGCTGGGCGCGTTCCTCTTCAGCGGCGATGACGTCGACAAGCCCATCGGCGTGCTCAGCGGTGGCGAGCGCGCACGCGTCGCGCTGGCGAAGCTGCTGTTGGTTCCCTCCAACTTCCTGCTGATGGACGAGCCCACCAACCACCTGGACCTGGACTCGTCCGAGATGCTGATTGAGGCGCTGAAGGGCTACGGCGGCACGCTGCTGTTCGTCAGCCACAACCGCAGCTTCATCAACGGGCTGTCGTCCCATGTCTGGGAGGTGGCGGAGGGCAAGCTGACCCCGCACCCGGGCAACCTCGACGACTATCTGTACCACCAGGAGCAGCAGCGACTGGAGGCGGAGGCCGCGGCGGGTGGCGCGTCACGCGGGAGTGACAAGGCGTCCTCGGGGCCTGTCTCGGAGAAGGACCGCAAGCGGCTGGAGGCCGAGGCGCGTCAGCGTCGCAGCGTGGTCGAGGGGCCGCTCAAGAAGGAGATCGCCAAGCTGGAGGAGCAGATCGCCAAGGTGGAGGCGGAGCAGAAGGAGCGCGAGGCGCAGCTCGCCGACCCCGTGCTCTACAACGACTTCGCGCGCGCCAAGCCGCTGATGGATGCGCACCGCGCGGGCAAGGACTCGCTGGAGGACCTCTACGCGCGCTGGGAGACGGCGCAGGAGAAGCTGGCGGAGGCGACGGCGTCGTTGGGCTGACGTCGTCGGCGAGCGGCGGCGTCGCTGCGGCCGGAGCGCGCGGGCCACGGAGGTCGAAGCGTCGTGGCCCGCGACGCTCGCGAGTCGCCCGCGGAGGGCCCGACACACGCCGTGCCGGAGGTTCAGCCCGCCTTGCGCTTCCGCTCGCGTTTGCTGGCGCGCGGGGCGGGGGAGGGCGGCTTGGGGGGCTCGCGCAGCTCCTCGGGCACGGGAACCGACTGGGAGATGCGCGTGGCCGGAGGCGGTGTGCCCGTCCCTTCCGGCAGCGCCTCCAGGGGCTTCTCCACCGGCAGCGCGGGCATGCGGATGATGAACGTCGTGCCGTCACCCGCCTTGCTCTGCACGGAGATGCTGCCTCCGTGGTTCTTCACGATGCGCTGACAGATGGCGAGCCCCAGCCCCGTGCCCTTCTGCTTCGTCGTGAAGAACGGCACGAAGATGTGCGGCTGCTGGTCCAAGGGGATGCCCGGGCCGGTGTCGGAGACGCGCACCTCCAACAACTCGCCGCCCGCGTTGCGGAACTCGCCGAAGCGCTCCGGCCGCTCCGTGCGCACCGTGATTCGCCCCTCGCGCGTGTCCAACGCCTGCACCGCGTTCTGCACCAGGTTGATGAGCACCTGCTTGAGCTGCTCCGCGTCTCCGTCCACTCGCGGGAGCTGCAGGTCCAGCTCCACCGCCAGCGCGACGCTCGACGGCACGTCGTTCTGGATGAGGCGCATGGTGCGCGTCACCACCTCGTTCAAGTCCGTGGGCCCGAAGCTCTGCTTCATCGGCCGCGCGTAGTCGAGGAACGCCGTCACCACGCCGTTGAGCCGGTTGACCTCCTCGACGATGACCTCCAGGAACTCGCCGTCCTCGCCCGGCAGCCGCCGCGGGTCCAGGCACTGCGCCGCGCCCTTGATGGCCCCCAGCGGATTGCGAATCTCGTGCGCCAGGCCCGCCGCCATCTCACCCAGCGCGGCCAGGCGATCTCTCTCTCGAATCTTCTCGTAGAGCTTCGAGTTCTCCAACACCGTCGCGAGCTTCTCCGCCACCTCCAGGATGAGCGCGATCTCGTCGGACGCGTACGCCTCCGGCACCCGCTCGTCCCACAGGTTCAGAAAGCCGATGACCCTGTCGTTGCCCACCAGCGGCACGCTGATGCCCGCGCGCATCTGCACCAGCGCCGCGCGCGTGTCGTTCAAGCGCTTGAGCTCGTCGCGATACCGGCGCCCCTCCACCGACTGGAGCCGCATCGTCGCGCCCCGGCGCTCCACGTTCTCCAGCAGCACCGCCTTCTGTCCGCTCGCCACCGCGAACAGCAGCCCACGCGCCGCCGCCGTGTCCAGGAACGCCACCGGCAACGGCCCGCGTGAGTCGAGCAGCCGGTAGCCGGGCCGGTCCTCCGCGAGCAGGTACACCGACGAGTGCGTCACGCGCCCCGTCTCGTGCAGCGTGTCCAGCACCAGCCGCGCCAGCTCGGAGATCTCGATGACGTTCGCCATCCGCGCGCGCAGCATCCCCAGCGCGTCCAGTAGCGCGAAGCGCTCGCGGAAGAAGATGCGCACCACCATCTCCTCCACCTTCGCGCGCAGCGGGTCCAACAGGATGAGGATGACGAACGCCGCCACCACCGTGTTGAACAGGAACAGGCCCGTGTCCTCGTCCACCCACGCCGTCAGCACCGTGAAGACGGCCGCCAGAATCACCGCCAGCACCGTCTGCGAGGCGATCTTCCCCAGCAGTTCGTGCAGGTCCATCAGCCGCAGCCGCAGCAGCGTCTGCGCGAGGAAGAACAGGTACAGCGTGGTGAAGACCGGCCCCAGCGTCGGCAGCGGCACCGAGCTGCCGATGAAGTCCAGCGCGGAGAACAGGATGCCCGCCGCCGCGCCGATGGCCAGGTACATCAGCCTCAGTTGCTCGATGCGCGACTCGTTGCTGCGGACCCGATGGAGCAGCAACGACACCGAGGCGAGCAGGGAGCCATGCACCCAGACGCCCATGGCCACCCGGGCCCACAGCTTGTCGGCCAGGGGGGTGACCGCCACGGCCAGGCCCAGGAAGACCGACAGGAGGGCGAGCCGGCGGCCAACCAGGTGTGTTCCCTTGCTGACATCCAAGAACTCGAGGAAGAACCCCACGGCGGCGCCCGGGATGAGCGAGGCGACCAGGACGGTGATGCCCAGGGTGATGCGGTGCGCCCAGGGGTACGTCACCTCGGGGAAGAGGCTGTGGAAGAAGAACGAGAGGTAGTACCCGGCCACCGTCAGGGCGAAGACGGAGTACAGGGTGAGCACCTTGGGCCTGGCCGGGCGCAACAACATGGACACGCCAAGGGCGAGGCCGATGATGGATGCCAGCAGCGCGCTCTGAGTCCGGATGTCCATGGGCGGGCGGACAGTCTAACCTGTGACAGCCTCCGGAAATTTTCCATGCACCCCCGGTTGTCCTGGGGCGAGCCCGCGCCCAACTCCCAGGCTCCCCAGCCCCGCGTATGAAGCCCTTCCTGCCCAAGCTCGCCGTCATCGCCTCCGCGCTCATGCTGTCCGCGCAGGCTCCCTCGTCCCCGGCACCCTCCGGGACGGAGGCCTCCGAGGCCCCCACGACCCAGACCGAGAACGCGCCCCCGGAGGCGCAGCTCTCGCCGCCGCCGGACGCCGAGAAGGCGCCGCTGCCGCCGGGCTTCGTGGAGGTGTTCAACCCCGCCTTCCCCAACGCCGCGCCGCCCGCGCCCGTCGTCCACCGGGGCCGCCGCTACGCGCTGGAGGACCTGTCGCCGTACTTCGGCGAGGGCAAGAAGAAGGAGGCCCGCGCGGCCTTCGACAAGGGCCACTTCGCCCGCGCCCGCGAGCTCCTGAAGGACGAGGGTGACAGCCCGCCGGTGCGCTACCTGCGCGCCCTGGCCGCGCTGCGCTCCGGGGACGAGGAGACCGCCGCGAAGGAGCTGGCCGCCCTGGCGCCGGACTATCCCGCGCTGAGGGACCGGTGCCTGACGCACTCGGGCGTGGCGCTGGAGGGGCTGCGCCGCTACGACGAGGCCGCGGTGCAGCTGGCCCAGGTGCCGCCCGAGTCCCGGCTGTACGTGGACGCGCGGCTGGCGCTGTCCCGCGTGCTGCGCAAGAAGAAGGACGCGGAAGGGGCCATGGCGGCGCTGGAGCCGCTCACCTCGCGCGCGGCGCCCAGCTGGGGGCGCAACGTGGGCGCCGAGGCGCTGATGTCCATCGCCGACATCGCCGCGGAGAAGAAGGACAAGGCCGCCGAGCGCGCCGCGCTGTGGCGCCTGTGGGGCGCGCATCCGTTGTCGCCGCTGGCGGTCCAGGCCGACAAGCGGCTCAAGGGGCAGACGGCGCCGGTGGAGGCCCGGGTGGCTCGCGGCGAGGCGCTGGTGGAGCTGCACCGCAACAAGCAGGGCCTGGCGCAGCTGGAGCCGCTGCTCGCGCAGTTGAAGCTCCCGGACGCGCTCGCGTGCCGCGCGCACTTCTCCTACGGCAAGGGGCTGCGCAAGGAGCGCGAGCACACGCGCGCCATCCAGACGCTGTCGCCCGTGGTGGAGAAGTGCACGGACCGCGACCTGCTGGCGCGAGCGCTGTACGTGCTCGGCTCGTCGCGCTCCATCGTCGACTCGTCGCGCGGCACGGAGACGTACGAGCGGCTGGCGCGCGAGTTCCCGGACCACAGCTTCGCGGACGACGCGCTCTTCTACGCGGCGGACCTGTACGTGAAGACGGGCCGCCCCAAGGAGGCGATGGCGCGGCTGGATGAGCTGGCGCGGCTGTATCCCCAGGGGGACTTCCTGGGCGAGGCGCTCTTCAAGGCGTACTGGATTGCGCGCACGAGCAAGGTGGAGGACGCGGGCCTGTCGTTCCTGGACCGCATCGAGCAGCGCTTCGCGCAGGCGGACGAGAGCTACGACGTGGAGCGCGCGCGGTACTGGCGGGCTCGCACGTTCCAGGACCAGGGCAACATCCAGGGCGCGGCGGAGCTGTTCGAGAAGATCTCCGTGGAGCACCCGGCGACGTACTACGGGCTGATGGCGCGCTCGCAGTTGTCCGCGTTGGACCCACAGCGACTGGAGCGGATCTCTCCGGAGATCTTCGCGGTGCCGGAGGCGGCGAGCCCCTGGCCGTTGTTCGCCGGTCCGGTGGGTGAGGACCCGCACTTCCGCGCGGGCGTGGAGCTGTTGCGCCTGGGCTTCCCGGAGGCGGTGTCGTCGGAGTTGCTCGCGGTGAGCCGGACGAACCAGCCCGCGGAGGCCATCCGCCTGTTGGTGCTGGTGCTGCACGAGGCGGGCGATGAGCGCGCCGCGCACGCGGTGGCTCGGCTGGCGCTGCGCAAGGACTTGAGTGGACGCATCACCAGCGAGACCCGTGTGGTGTGGGAGGTGGCGTATCCCAATGCGTTCCGCGACCTCATCGAGAAGCACACGGCGGTGTCGGGCGTGGAGGCGGACCTGCTCCAGGCGCTGATGCGCGAGGAGAGCGCGTTGGATCCGAAGGCGCTGTCGTGGGCCGGCGCGCTGGGGCTCACGCAGCTCATGCCGTCCACCGCGAAGGGCGTGGCGCGGGAGCTGAAGCTCAAGCGCTTCACGGTGGACCAGCTGCTCCAGCCGGACCTCAACATCCGCTTTGGCGCCCACTACCTGGGCGGGCTGCTCAAGAAGTTCGGTGGGCACACGCCGTACGCGGTGGGCAGCTACAACGCGGGGCCGGGCGCGGTGAATCGCTGGCGCGCGGACAAGCCGGACCTGCCGCTCGACGCGTGGGTGGAGGAGATCCCCATCTCCGAGACGCGCGGCTACATCAAGCGCGTGCTGCGCTCCTACAACACCTACCAGTTGCTCTATGGCCGGGCGCCCAAGCTGCCCGTCATCAAGACCGCCAACCGGGAGTGAGGGCGTGCCCACTTTTCGTGGGCCGCCGCTCCACGCCGTACGGCAGCGCATCGCCGTCGACCTCGAGGCCCTCCAGCCGTCATCCGGTGCTCCCCGCCGAGGACACCGTGAGCGACGCGGCGACACACGTGGGCCCGAGATTTCCCGGGCCCACGCATGACGTCCCGTTTCAGCGGTGCTGCCGCGTGACGTGTGCCCGCGCGAAGCCGCTGGAGCGCTGGCGCCGCGCGAGCAGGGCGAGGACGCCGAGCACCATCACGAGCGACGGTGCGCCGCCTGACGACGAACAGCCCCCTGACTTGCCCGGAGACGGATCCGCGGGCCTGGCGAGAGACCGGATGGACACGCGGGCGGTCGCCGACTCCAGGCCATCACTGACCCCGTAGGTGAAGGACACTGAGCCCGTGAAGGAGTCGCTCGCCTGGAAGCGCAGGTGGGGCGGTTCACCGGACAGCGTGCCCGAGGCGGGCTGCTCGCGGATGTCATAGGTCAACACGTCTCCATCCACGTTCTCCACGTCGAGCTCGATGTCGATGCTCTCTCCGGGGTTGACGGTGAAGTGCTGGTCCCGGGCGAAGGGCGGGACGTTCGTGAACCGGACGTCGATGGTGACGGTGCCCGTCGCGACACGCTTCCCGTCGCTCACGGTGAAGACGAGGGACTCGTCGTCGCGAGCGTTGGGGAAGGGCGTGTAGACGAGGTTCGGTGCTGTTCCGGTGAGTGTTCCATTCCGGGGCTGCGCCACGGAGTAGGTGAGCGGATCTCCATCCACATCGTGAGCCTTCAGGACGATGTCGACGGAGGCCGGCCGGTGCACGAAATAGGAGGAGTCCTCGGCGACCGGAGCGTCATCGATGGGACGCACGGTGATGTTCACCCAGGCCCGCGTGGACTCGAGCCTGCCGTCGTCGCTCGCCCAATACCCGAAGACGTCGGTGCCGGAGAAGTCCGCGTGTGGTGTGTACGTGAGGTCCGGCGGCGTCCCCGACAGCGAGCCGTGCAGGGGAGGCGGGCCGATGTGATACGTCACCGCGTCGCCGTTCTCATCCGTGGCGATCAAGCGCAGCGGGATGCTCGAGTCCTCGTCGAGCTCCAGGTCGAGCGGCACCACCTGGGGCGCCACGGGAGCGCGGATGACCGTCACCCGGACGGTGGCGGTGCTGGACATGCCCTCCGCGTCGGTCGCGGTGAACTGGAAGCGGTCCTCGCCCCGGAAGCCGGTCGCGGGCGTATAGGTGATGGCGGGCGGCGAGCCCCCCAGCGTGCCATGCGCCGGCTCCGCGGCGATGCTCCACGTGAACGCGTCGTTCTCCACGTCGCGCGCGGTGAGCGTGAGTTCGAGTGGCGTGTCCTCCACCGACTCGAACGAACGGTCCGTCACCTGGGGCGCGGTGTTGTAGCGGGCCTTGCGCGTGAACAGGCGATGGGTGCCATGTGGTGGCCCCTCGAAGCGGGAGTAGGCGACGAGGAACTGCCCGGGCTTCACCGCGGTGCCCGCGGCGAAGGCGTCGCTCCACGGCGCGGAGGCCAGGACCTGGGGACTGCCCGGGGTGCTGTCGAACGCCATCGTCCGGGTCCCGTGAATCGCGTTGAGCGTCGAACCCTCGGGAGGACGCGAAGCCCAGAGCACGAGCGAGGAGATGCCATCGGAGACGACCGTCGGGCGCTGCTTGAGCGAGGACTCCACGGGAGACATCTCCCAGGGCGTGGTCTCCAGCATGGTGCCACTGGGGCTCACGCGCGTGGCGCGGACCTGGGAGCCCTCCATCCACGCGACGACATGGTTCGTCCCGTCGAACGCGGCGGAGACGTGGCGGAGGCCAGGGGCCTGGGTGCTGACGAGGCCGGTGGTGTCGCTGTCGCCAGGCGGGCTGCCATATCGTCTCACGAACCTGCCTTCGACGTGCCTGTCGCTCGCGCCGGTGGCGTACACGAGGAGGAAGTTCGTTCCATCGAAGGAGACCGCCACGTCCGGCTCGAGGGGGCGGCCCCAGACGAACCAAGACGAGCTTCCCTGGGGCAGGACGACGTCGTTCGTGTCCACGTAGTTGCCGACGATCGCGCTCGACGCGGGGTTGGAGGAAGGCGAGTACCAGACCACGAGACACGTCTTCGGGTCGCACGCGAGCCGTGGGCCGGCCGAGGAGTCCCCGAACTGGCTGAGGCGGAACTGGGGGGTGACGGGGGCACCGAACGCGGGGACCCGGCGCGCCATGATGTTGGCGGTGTCGAGCATGCTCTCCGTCCAGGTCACCAGGAAGTTCGTGCCATCGAACGCGACGGCGGGGTGCTGTTGGTCCCTCGCGGACTCGGCGATGGCGAAGCCGCCCGGGGTCACCTCGACGCCCGCGTCATCCAGGAAGGTTCCAAAGATGTCCGAGCCCTGGGGGAGCACGTTCGGCTCGGCCCAGACCATCAGGTGGCGATTGCCACCCGAGGCCATCGCGGGCGAGAGCTGGGTGTTGGAGGACGACGTGACGAGGAAGTGGTCCGTCAAGAGGGCTCCCGTGATGTCCAACCGCGTTGCGTAGAGGGTGCTCTTGGTGGACACGAGCGCGTTCCGCCAGAGGAGGAGCATGTCCGTTCCAGAGGTCGCCATCGCATCCTGGAAGAGGAAGACGCCCCCCGGGTTTCTCCTCACGAGATAGGCGTCGGTATCGACCATCGCGCCGGAGGGGGAGACCCGCCGGGCATAGACGCTGGTGACGCGGGCGCCGTCGATCACCCCGTCGGTGTGCCAGGCCACCACGTAGTTCGTGCCATTGAAGGCGACCTGCGGAGAGGGCTGGTAGAGGGGGGCCTCCTGGATGAAGAAGGGCGCACCGAGGACGCCCTGCGTGACGCTGACGCGTGCGCCCAGGATGTTCCGGTGCGCGCTGCTCTCCGAATCCCGCTCGGTCCAGATGACCAGGTGATTCGTGCCATCGAACGCGAACCCGGGGCCGCTGGTGACATCGGCGTCGGGCGCGCTGATGCGGAACGCGCTCCCCTGGGCCTCTCCGCGTGTGTTCACCCGGACGCCCCAGAGTCCCTCGGCCCAGTAGACGATGAACCCGCCCTGGGCTGTCCAGGTCACTTGCCCGAGCCCTCCTTCTCCCAGGTCCACGCCCTCGGGGTCGAGCACCGTTCCATCGAGCTCGACCCGTGTGGCGCGCAGGTGTTGCCGCCCCGGCTCCGGCCGCACGTTCCAGACCAGCAGATAGCCGTCCCCCGTGAAGGTCAGGCTGGTCTGCGTGAAGTTGCCAGCGCTCGGACGGAGCAGCTCCCTGTCGGCCCACAGGACCTGTCCGTCCGCGCCGACTCGCGTGCCGAGGAGGGGGGCGACGGTGTTTCCGTCCAGCGACGACACCGCCTGCCAGACCACGAGGAATCCCGTGCTGTCTCCGGCGATGGAGATTCCCTGGTGATAGAGGGACACATGCGCGCCTCGGGTCAAGCGGATGCCCACGGGGTCCAACACCTCTCCCGCTGCGTTCAGCCGGGTCGCGTAGACCTGCGTCCCTCCTGAGCCCTGGCTGCCGGTGCCGTGACGCTCATCCACCCAGGCCGCGAGGTAGTTCGAGGTGCCCCAGGCCAGGGCGGACTCGTATTGGGAGCCGTTCGCGGGGCTCGACCGGGTGGACCCCACGGGCCGCTCCGTGGAGAGCACGGGCCCCGACTGTGGCGTGGCACCCCACGCGCGCCCCTGCGCCCCGAACACTCCGACCCAAAGGACGAACGCCGCGATGGCGCGCGTTCGCATCCGTGACGACAACATGGTTGACCTCGAAGGGAGCCGAGGCCGGGGGGGTGTCTCCGTAGTGAACGGAGGTCAGACGGGCAAGTTGCATTTTATTGAGCTTGGGCGCCGCTTTCGCCCCCAGAGAGACGACGGGCCGCGCGAACGAGTGTCTCCGCGCGGCCCGGTGGGTGCCGTCCCGCTCAGCCCTGGATGAAGGCGAGCAGGTCCTCGTTGATGATGCCCTTGTTGACCGCGCACATGCCGTGGCTGAAGCCGGGGTAGACCTTGAGCTTCGCGCCCTTGACCAGGGTGGCGGTGAGCTTGCCCGCGCCCTCGAAGGGGACGATCTGGTCGTCATCGCCATGCATGACCAGCGTGGGCACGTCGAACTTCGCCAGGTCCGCGCGGAAGTCCGTCTCCGAGAAGGCCTTGACGGTGTCGTACTCGGCCTTGATGGAGGCCATCAGTCCCTGCATGACGAACGTGTCACGAAGTCCCTCGGAGACCTTCGCGCCCGGGCGGTTGAAGCCGAAGAACGCCATGCTCAGCTCGCGGAAGAACGACGCGCGATCCGTCCGCACGCCCGCGCGGATGTCGTCGAACACCTTCATGGGGAGCCCGTTGGGGTGCCAGTCCGTCTTGAGCATGATGGGAGGCACCGCGCCGATGAGCACCGCCTTCGCCACGCGTGAGGTGCCGTGTCGGCCGATGTACCGCGCCACCTCGCCACCGCCCGTCGAGTGGCCCACGTGCACGGCCTTGCTCAGCCCCAGCGCCGAGGTCAGGTCCGCGAGGTCGTCCGCGAAGTGGTCCATGTCATGCCCGCTCCACGGCTGGGACGAGCGACCATTGCCCCGCCGGTCATGCGCGATGGTCCGGTAGCCGCGGTCCGATAGGAACATCATCTGGTCTTCGAATGCGTCGGCCGACAGCGGCCAGCCGTGCGAGAAGACGATGGGCTGGCCATCCCGGGGGCCCCAGTCCTTGAAGTAGATCTGCGTGCCGTCGCGGGTGGTGAGGTAGCTGCCGGAAATCTTTCCGGCCCCTGTGGACGCTTGTGTCGCCATGGCGTGTCCTCGCGTTTCGGGTGGGTGCAACCATCGCGAAGATGGGGACCGGAATCGGGGGACGCCATGGCATCCGGGCACTCGGACAGCCGGCGATTCGGGTGGCAGGGGGGAGGGTGATGCCCGGCGGGCCAGCGGGGGAGCGCCTGGGAGCGGACATCCGATGACACGGAAGGATGCAGCCCGCGTCGGCGGTGCTACCCTGCGCCGCGATGAAGAAAGTCCTCGCGGCTCTGGCAGTGGTCATCGTGTTGGCGGCGGTGGCGGGTGTGGGTGCCTTCGTGGTGATGGAGGGGGCGGTCAACAAGGCCGTCGCCGCTCCGGGTGCGCCCGTGGTGGAGTTCACCGTCCCCAAGGGAACCTCGGGCAGGGGTCTGGGTGGCCTGCTCGTCACGCAGGGGTTGCTCTCGGACACCAAGGTCTGGCGCTACCACCTGTTCCGTCGGGGTGGGTTCTCGCCCAAGGCGGGGCGTCACCCGGTGAGCCCGTCCATGACGGTGGCGGAGCTGGCCAAGGCGCTGGAGGGCAACCCGCTCCCGGACGACATCCCGTTCGTGGTGGTGGAGGGCTGGCGGCTTCGGGACACGGACGCGGCGCTCGTCGCGGCGAACCTCATCAAGCCGGGCGAGTACATCGCGGCGGCCAGCAACCCCAGCCGCTTCAAGGCGCCGTTCCCGCTGCCCGTCACCACGCTGGAGGGTTACCTCTACCCGGAGACGTACGGCATCATCCCCGGCGACGTGGACGTGGAGGACCTCATCCAGCGGCAGCTGGACGCCTTCGCCGCGCGCTTCTACACGCCGAACAAGGACGCCATCACCCAGAGCGGCCGCTCGCTGCACGAGGTGGTGGTGATGGCCTCCATGCTGGAGCGCGAGGAGCCGGTGCCGGCGCAGCGCCCCCTGGTGGCGGGCATCCTCTGGAAGCGCGTGGACAAGGGCTTCCCGCTCGGCGTGGACGCGACATCGCGTTACGTGCTGGCGCAGTGGAACGACCGCAAGGAGTTCCTCAAGCGCCTGAGAGATCCCGAGGACCCGTACAACACGCGGCACCGCAAGGGCCTGCCGCCGGGTCCCATCGGCGCGCCCACCGTGGAGTCGCTCCAGGCCGCCATGGCGCCCAAGCCGAGCGAGTTCTGGTACTACCTGCACGACGCGCAGAAGAACCTGCACCCCTCGCGCAACGCGGACGAGCACGAGGCGCTGCGCAAGAAGTACAACGTGTACTGAGCCTGGACGGCGCCCCCCTGCCGAGGAGGCGGGGGAGCGAAGCCTCGACTCCATCTGTCCGCTGGCGCACCTGTTGCTCAGTGGCTCCCTCGTTGAACACGAGGGAGAGGTGTCGTGCGGCGCAAGACAGTCGGGGCGGTGGGGTGGGGGCTGGGTGTTGCGCTCGGGCTCCTGGGTGGGTGCGGGCCTTCCCAACATGGGGAACGCAGTTCCACTCCTCCGGTGGTGGCCTCCCCGGACACGAGCCCGGAGTCGAGTGACGAGGAGCTGGTCACCCGGACGGTGACGTTCGGCGCGGGCGCGGACACGCACGTGGTGGCGACCTCACCGACGACGAGCTTCGGCTCCTCGCCCACGTTGGAGGTGGACCGCGCTCCCGAGTCCGAGGCCTACCTGCGCTTCTACATCGAGCCCTTCACGGGGACGGTGACGACGGCGCGGCTTCGCGTCTTCGCGGTGGATGGCTCGGCCGATGGCCCCACGGTGTACGACCCGCCCGGCGTGCGTTCGTGGAACGAGCTGACGACGTGGAACAACCGCCCGGACTGGGGCGGGTACTGGGGCGTGGTCAGCGCGGGCGCGGTGGCGAGCGGCACCTGGATGGAGCTGGACGTCAGCGACATGTCCATCTCCCAGGGCAGCTATGTGGACGTGTTCCTGCGCGCGGACGGCACGGACGGCATGACGCTCGCGTCGAGCGAGCACCCCGACCCGGCCCTGCGTCCGCAGTTGGTGCTCACGTTGGAGTCCGCGTCGGACCATCCGCCCCCGCGCCCGGCGCCGCTCACGGTGTCCGGTGCGCCGGTGTCCTTCGCTCCGAGCGCGGACACGTTCGTCTCCGAGGATGCGCCGGGTTCGGCGGAGGGTGGCTCCGCGCGGGCGCTGCGCGTGGGCTCGAGTCCGGGGCGTGAGGCGCACCTGCGCTTCTCCGTGACGGGGCTGACGGAGACGGTGCAGCGCGCGGTGTTGCGCTTGCGAGTGGCCGCGGACGGCACGGAGGGCGGCCCGTCCGTCTTCGGTACCCAGGGCACGTGGAGCGAGTCGGCCATGACGTGGAGCACGCGTCCGGCGCGAGTGGGGGGCACGTTGGACCGGGCGCCGTTCCTCGCGCCCTATGGCTTCGTGGAGTACGACGTCACGAACCAGGTGCGTGGCAACGGGGACGTCACCTTCGGGCTGTATGGCAACTCCGGGGACGAGGTGGCGTTCCACTCGCGCGAGGCCGCGGACCTGGAGCCTCGGCTGTTCGTGTGGGCCGGTGCGTCGCGGAGCGAGCCGGGCGATGACTGCATGACGCGACAGGAGGTCATCGCGACCAGCGTCCCTCCGCTCCATGACACGTATGCGACGCCGGAGACGCCGTCGACGACGTACCACCGCGAGGCCTCGCTGCGCGTGGATGGGGCGCCTCGCGCGGAGGGCTTCCTGGACTTCGACGTGCAGCTGGGCGCGCAGCCCGTGCGCCGGGTGCTGCTGCGCCTGTATGCGCTGGACGCGTCGGCGAATGGACCGCAGGTGTTCTCGGCGCAGTCGTTCGACGAGGCGACGACGGACTGGGCCCATCGCCCCGTCGTGAGCGGGAGCGCCCTCGCGAACCTGGGCGCGGTGGCGCGGGACTCCTGGGTGGAGATCGACGTGACCGATGTGGTGACGACGTCGGGGCGTCATGCCTTCGCGTTGGTGCCGGACTCGGCGGATGGGTTGCGCTTCGCCTCGGCCGAGGCCAGCGAGCGCGGCATCATCGACGCCGCGCCCCAGCTCGTCGTCGTCAAGGACGCGGCGCCGCGCTGCTCGTACCGGGGCACGAAGCCCTCGGGGACGACGGCGTGGGTGAGGCAGTCCACGGCGGTGGAGGCGGAGCGCTCGCACCACACCGCGCCCGCGCCGGGAGGGGGCTTCGTCGTCCTCAGCCACCAGGAGCAGACGCGGGATGCGCCTGTCTCGGCCGAGTGGACGGACGTCATCACGCTGCACCGCGCGGACGGGAGCGTGGTGTGGACGCGGGCCTTCACGCAGGCGCAGGTCTCCTTCACGCGGGTGGCGGTGACGGCGCAGGGTCACGTGCTCGCCGCCGGCTCCTACGCCGGGACGCCGGACCTGGGGACGGGCGCGCTGCCCCAGGGCACCGGCATGTTCGTGCTGGAGCTGACGGCGTCGGGCGCCGTGGAGTGGACGCGGGGCTACACCGCGTGGTTCCAGCGGGCCGACGAGCGGCTCGACAATCCGATGCAGGTGCTCGACCTGGCCACGGACGCGCAGGGCGGGGCGGTGCTGGTGGGCACCTTCTGGGGCTACACGGACTTCGGCGCCGGGCCCGTCTACTCCGGCAAGCCGTTCCCCTATGACGACACGTATCCGAACTCGTACGTGCTGAAGCTGGACGGGCAGGGGGGTTATCAGTGGGCGAAGCTGCTCCTGGCGGACACGCTGCGCGGCACTCAGGCGACGAGCGTCGCGGTGGATGCCGCGGGACAGGTCACCGTGGGCGGCTGGGCAGGGAGGGCGACGGACTTCGGCGTGGGGCCGGACGCGCGAATCGGTCCCTTCGTGGCCCGGTGGGACGCGAGCGGTGCGCACCGCTGGGTGCGCGTCATCCCGGTCTACTTCAGCAGCCTGCGTGCCTTGACCGTCATGCCGGACGGCGGCGTCGCGTTCATCGGAGACTTCGGTGGCCGCTTCGACTTCGCGGGGCAGTCCTACGCCAGCCGCGAGCCGGACGAGTACGACGGTGGGCCTCGGGACACGATGCTCGGTCGGCTGAGCGCCACGGGGGCGGACGTGGTGCTGCGCACGTTCCGTGAGCTGACGTTCCAGGACCTCATCGTCGACGCCCAGGGCCACCTGGTGACGACGCAGGCGGGCGGCGGGAGTCTCCTCGGCCTGGGCGACGTGGGCCCGTTGGAGTCGGAGGCGCCGTACCGGCCCACGGTGGCGAGCTTCACGGACGCGTTGGAGACGCGCTGGGTCCGGGTGTTCGACCCGCTCCAGTCGAACCTCCTGCTCACGTCGCAGCCGGGAGGCATCCTCTTCACCGGAGACCTGGTCGGCGCGTTCGAGGTGGATGGCGTCTGGTACACGCCGACGTCACGTCGCTCGGACGTGCTGCACCTGCTGCTGCGGCCGTAGCGAGGGCCTCGAGTCTTCGTGGCACATGGACGGGCGCGGGCACCCACGGTGGGGCTCGCGCCCGTACGCGTTGGCGCACCTGTTGCTTTCCCATCGCAATGGCAGCACGCGAGGGAGAGATGACGTGAATCGGCGGACAGTCGGAGCAGTGGGTTGCGGTCTGGGAGTGGCACTGGTCTTCCTGGGTGGGTGCGGGGGTGCCCAGGAAGGCGTCTCGGTTTCACAGACAGAAGTCATCGAGCAGGAACGTGACGCGCTGGTCACGCGCACGGTGAGCATCATCGCGATGGCGGACACGCACGTGTCCTCCGCGCAGCCGACGTCGAGCTTCGGCTCATCACAGACGATGGTCGTGGGACGCGCTCCCGAGTCGGAGGCGTACCTGCGCTTCTTCGTCGACCCCATCCCGGAGGGGCGCATCACCACCGCGAGGCTGCGGGTGTATGCGATAGAGGGCTCCTCGGACGGACCCACCGCCCATGGGCCGGGCGTGTACCGGAACTGGAACGAGGAGACGACGTGGAACACGCGGCCCGTGCACTCCACCTCGTGGCTCGCCACGTCGGCGGTGGTGCCGGATGGCTCGTGGATGGAGTTCGACGTCACCAACGTCCACGTCGGCCCCAACTCCTTCAGTGACCTGTTCCTGAAGGCGGATGGGGACGACAGCGTCACCATCGCCTCGAGCGAGCACCCCGACCCCGCGCTGCGCCCCCAGCTGCTGCTCACCGTCGAGAGCGCGCCGGACCACCCCACGAACCCGCTGGTGCCCTTCGCGGTGGCCACCCCTCCGCTGACCTTCGTCGCGACCGAGGACACGTTCGTCTCCGCCGACGCGCCGACGTCGTCCGCCGGTGGCAGCGCCCAGACGCTCGTGGTGGGAAATGGCCCGGAGCGCGAGGTGCACCTGCGCTTCAACGTCCAGGGCCTGCCGGAGACCGTGCAGCGCGCGGTGCTGCGCCTCCACCTCGCCAGGGACGGCTCCTCGGGTGGCCCGTCCGTCCACGCGACGCAGGGGAGCTGGAGCGAGTCGAGCGTCACCTGGAACAACCGCCCGACGAAGACGGGGAGCCGACTGGACCGCATGCCGTTCCTGGAGCCCTGGGGCTTCGTCGACTACGACGTGACGGCGTCCGTGCGCGGCAATGGGAGCGTGACACTGGGGCTCTACGCGCAGTCCGCTGACGGGGTGTCCTTCCATTCGCGCGAGTCCTCCAGCGCGAGCGCTCCTCAGCTCCTCGTCTGGACGGGCACACCCCGCACGCCGCCGCCCGACGCCTGTCTCACACGTCGTGAGCTCCAGACGACGACGGTGCTCCCGCTGCATGACGCCTACGTCGACGCGTACCACCAGGACCGCTCCTACCATCGCGACGCGACGCTGCAGGTAGACTCCGGGGCCGTCAGCTACCTGGACTTCGACGTGAAGCCCTTCCCGGGGCAGGTCCGCCGCGTGCTGCTCCAGCTCTACGCCCTGGAGGCGACGGGCAGCGGTCCGCGCATCTTCAAGGCCCAGCCCTTCGACCCGTACACCATCAGCTGGCACCAGCAGCCCACCACGCTCTACCCCTTCGGAGACCTGGGCCCGGTGAAGAAGGACCAGTGGGTGGAGTACGACGTGACGAACGAGGTGACGGCGCCGGGCCGCCACGCCTTCGGGCTGGTGCCGGACTCGTCGGACGGACTGAGCTTCGCCTCGGTCGACGCGCACTGGGGCTACATCCTCCACGCCGCGCCCCGGCTGGTCATCGTCACGGAGAGCGAGCCGTTCTGCTCGTATCGCGGCACCAACCCCGCGGGAGGGACGCTCCAGGGCACGCAGGCGGGCCGTCCGGAGGCCGAGCGTTCGAGGGACACGGCGTCCGTGCCCGGTGGTGGCTTCGTCGTGCTGAGCGCGGTGGAGCAGACGCTGGACAGCACGCCCTGGTCCTCGCAGACGGACGTCGTCACGCTGCACCGCGAGGACGGCGGCATCGCGTGGTCGCGCGAGTTCCCCCAGGCGAACGTGGAGTTCCGCAAGGTGACGGTGACGACGCTGGGCAACGTGCTCGTGGCGGGTGAGTACCGGGGCGCGCCGGACCTGGGCAAGGGTGCGCTGCCCCTGGCCGGGAACACGGGCCTGTTCGTGATGAAGCTGACGCCGTCGGGCGCGGTGGACTGGACGCGGGGCTACACCGCCTGGTTCGACGACGGCACGGTGCGCCACGAGAACCCGATGGCCGTGTATGACCTGGCCACGGACGCGCACGGCAGCGCGGTGGTGACGGGCAGCTTCTGGGGCTCCACGGACTTCGGAGGCGGGGAGCTGCGCTCCGGGAAGACCTTCCCCTATGACGAATCCCTGCCGAACAGCTTCATCGTGAAGCTCCAGTGGGATGGAGCCTACGCGTGGGCGCAGACCCTCAAGTCGCCGGGCATCCGAGGCGCCCAGGCCATGGCCCTCACGGTGGACGCGCAGGAGAACATCACCGTGGGCGGCACCACGGGGCAGGGCATCGACTTCGGTGATGGCCCCGTCTACCGCAACGGCCTGTTCGTCGCGCGGTGGAGCCCGAGCGGCGTCTATCAGTGGTCCCGGGTGATGGGCGTGAACCACTCCAGGATGAGCGGCGTGGTGGTGCTGCCGGACGGCGGAGTGGTCTTCGCCGCGAGCTTCGAGGGAGGCCTCGCCTTCGGTGGGCGCACCTACGCCAGCAAGGAGCCGGATGAGTACGAGGGCGGCCCCTGGGACGCGGTCCTCGGCCGACTGGGGCCCACGGGCGAGGAGGTGTCGCTGCGGCACTTCCAGCAGACGCCCGCTCGCTCCAGCTTCTTCCAGGACCTGGTGCTGGACGGTGCGGGCAACCTGGTGGTGTCGCTGGGAGGTTTCGGCGGGCTGCTCGGGCTGGGCGAAGTGGGGCCTCCGGGCGTCACCTCGCCGCCCCGGCCGACGGTGGCGAGCTTCACGGCCTCGCTGGAGCCGCGCTGGGTCCGCGTGCTGGACGTGCTCCAGTCGGACCTGCGCCTGTCGCCTGCGGGCGAGGGCGTCATCGTCACCGGTGACTTCGCGGGGGCCTTCGAGCTGGATGGCACCTGGTACACCTCCACGGCGCAGCGCTCGGACCTGCTGCACTTCAAGCTCCGACGCTGACCCGCAATCCCTGACGTGATGTTCGCGACCGCTCGGTCCAGTGACCGGGCGGTCGCATTTTTGCGTCAATCGTAGACACTGCGAGTGGCCCAATGACTCACACGCGTTGGCGCACCTGTTGCTTTCCCAATTCAGTGGCAGCACGCGAGGGAGAGGTCACGTGAAACGGTGGACAGTTGGCGCAGTGGGTTGGAGTCTGGGAGTGGCACTTTTCTTCCTGAATGGGTGCGGAAGTGCCCAACCAGGAGCCGAGGTTGACCCGGAGACGGGGAGCCACGAGCAGCAGCTCGTCACGCAGACGGTGGCGATTGTCGCGGCGGCGGATACGTATGTGTCCGCGGCCTCGCCGGCGACGAGCTTCGGCTCGCAGCCGACGATGGAGGTGGACCGGTCACCCGAGTCGGAGGCGTACCTGCGCTTCTATGTCGCTCCGGTGGACGGCACCATCACCACGGCCCGGCTGCGTGTGTATGCATTGGATGGCTCGGCGGATGGGCCCACGGCGCATGACCCTCGCATCGGGGGGCGGGCCTGGAACGAGCTGACGACCTGGAACACGCGGCCGACCCGGGATGGGTTCTCCGCGCTGAGCAGCGCGGGCGCGGTGGCCAGCGGCACGTGGATCGAACTGGACATCACGGAGATGCACATCTCCACGAGCGCCTTCACGGACGTCCACCTGGTGGCCGACAGCACGGACGGCGTGACGATTGCGTCGAGCGAGCATCCGAACACGTCCCTGCGTCCCCAGCTGGTCCTCACCGTCCAGTCCGCGGACGACCACCCCCCGCACCCCGCGCTGCCCATCACGGTGTCGAGCCCTCCGGTGGTCTTCACCGCGAGCGACGACACGTATGTCTCCGCCGACGCGCCGACGTCCACCGAGGGTGGTTTCGCCACGGACCTGCGGGTGGGGCAGTCGCCCGACCGCGAGGTGCACCTGCGTTTCGACGTGCTGGGCCTGACGGAGTCGGTGCAGCGCGCGGTGCTGCGGATGTACGTGGGCCTGGATGGGACGGCTGGGGGACCGGCGGTCTACGCCACGCAGGGGCCCTGGAGCGAGATGAGCGTCTCCTGGAACACCCGGCCCACGAAGGTGGGCGCGGAGGTCGACCGGCTGCCCTACCTGGCGCCGTCCGGGTACGTGGACTACGAGGTGACGGACCTGGTGCGTGGCAACGGCAACTTCACCTTCGGCGTGTATGGGACGTCGGGGGACGCGCTGATCTTCCGCGCGAAGGAGAACTGGGAGGGAGCTGGACCGCAGCTGCTGGTGTGGACGGGGGCGCCCAGGGCCGCGCCGACGGATGCGTGCATGACGCGCCAGGAGCTCGTCTCGAAGGTGAGCGAGCTCCGGCACGACACCTATGTGAGCGCGGAGCGCCCGACGACGACGTTCCACCGCGAGGCGTCGATGCGCGTGGATGGCTCGCCGGGCATGAACGGCTTCCTGGAGTTCGACGTCCAGCTGGACGCGACGCCGGTGCGCCGCGTGCTGCTCCAGCTCTACGCCCTGGAGGCGACGGACAACGGGCCGCTGCTCTACAAGTCGCAGCCGTTCGACCCGGCGACCGCGACCTGGCAGAACCCGCCCGCGATGACGGACCTGGTGGGCGACGCGGGCGCGGTGAAGAAGGACCAGTGGGTGGAGTACGACGTGACGAGCGTGGTGACGGCCTCGGGGCGGTACGCCTTCGGACTGCTCGCCGACTCCTCCAAGGGGTTGAGCTTCGCGACGGGGGATGCCAGCGCGAAGGGGCTCCTGGACGCGGCGCCCCGGCTGGTCGTCGTCACGGAGAGCGCGCCGTTCTGCTCGTACCGGGGCACGCGGCCCTCGGGGACGACGGCGTGGGTGAAGCAGACGAACAACGCCTCGGCGGAGCGCGCGCGGGACACGGCGCCCGCGCCGGACGGTGGCTTCGCCGTCGTGGGCACGCAGGCGCAGGCGCGGGACGGCGAGTACTGGGCCGAGCAGACGGATGTCGTGACGCTGCACCGGGCGGATGGCTCCGTGGCGTGGCGGCTGACGTTCGCCCAGCCCGACGTGGAGTTCCGCAAGGTGACGGTGACGGCGCTGGGCAACGTGCTCGTCGCCGGTGAGTACCGGGGCACGCCGGACCTGGGCAAGGGCGCGCTGCCTCGGGGCACGGGCATGTTCGTGATGAAGCTGACGCCGTCGGGCGCGGTGGACTGGACGCGCGGCTACACGGCGTGGTTCCGCATGGATGACGAGCTGCTCGACAACCCCATGTTCGTGCACGACCTGGCGACGGACGCGCACGGCAGCGCGGTGGTGACGGGCGGGTTCTGGGGGAAGACGGACTTCGGTGGCGGCGAGGTCGACGCCGGCAAGCCGTTCCCCTACGACGACGAGTACCCGAACTCCTTCGTGCTCAAGCTCCAGTGGGACGGCGCCTACCAGTGGGCGCGCGTGCTGAAGACGAACGCCATGCGGGGCACCCAGGCGGTGAGCGTCGCGGTGGACGCGCAGGAGAACATCACCGTGGGCGGCTGGGCCGGGCCGGGCACCGACTTCGGCGCGGGCGCGCTCGCGCAGGGTGGGGTGTTCGTGGCGCGCTGGAACGTCACGGGCGACTACCTCTGGCACTGGCTGTTGCCGACGTCCTACGACACGGTGTTCGCGGACGTGCGCCAGGTGGCGGCGCTGCCCGATGGGGGCGTGGCCTTCACCGGGGACTTCGACGGCCGCTTCACCTTCGCGGGGAGCCCGTACGCCAGCGCGGAGCCGGACGACGGTTATGATGGGCCGCGCGAGCCGTTCCTCGGCCGGCTCACCTCCACGGGCACGGAGCTGACGCTGCGGCACTTCCCGATGGGCACGGGCATCTACTTCTCCGGCCTGAACTCGCTGACGGCGGACGCCAACGGGAACCTGTTCACGGTCCAGTCGGGGCACGGCGGCCTGTTGGGGCTGGGCACCGTGGGGCTGCCGGAGACGGTGGCGCCGGAGCGCCCCACCGTGGCCAGCTTCTCGTCGACGCTCCAGACGCGATGGGTGAGGGTGTTCGAGCCCCTCCAGTCCCCTCGGCTGACGGCGGTGACGGGCGGCGTGGTGCTGACGGGGGACCTGGGGCGGTCCATCGAGCTGGAGGGCACCTGGTACACGCCGACCTCGCGCCGGCTGGACCTGCTGCACGTCAAGCTGAGGCCGTGAGCCACGAATGACCCCGGGGGGGTGACCGTCCGTGCTTGTCGGTGCGGGCGGTCACCTGCCCAGGGTGCGACGAGGCGAGCCACCTGTCCATTGGCGCGCGTTCGTCATGTTCGTGGGGGATGGTCTCTTCCTGCTTCCCGGGAGCGGGATTCGCGATATGGACGGAGGGGTACATGACTCCTTTCCCCAAGAAGCTCCAAGATCGTGCAGAGGCCCTCGAGGCCGCGGATGAGCAACTCACCACGTTGGACGAGGACGGCCTGCTGGCCGCGCCCGTCGATATCTTCTCGATGCTGCGAGATGGCATCGACCTCCACGAATCCCTGAAGGACACCTCCCGGACGTTCGCCTCGAACGACTGCGTGGTGGTGACGGGGAACGTGGATGTGGAGACGCTGGTGTTGAAGGGGCCGGGCGGGATGCTCGTCCTGGGTGACCTGCGGGTCGGCACGGCGGAGCTGCACGCCAACGTGCTCGTGCTCGGCAACTGCGAGATCTCCGAGCGCGTCGTCGGACACGATGAGCCGCACACGCTCACCGTCCTGGGTGAGGTCCAGGGTGGCCGGGCGGAGATGCAGAAGCAGTTCATCATGCAGTTCCTCGGCGGCGGCAAGCTGACGGCGCTGGTCGACAGCGAGGGTGGCGCGGCGGAGCTGCTCGAGCTGCTGAGCGGCGCGGGCAGTGAGCTGGAGGTCGACGAGGTCGACCCGTAGTCGTCGCGCAGGCAGACCGCCGGGACGCGCGCTGCGTCCCGGTGGCCCCGACCCGGGGTGTCAGGCCGCCACGCCGAGCAGCTCGCGCAGCTGACGCAGCATCTCGATTTCGCTCGGGTGGATGTGCCCGTCGCTGGCGATGAGGTCATGCGCCGCGGCGATGACGGCCTTCGGGTCGGCCTTGAGGATGCCCAGGTTGGGCGCGGGCAGCGGCGTCCCGTTCTGCAGGCACTTCGCCAGCTGCTCCAGGTCCGGCAGGGGAACGCTCATCCCCCGGGCCGTGGCCATGATGTGGTCGATCTCCTCCCGGCTGACCCCTTCGTCTCCGCTGGCGACCTGGAGCAGGAGCTTGAGGACTTCAATCTGGAAGCGGGCGTCGGGGCTTGAGGCGGTGGACATCCTTGGTACATCCTCCGAGGTGGGCTCGCGAGTGGGCGCGACACATGTATCGCTCCTACAAGTGCACGGGCTTCGCGGAGAAAGCTTCTCATGAAAGTGGTGGAGACGGAGCGGCTCGTCCTGCGTCGCGTGACGCATGAGGACGCCGCTTTCATCCTGGGGATGTTGAACGAGCCCGCGTGGCTGCGTTTCATCGGAGACCGTGGCGTGCGCACGCTCGAGGGCGCGCACGACTACATCACCAACGTGCCCCTGACGCAGTACGCCCAGCTGGGCTACGGGCTGTACCTGGTGGAGGGCCGGCAGGACGGCATGCCCATGGGGTTGTGCGGCCTGCTCAAGCGTGACTCGCTGGAGCACCCCGACATCGGCTTCGCGTTCAAGCCCGCCTACTGGAGCCAGGGCTACGCGCGAGAGGCCGCCGAGGCGGTGCTGCGCCACGCCCGGGAGGACCACGGGATTGCGCGCGTCGCCGCCATCGTCTCCAAGGACAACGTCAGCTCCATCAAGCTGCTGGAGAAGATGGGCCTGCGCTTCGAGCGGCACATGCGCCTGCCCGGCGCCACCGAGGAGATCAGCCTCTATCTGACGGCGCCGTGAGTCGAGCGGGGAATCCGGGAAGAAGCCCGCGCGTGAGCGGGACGTCACCTGGCTGACACCCCCGCTGGCTTGGCGTGCGGGCCGTGCGTCTCCTAGACTCGCGAGCGTGGGCCCCCCGTCGAACAGCGTAGACGGCGGGAAGAACGCGCTGCTGCGCGCACTCCCCTCCATCGAGCAGCTCCTGCGACGGCCGTCGCTGGAACCTCTGCTGTCCGGTGTTCCCCGCGCCAGGGCCGTGTCCGCGCTGCGTCTGGCCGTGGACCGCGTGCGCGCGCGCCTGCTGCAGGGCGACACGCGCCCCTTCGACGACGCGGACGTGGGCGAGGCGCTCACCACGCTGTCCACGCCGGGGCTGCGCGCGGTGCTCAACGCCACGGGCGTGGTGCTGCACACCAACCTGGGGCGCGCGCCGCTCGCGCCGGAGGCGGTGGCGCGGGTGGCCGAGGTGGCGCGGGGCTACTCGAATCTCGAGTACGACCTGGACGAGGGCGAGCGGGGCAGCCGCTACGCGCCGGTGGTGGGGCTCTTGCGTCAGCTCACCGGCGCGGAGGACGCGCTCGTCGTCAACAACTGCGCGGGCGCGGTGCTGCTCGTGCTGGCCGCGCTGGCGTCCGGCCGCGAGTGTGTCGTGTCGCGCGGGGAGCTGGTGGAGATTGGTGGAGGCTTCCGGGTGCCGGACGTCATGCGGCAGTCCGGCGCGCGGCTCGTGGAGGTGGGCACCACCAACCGCACGCGGCTGTCCGACTACGCGGCCGCGGTGGGCCACGACACGGGCCTGTTGGTGAAGGTGCACCGCTCCAACTTCGCGGTGGTGGGCTTCACCGAGGAGGCGAGCGTGGGAGCGCTCGCGACGCTGGGCCGTGAGCGCGGGGTGCCCGTGTTCCAGGACCTGGGTTCGGGGGCGCTGGTCCCCATGGTGGGAGAGGGGATGGGACAGGAGCCCACGGTGGCGCAGGTGGTCGCCGAGGGAGCGGATGTGGTGGCGTTCTCGGGGGACAAGCTGTTGGGTGGACCGCAGGCGGGCGTGGTGGTGGGACGCTCGGCGTTGGTCGCGCGCATCAAGGCGCATCCGCTCACCCGGGCGTTGAGGGTGGACAAGCTGACGGTGGCCGCGTTGGAGGCCACGCTGGAGTTGTATCGGGACGGCAAGCCAGGGGCCGTGCCCACGTACAGGCTGCTCGCCCAGCCATCCCAGGAGCTGCGCGCCCGCGCGCTGCGGCTTCAGGACTTGCTGGCCGAGCAGGGGGTGCGTGCCCGAGTGGACGGGGTGGTGGGACAGGTGGGCGGGGGCGCCATGCCGCTGGCCCGGTTGCCTTCCTTTGCGTGCATCCTCAACGTGGGTGCACCGGAATCTTTCCTCGAGCGCCTGCGCGCCGGCGGAATGCCGGTTATTGGCAGGATCGCGGATGGCGAGGTGGTCCTCGACGTCCGCTGTCTCGCGGAGGAGGAGCTCAGGTCGGTCGCCGAAGGGGTGGCGACCGCAAGTCCCGGGAAACCACCATGATCAACAGCGCCGTCCTCGTACTCAACCGGTATTACCAACCGGTGCATGTCACGTCGGTGAAGCGGGCCTTCAGCCTGTTGTATCAGGGCGTCGCCAAGGCCATCGACGCGCAGTACCGGCTCTACGAGTTCGATGATTGGGCGGCGCTGAGCGCCACCAATGATTGCATCACCACCATCAACCGGACCATCCGCGTCCCCCGGGTGCTGGTGCTCAGCGCGTATGACCATCTGCCCCGAGGGCGGGTGCGCTTCTCCCGGCTCAACATCTACGCGCGCGACGCGGACACCTGTCAGTACTGCGGCAAGAACCTGCCGCGCAGCGAGCTGAACCTGGACCACGTCATGCCCCGCACGCAGGGTGGCAAGACGACGTGGGAGAACGTCGTGTGCTCGTGTGTGCCCTGCAATCTCAAGAAGGGTGGCCGCACGCCGGAGCAGGCGGACATGAGGCTCCTGAAGAAGCCGGTGCGCCCGCGCTGGACGCCGTTGTTCCGGGGCGCCACGCGCAAGGTGACGTATCAGGAGTGGTTGCCGTTCCTGCACCTGGCGGATGCCTCGTATTGGAACGTGGAGCTGTTGGACGAGTAGGGCGCCCGAGCGCTTGTTCACCGGCCTGCCCGGCGAACCCTGTAAAATGGGGTGTCGCGGGGTGAGCCACGGCTCGGGTTGATCCACGAAGTGGCCACGGATTGGCGGGGAGTCGACTCGGGCGGTAGGACGGGCTTTGATGCCCCTGCCCATGTCCAAATCCACGCGAGCGCCCCAGGCCGATGCCCGTGCCCTGGGGACCCCGACCGCCGAGCCGGTGGCCCCAGGGCCTGGCGGCGCTCGGCAGCGGCCCCGGCGCATCATCGCCGTGGGCGGTGGCAAGGGTGGCATCGGCAAGTCGATGGTGTCCGCGAACCTGGGCGTGGCGCTGGCCCAGGCGGGGCTGAACGTGTTGCTGGTGGACGCGGACCTGGGCGGCGCGAACCTGCACACGTGCCTGGGGGTGGGGCAGCCGGAGGCGACGCTGTCCGACTTCCTCAGGCGCAACAAGTCGCGGCTCGAGGACGTCATCGTCCCCACGGGGGTGCCCCGGCTGTCGCTCATCGCGGGCGCGCAGGACGCGCTGGACGCGGCGAACCTCAAGTACGCGCAGAAGCAGAAGCTGCTCAAGACGCTGATGGGCGCGTCGGCGGACTACCTCATCCTGGACCTGGGCGCGGGAACCAGTTTCAACACCATCGACTTCTTCATCCTGGCGGACCACGGGTTGTTGGTGGTGCTGCCGGAGCCGACGTCGGTGGAGAACGCGTACCGCTTCGCGAAGGCGGCGTTCTTCCGGCGGCTGCAGCAGATGGAGGCGGAGTACGGCATCCAGGACCTGGTGGACAGCGCGCTCACCACCCGGGAGGGCTCGCTGCGGACGCTGCATGACGTGCTGGCGCAGGTGCGCAACAAGGACCCGGCGGGTGCGGAGCGACTGGAGCGGGAGCTGTCCGAGTTCCGCATCCGGCTGGTGGTGAACCAGGCGCGCACGGACGCGGACCTGAACGTGGGTGCGGCGGTGGCCTCGGCGTGGAAGAAGTTCTTCGGCATCGCGATGGATGACCTGGGCGCCATCCGGTATGACGATGAGGCCTGGCGCGCGGTGCGCAAGCGGCGCCCCGTGCTCATCGAACGACCCGACGCCCCGGCCGCCCTGGCCATCCAACGAATCGCCTCACGACTGCTCGCCCTCGACGCGACCCCCGACCCTTCCTCGTCACCATGAAGCCTTTCGCGCAGCAGACCTATTACGAGCTCCTGGAGGTCCCGGTCACAGCGCCCATGGAGGAGATTCGCGCCGCGTACTCCCGACTCATGGAGCTGTATGCGCCGGACTCCATCGCGGTGTACGCGCTGGTGGAGCCGGACCAGGTGGATGCGCTCCGCGCCCGGATGACGGAGGCGATGGAGATCCTCACGGATGGCGACCTGCGCGGTGAATATGACCGCGACCTGGGGCTGACGGCGCCCTGGGGGACGGTGAAGGCGGCGGAGGCGCTGGCGAGCGCGGTGGAGGAGGGGAAGAAGCCGCGCGCGTCCGAGGACGAGGCTCCGGCCCTGAGCGGGCCCGAGGCGTTCCGGGCGAGCTTCGTCAGTGGCTACTCGCTGTCGTATGTGACGAGCTCCCTGCAGACCGCGCCGCTGGTGGGGGGGCTGCTGGATGTGCCCGCCTCGTTGAGCGTGGGCGCGGAGGCGCAGGCCTCGACGTCGGGTCTGGAGCCCGCGGAATCCAGCGGAGCCGTGGCCTCGGCGCCGAGCGAGAACGCCGTGGAGCAGGGGAGCGCGCAGAGGGCACCTCGGCAGGAGAGCGTCTCCGTGGGGGCGCCGGCCTCCGTTGCGGCGGCCTCGGTCGCGCAGTCCGTGGAGTCGGCTCCTGTTGCCGCGCCTCCGGTCGCGGTCTCACCGTCGGCGCCTGTCGCCCCGGTCCCGTCCGAGTCCTCGCCGTCGGCGGCGCCGGTCCCCGCTGCCTCGGTCTCGACCGGGGACTCGTCCTCGGTCCCCGCGCCTGTTGCCGCGGCACCGGTTGCGGTCGCGCCACCGGTAGAGTCGGCGCCTCCCGTAGCCTCGGCACCGGTTGTGGTCGCGCCGCAGGTAGAGGCGGCGCCCGTTGCCTCTACGCCTCCCGTGGATCCGTCCCCGGCTCACGTCGCCACGGTGAGTCCCCCGCCGGCCCCCATCGCCGCGAGCCCGGACGTCCCCGCGTCCGTGCCGACCCAGCCCTCGGAGACCGTGACGTCCATCGTCGTGGCCGGAACGCCCGCCAGGGCTCCGGAGCCCGCGCCGACCCCCGTGACGCGTCCGGTCGGACCGACGGCGCCGCCCGTGTCCTCCTCGCAGAACCGCGTTCAGCCGGGGCGACAGTTGAGCGAGGCGCAGGTGCTCGCCCAGGACTCGGCCATCGCCACGGCGGAGGCCGCGCTGGCGCAGGTCGCCGCCCGGACCCGCGAGCCTCGTCCCCGCCTGCCGGACATCCCCGCCGACGCCGAGTTCAACGGCGAGCTGCTGCGCAGGGTCCGCGAGACCCGGGGCTACACGCTCCAGCAGGTCGCCGACCGCACCCGCATCTCCTCGCGCCACCTGGAGAACGTGGAGGCGGACCGCTACACGGCGCTGCCCGCGCAGGTCTACCTCCGCGGCATCCTCATGAACCTCGCCCGCGAGCTGGGGTTGGATCCGCTCCGGGTGTCCAGGAGCTACCTGGCCTTGGCTTCTGAGAAGTCAGGCAAGAAGTGACGCCGCCCTGGAGGGGTGCCGACTTTTGCTCGTACCACAAGGAAAGTTGACTCCCCTCCGAGCGGTGCCTATGTAGGAAAGACGATGACGGACGAGGAAAAGATCAAGGCGATGCGGCTCGCCCGTGCGATTGCCTCGGATATCTCGCTCTACAACGAGCAGAAGATCATCAAGGGTATCGAGCAGGACAACCTCTTCGAGGTCCTCAAGGAGGAGCTGGAGGAGGGCCGTGAGCTCTACAAGAGCCGCGTCAGCCAGGAAGTCTTCACCACGGCGAACTTCTTCGAGCGCGCCATCAACGACATCGTCCTGCGCTCCAAGGCGCACGTGAAGTCGAAGATCTGGTAGTCCGCTCCCTGTGGCAGCGCCCGACACGCGAGAGCATCGCGCCCCGACGGAAGCCCGCGGAGAGCGCATCGACCAGTATCTCGCGGGCGTCTTCACCGACCTGACCCGCTCCCGCATCCGGGGACTCATCGACGACGGGCACGTGCTCGTCGCCGGCAAGCCCGTGAAGGCGGCGATGCGTCTGCGCGGTGGTGACACGCTCACCCTCCATGTCCCGCCTCCCGTGGCCGCCGTCCCCAAGGCCGAGGAGCTGCCGCTGTCCCTGCTCCACGAGGACAAGGACCTCGTCGTCGTGGACAAGGCCGCGGGCATGGTGGTGCACCCCGGCGCGGGACACGCCTCCGGCACCCTGGTCAACGCGCTCCTGCACCGCGTGAAGGACCTGGCCGGCGTCGGCGGCGAGCTGCGCCCAGGCATCGTCCACCGGCTCGACAAGGACACCACTGGCTGCCTCGTGGTGGCCAAGAACGAGCAGGCCCTCGTCGCGCTCCAGAAGTCCTTCAAGGGGCGCGAGGTCTCCAAGACGTACCTGGCCCTCGTGCACGGCGCGCCCCCGGCGGAAGGCCGCATCGAGACGCTCTACGGCCGCCACCCCGTGCACCGCCAGCGCTTCACCGGCAAGGTGCGCGAGGGCAAGCCCGCCATCACCCTGTTCCGCACGCTCGCGGCCTTCGACGGCGCGGCCCTGGTGGAGGTGGACCTGCTCACCGGCCGCACGCACCAGATTCGCGTGCACCTGGCCGAAGCGGGCCACCCGCTGCTGGGTGACACCCTCTACGGCGCGGGCCGCAAGCCCAAGGGCGAGGCCGCCGCCGCGCAGGAGCGCCTGGGACGTCAGGCCCTGCACGCGTGGAAGCTGGCCTTCGCGCACCCGCGCACGGGCAAGGCGCTGTCGCTGGAGGCCCCGATTCCGGAGGACTTCTCCGCGGCGCTCACGTTGCTCCGAGGCCCCGAAGCGCCCCCGGTGGCGGAGGCGAAGAAGAAGGCCCCCGCGCGCAAGAAGGCGGCGACGAAGAAGCGCGCGGCTACAGCCCGGAAACGCTGAGCGACTGCTGGCGCTTGCTCAGCACCTTCACCGGCTGGATGGCCATGACGCGCATGAAGACCTCGAGCAGCTCGGGGTCGAACTTGTTGCGCATCTCCGTCCACATCAGCATCAGCGCGACTTCCGGTCCGTAGGCATCCCGGTACGGGCGCTTGGACGTGAGCGCGTCGTACGCGTCGCAGATGGCGATGATCTTCGCGTACGCCCCCAGGTTCGTCTTGGGGATGATCATCTGGATGTTGCCGCGTGAGTCGCGCACCGCGGTGCCGAAGTCCGTCTTGTGCTCGAACGTCGTCACCACGCGCAGCAGCGTGGAGCGGCTGAAGCCCTTCTCCATGAGGATGTTGCGCACGGAGATGAGCGGCGCGCGCTGCACCGCCACGCGCTCCTCGGGGGTGAGCGCCCCGCGCTTGGTGGCCAGCTCCTCCGGCAGCGTCGTCATGCCCGCGTCGTGGAACAGCGCGATGTAGCCCAGGTCTCGCAGCTGCGGCTTGGTCAGCCCCAGCTCCGCGCCGAAGACGATGCTCATCAGGCACACGTTGACCTGGTGGTACACGAGGTACTCGTCCTCGCGCCGCATCGTCGTCATGCCCAGGAAGTGCGTGCGCTGGTCGTAGCTGATGTCCACGAAGTCCTGCACCAGCCGCAGCGCCTTGGAGGCGTTGATGGGCTTGCCCGCGCGCACCGACTCCAGGTACTTGCTGAGGAAGAACACCGAGCGGGCGTAGACGGTCATCGCGTACTTCTTGCGATCGACCTTCTGGTCGCCCGGGTTGTTCATGTCCTTGTCCAGCTTCTCCTTGAGCTTGGAGAACTTGGCCACGCGCATGTTGAGCAGCTTGCGCCCGGACAGCCCGTCCTCCTCGGCCTGGGTCGTCTGCTCCTTGCTGAAGATCCAGATGAAGTTCTTCAGCTCCGGCACCGTCACCGGCTTGGTGAGGGTGAAGCCGCCCACGTCCTTGCCGCGCATCTCGGCGAGCAGGTAGCGCTGGTTCTCGATGGAGTTGAGGTCCACCTTCACCAGCATGCCGTTCAGGTAGAACGAGTCCTTGACGCCCGCGAGCTCCAGCCGGCCTTCCTTGCCGATGATTTGATTGATGATGTCCTGGAGCTGGTGCAGCGGCTTCTGGAAGACGGCGTTCTCGGGGTCGTACATCTTCACCGAGCGCACGAGCATGTAGAGGCCGGCCACCATGGCGCGCGAGAGCGACTGGAGCTTCTCGTTGTGCTCGCGCCCGAACTCGTTGGTGCTCTCGTCCTGGCTCTGCGTGATTTTCAGATTCTCGGCCATGGCTCAGTTCTCCTCCGGCAATGCCGAGTCCCCGAACAGCGTCTTGCGTGTCTGGTACATCGCCTTGCGACCCGCGGTGAGCAGCTCCACCGGCTGGCTGCGGTCCTCGACGACGGCCTGCAACATCTTGTAGCTCTGGATGGAGCACGCGCCCGCCAGCCCCGCCACGGCCAGCAGCTTGTCCTCCAGCACCCGCTTCTTGTTGAGCAGGGACGGCTTCACGGCGAGCAGCTGCTGCATGTGCGAGAGCGCGCCCGGCGTGCCCGTGGCGCCCACCGCCATGTAGAAGGCCGTGCGCTCATCGGGCGTCTTCTTGTCGAAGGACGGCTCGCGGATGAGGCGCATCAGGTCCGAGTACGCCTTGTCCCGGTCGAATTCCGGCAGCATCCGCGCGGCGAGCATGCGCACCTGGGAGACGGGGTCCGCGAGGGCCTCGGCCACCAGCCGGCGCGCCTCGCCGGTGCGGCCGCGGCCGATGATGCCGAGCACCTCCAGCTTCACCACCAGGTTGGGGCTCTTGAGCACCTGCCCGAACATCTTGATGCGCTCGGGGTGGTTGCTCTTCTCCAGGATGTAGACCATGTCGCGCACCGTCTGCGGACGGTCCGACGTGAGCCGCGCCACGAAGGGCTCGGGCGTCTCCCGCGCGACGATGGCCAGCGCGTCGCAGAGCAGCGCGCGGTTCTCGGGAATCTCCAGCGTCTCCAGCACGGAGAGCAGCGGGATGACGGAGTCGCGCCCCAGCGCCTGCAGGTAGCGCGTCACGTCCTGCGGCTGCTTGGGCCGCGCGCCCTTGAGCGACTCGCCCAGGCGCATCAGCCGCTGCTCCTCGCCCATCCTGTGCAGGAAGGACTCCAGCAGCTTCTCCAGCGACTGTCCGCTGTCCTTCTGCGACAGCGCGCGCAGCTTGAGGACGATTTGATTGATGGTGCCGAAGTCGTCCTGGAGCAGGAGCATGTCGAGCAGCTGCACGAAGATCTCCTCGAGCAGCGTGCCGTCCTCCACGCCTCCCTCGACGACCTGGAACACGGCGCTCACCAGCTTGGGGAACAGCCGCGAGCCCTCCTCCTCCATCACCTCGCGCTGGAGCCGCGCCTTCAGCTCGTCCGACGCGTGGCGCCCGCCGACGACCAGGCCGCGAATCTGCTCCACGCCGTCCATCTTCGCGTCCAGGTCCTCCGCGGACACGCGCGCGAAGCGCAGGTAGTCATCCGAGTTCGTCTGCAGGCGCGAGTAGAGGTAGCCCACCACCTTGTCCACCTCGACCTGCACCTCCTCCTCGCTGGCGTTCTCCATGGAGAAGCCTTCCACCACCACGTACTCCACGTGCTCCATGCCCGCGCGCCACAACTGCGCCAGCACGTCGTCCGCGCCGCGCTCGGGCTCGGACAGGGCGATGAGCGTGAAGGTCACCAGCTCCTCCACCGTGAGGCCGGGGCGGAAGATGAGCTGACGGATGCCGTCGCGGTAGAACTTGTAGGGGAGCGGCGTGTCTTCCGAGAAGAGCGAGTCGTTGTGGAGCGTGAGGTTCTGCTGCTCCACCTTCAACGACAGCGGGCCGTTCTTCTCCGTGTACTGGGTGATGGCCTCCAGCGCCTTCGCGAGGAACTCGGGGAAGCGAGCCTCGTTGTGGCGATACATGCCGATCTGCTTGATGCCCTTGAGGAGATGGAACGCGAACGTGCGCGCCATCTCCACCTTCTCTCGGACCTCCGGGGACTGCTCGGCGTCCGTGCTCGCGTCCTGGGTCTTTTGGGGCTGGGCCATGCGTCTGCAACTCTCCGCTCGGGCGGTATCACCAGCCTACTCCGAAATCCGCCGAAGCCCCAGCCGGCGGCGGTAGGAACTACGAGGACTTGGAGAGAGATGGGTCTACCCCGACACGGTCGTACAGGGATTCCCGAGTAAGAGCCGGCTGCTGGGCTCCGTCGCCTCGCTCCGAAGCGGTGCGTCAGAGGTGCTCGCTAGGCTTCCTTTCGAGGGGCCAGGGAACGGGCCTCTCTTGGAGGAATTCACATGCATCGTCTC
The DNA here is from genome assembly GCF_900111765.1 of Myxococcus fulvus. The sequence goes on from NZ_FOIB01000003.1 coordinate 62,834, forward strand.
TTGAAGCGCGGAGCCTCGGCCTGTTGTGTCGCGACGTTGCTGGCGGCGCCCGCGGTCCTCGCTGGTTTCACGACGGAGTCAGCCCATTGTTACAAGAACGCGGATGGCTCTGGCAGGTGCCAGGGCAGCCTCCTCGGCTTCCGCAATCACGCCGGCGCCAACACGCAGGCGCTCTTCTCACGGTCCAGCAACGCCGCGCCGTACTTCTACGCGGCGCTCACCACGGGCGCGACGACGGAGTACTTCAGCTGCACGGCCGACGCGATGACCGGGGCCCACTGGAGCAAGGCCATGAACCACGAGGGCTTCTTCTCCATCTACTGGTCGGCCCAGGGTGACTGCTATTCGCTGTTCCTGATCAACGGCAGCCAGTACTCGAATTTCTGAGTCATTCCATGAACGCCCAGGTGTTGCATGGCTGGCTTCCAAGCCTGACCACGGCGTTGGGGTGCGCGGTGGGGTGCTGGCTCGCGGTGAGCCAGGCACAACAGTCCCAGCAGCAGCGCGTGGAGCAACTCACGGATGAGGTGGGGTCGTTGCGACGGGCACTCGAGGCCCGTGCTCACGCGGCAGGGGCAGGCTTGATGGTGGGCGCTTCCTCCACGGTGGTCTCGGGGCAGGGGAGGCTCTCCGGTGAAGAGCTGGATGCCATGGCCCTGCGGGTGGCCACGTTGCTGAATGCGTCAGGAGGGCCCGTCGTGGGGCCCCTCGAGCCGGAGGTTCAGGCTCCGTCCGTGCCGGAGCTCTCGTCCGAGCAGCGCGAATCGGCAACGCGGGTGGGCACGATGGTGGACCGGGTGGTCTCCAACGGACGCATGACGGCGCAGGACGTGCTCGAGATTCGGCGTGAGCTCGCCCACCTTCGAGGCCGCCCCGAGGCCGATGCGCTCCGCAAGAAGCTCATCGTCGCCATCAACCAGGACCGGCTCATCCCCGCGCCTGACGCCGATGGTCTTCCGTAGCTATCGCTTCACTTCGCTTCGAGCAGTCGAACGTCACACGGCTCAGGAGTCACAAACATGAAGCAGCACTCTTCTTCGAGGTCCCTTGTTCGCAAGGGCCTGTTCCCTGGTATTGCGCTCGCGGCCCTGGCGCTCGCTCCCGTCGCGTGGGGAGGACTCCAGTCGCAGACCGTCTTCTGCCAGAAGAACACGGATGGCTCGGGGCATTGTTTCGGCAACCTGGTCGGCTTCCGCCAGGACGCGGTGACGACCTCCTCCGCGTCCTTCCGGGATGACATGGTCGGCGGTCGCCTCTTCCAGTCCTATTTCACCCCGGCGGGGGCCACCACCCACACCATCTACAGCTGCATCCCCGACGCTGTCGTGGGCGAGCTCTGGGAGCAGGCCCTGAGCACCCGGGGCTTCTTCCGGGTGGAGTGGGACGCGACGGGCACCTGCAAGTACCTCAGGCTCGTGAACGGCTCGCAGAACACGAACTTCTGATGACGGGAGGGACGGCGCTCCCAGCAAAGGGGAGCGCCGTCGCCTCACGGGGCTACTTGCCGGCGGGTGGCGGAGACACCGCGGCGCTGGGGCCACGCAGGGCCGAGCGCAGCAGGAACAGCGTCAGGCCGCCGAAGAAGAGCAGGCCCCAGAGGTTGGACCAGAGCGGGTGCGCCAGCTCGCTCTCGCCCACCGTGTTGAGGAAGCCGCCGATGGCGCCCTCATGGCCGAGCACGGCCGGCAGGTTGATGGCGCGCGAGCCGGCGCCATCCGTGGCGATCTCCAGGAAGGCGATGAGCACGCCGGCAATCGAGCCACCGGCGATGTAGCCGGAGGAGAGCAGGGTGCCCGGCGAGAAGTCGGACTCGCCGCCGCGCACGCGGTCCACGAAGTAGCGCACCATGCCGCCCACGAAGAGCGGCGCGCTGCTGCTGATGGGCAGGTACACGCCCACCGCGAAGGGCAGCGAGGACACGCCGCACAGCTCCAGCATCAGCGCGATGAACACGCCCAGCAGCACCAGGTCCCAGGGCAGCCGCTGCGTCAGGATGCCGTCGATGATGAGCGCGAACAGCTGCGCCTTGGGCGCCGCGTAGCGGGTGAGGGCCTGGCCCTCGTAGGTGCTGATGCGGCCGCCGATGCCCGGGTCCACCACGTACTGGATGGTGCCGGCGCCGTCGACCAGGTACTTGCCCGCGGGCACCGGCGTGTCCGCGCCGCGCACGTAGCCTTCCTTGAAGGTGCGCTGGGGGCCCTCGGTGACGGCGCCCAGGTCGGACACCTTCACCTGCGAGCCGCCCGTGGGGCTCAGCGTCACGCCGCTCACGTCCTGCGCGCCCACCTGCCGCCAGCTGCGCAGCTCCAGCGCGCCGTGGGTGTTGGCCAGCTCGTAGCCCTGCGCCCAGGCCGCCTTGCGCAGCGCCGCCTCGTCCAGGTTGCGCGACGCCAGCGCGTCCGCGGACACGCTCCAGGAGAACACGTACTGGGTGCGCGTCTCCTCGGTCAGCTCGGTGACCTGCACGTTCGGGTGCGGCTCCGGGATGGTGACGGTGGCGCCCTTGTTGAGCGTCACCAGCACCAGGCCGATGAACATGGCGCTGGTCAGCACGCCCACGAAGAGCGCCGTCTGCTGCCGCCGGGGCGTGCCGCCCACCAGGAAGGCCGTCTTCAAGTCCTGCGCGGTGGTGCCGCCGTTGGACGCGGCGATGCCGACGATGGCCGCCGTGGTCAGCGCCATGAAGCGGTCATTGGAGTTCGTCCAGCCCAGCATCAGGTACACCAGGCACGTGACGAGCAGCGTGGCCACCACCATGCCGGAGATGGGGTTGGAGGAGCTGCCGATCTCGCCGGTGATGCGCGCGCTCACCGTCACGAAGAAGAAGCCGAAGACGATGATGAGCAGGGCGGAGATGAAGTTGACGTGCAGCGGGGGCGCCAGCCAGATGGTCAGCACCAGCATCAGGCTGCCCACCAGCACCACGGTGATGGGGAGGTCCTGCTCGGTGCGGAGCAGCTGCGGCGCGCCGCCGTGCGAGCGCGAGGCCTTGAGCGACTCCACGCCGCGCTTGAACGCGCCGATGATGGTGGGCAGCGAGCGGATGAGGCTGATGAGACCGCCCGTCGCCACCGCGCCCGCGCCGATGTAGAGCACGTACGCGTTGCGAATCTGGTCCGGGGACATGTCCCGGATGAGCTGCCCGTTGTGCACCAGCAGCGGCTGATCCAACCCGCCGCCGAAGAAGGAGATGGCGGGGATGAGGATGAGGTAGCTCAGCACGCCACCGGCGAAGGTGATGGCCGCCACCCGGGGGCCGATGATGTAGCCCACGCCGAGCAGCTCCGGGCTCACCTCGGTGGAGAGCGTGGCGCTCTTGAGGCCCTTGAGCGGCGTGCTCAGCACCTCGCGGAACAGCTTCATGCCGGAGTAGGCGAACTTGTAGATGCCGCCCACCAGGAAGCCGATGATGACGGTGCGCGCGTTGGTGCCGCCCTGCTCACCGACGATGAGCACGTCCGCGCTGGCCGTGCCCTCCGGGTAGGGCAGCTTGCCGTGCTCCTGGACGATGAGGCCCTGGCGCAGCGGAATCATCATCAGCACGCCGAGCACGCCGCCCAGCGCCGCCGTGAGGAACGCGTGCGTGAGGCTGATGTCGTAGCCCAACAAGAGGAGCGCCGGGAGCGCCGCCGCCACGCCGAAGGCCAGCGACTCACCCGCCGAGCCCGTCGTCTGGACGATGGTGTTCTCCAGGATGTTCGACTTGCCCAGCGCCCGGAAGATGGCGATGGAGAGCACCGCCACCGGAATCGACGCGGACACCGTGAGGCCCACCTTGATGGCCAGGTACACGGACGAGGCGGCGAACACGATGCCCAGCACCGAGCCGAGCACCAACCCGCGGATCGTCATCTCCGTGGGGGACTGGTCGGGTGGGATGTACGGGGAGTGTTGGTGGGGCGCGTGCGATTGCGCGAGCGGAACACGCTCGTCGACGACCGGCGGGGTACCGTGGGCCAAGCGAAAGGCTCCTTACGAGGGAATCGGGCCCCTTCTAGCAGGGCCCCGCCCGGCGCGCGAAGCAATGCCCCTCAAATGGCAAGCGCCCCCACCCCGGGAGGGATGGAGGCGCTCGGGGTGGCCCCTGGAACCGGGGCCGACCTGCCGCGTCAGGCGGGGGCTACTGCTGCATCGCCGCCGCGTCCGGGTCCACCTCGGCCATCAGCGCGGCCAGCTCCGCCTTGAGCTTGTCCTTGGCGCGAATCTCCAGCTGACGGGCGCGCTCCCGCGAGAAGCCGAAGTGCTCGCCCAGCTCCTTGAGCGTCATGGGGCGCTCGTTCATCACGCGCTGCTCGATGATGAAGCGCTCGCGCGGGTCCAGGCGCATCAGCGCGGTGCGGACGCGGGCGTTGATGAGGCCCGCCTCCTCCTTGTCGGCGAACTCGTCGTCCTGCGGGGCCGCGGCGCTGACCACGAAGTCCACGTGGCTGTTGCCGCCGTCCTCGCCCATGGGCGCGTCGAGCGAGAGGTCCCGCCCGCCCATGCGCTGCTCCATCTCCCGCACCTCGCCGGGCTTCACGTGCAGCCGGCGGGCAATCTCCTCCACGTTGACCACGGCCTCGCCGTTGCCGAACTTCTCCAGCTCACGGCGCGTGCGCGCCAGGCTGAAGAACAGCTTCCGCTGCGCCTGCGTGGTGCCGAGCTTCACCAGCGACCAGCTCTTGAGGATGTAGTTCTGGATGTACGCGCGAATCCACCACACCGCGTAGGAGATGAGGCGGATGCCCTTGTCCGGGTCGAACTTCTGCACGGCCTTCATCAGGCCGATGTTCCCCTCCTGGATGAGGTCCGACATCTTGATGCCGTAGGAGCGGTACTCATAGGCGACCTTGACCACGAAGCGCAGGTTGCTCGTGACGAGCCGGTGGCCCGCGGCCAGGTCTCCCTGGATGAAGCTGCGCGCCAGAGCCTGCTCCTCCTCCACGGTGAGGAGGTTGTAGTGGTTGATCTCCGAGAGGTACATCGCCAGGGAGCCGGAGTTGGACGACTGCTCGGTGGACGCCTGCATGGATGGTTTCTCCCGACGTGGGGCCTCGTGGAGGCCGCTAGGTTTTTTCGGACCGCTTGACGACTGAACGAGGGCTGTCATGAGCAACCCGGATGCCAGCGCCACCCACACCCCCTTCCCCTGTGTCTGCGGGGGGTTGGCGGAACTGTCGCTCATGTACAAAGAAGGAGGGCTGTAACCGTTACGGCCGACCTGGGAACTCGCTGGGACTTCGCGGCTGTAGAATGTGCCCGTCTGTGCACGTGACGCCTCCAGGGAGGAGCACCCAGGCCCTGTCGTGGAACCGAGGTGCCGAGCGAGCGCGGAAGCTCCCTTGCCCGCCTGGCAGGTGAGCTCCCTCGGACGAGCGGGCCGCGCACGGCGCCTCTCGCCTTCCCGTGGATGAACGGCTAACGACTCCGGCGGCCTCTGTCCGGCGCGTTTTTCCGCGCCCGAGGGGACGCCCGGAGAGCCACCCGCCACGCGAGCCCATGACGCCCGAAGCGGGCAGGGCGGTGAGGCTCAGGAGGCGCGGGCGCGCCGCTCGTCCGTGCGGGCCCGAAGCTGGGCCTCCATGCGGACGAAGTCGGAGACAGCGCTCTTCAAGGTGCGCAGCAGCGTGTCCGCCTCGCCCTGTCGCAGCGGACGCCCACCGAAGCGGGCCTCCAGGTAGCGCCGGGTGATGGGCGCGAGCGCGTGCGCCAGCGCGTGGCCGTCCGAGGACATCCGCGCGTGCAACTCCTCCAGCGTCTCGTCGTCACCCCGCACGATGCCGGCCGAGGCGAGCTGTGCCTCCACCGCGTCCACGAAGCGCGTGGCCTCCAGCGGACGAGGCCGCCCCGAGAACCGCTCCACGAGCCGCCACCCGGCATAGACGAGCATGCCCACCACCAGCGCCGCGCCCCAGGCCCGCGCGGGGGGCAGTTGGCTGCGCTCGTTCTTCTCGGAGCCCTTGGGCGGACGCACCAGCGCGCGCGCCACGTCCACCTGGTCCCGGAACGAGTAGTCGACGACGGAGTTGCGCCACCGCGACTCGATGGCCTCGTACAACCCCAGCAGCCGCTGCATCCACTTCGAGCCCTGGCCCGGACGATTCGCCGGCGGCGTCGCGTCCACCGTGACGAATCCACGCTCGGGCACCAGCACGTGCGTCCACGCGTGGGCGTCACCGGCGCGCAGGATGTAGCCCTCGTTCACCCGCTCACCGCCGAAGAAGCCCGTGGCCAGCCGGGCGCGGATGCCCTGGGTGCGCAGCATCAACGTCAGCGCGGTGGCGAAGTGCTCGCAGTGCCCGGCCTTGCGCTCGAAGAGGAAGTCCGCCAGCGGGTCATCCCGCTCGCCGGCCTGCTCCAGCGTGTACGAATGCTCGCGCTGCAGCCACGCGGCCAGCTTCTGCGCGGCGGCCATCGGCTCGCGCTCGCCGTTGAGCACCCGCGCCGCCGTCTGGGCCACGCGCGGATCGATGTTCTCGGGCAGCGCCAGCAGCGCGTCCTGCTCCACCGAGGGCAGCTTGCGGAAGCGGTCGCCACTGCCACCCGGCGGCAGGCTGTACGCCTCATAGGAGTAGGAGATGCCCGGCTCCAGGAAGCGCGCCTCGCCGCCGGACAGCTCCTGGAGCGAGGTGCGCCGGCCGCCCGTGCTCGTGTTCGCCACCGCGTTGCCCAGCCGCGACGGCGTCTCGAGCGCGATGAGCGTGCGCCCTCCGTAGGCGGGGAGCAGCTCCACGCGCTGGTGCACCAGGTTGTCGCCGCCTGGACGCAGCGTCAGCAGCGGCTCGCGCTCCTTGCGCACGCCGCCCGCGTTCGTCCACTCCAGCCCGTCGAAGATGTCGTAGGTGCGGCCCACCCAGTACGCGCCGAGCGCATCCACGCCCGGGTCCGGGTTCAACGTCGCGCGCAGCACGACGCGCGGGTTGTCCTTGATGGTGCCCGTGCCGCCCAGCCGCACCGTGTTGGAGAACCCCGTCGTCGCGGGGCCGATGCCCGGCGACGCGCGAGGCCCCGTCATGTTCCAGTTGAGGCGGGGGAAGAGGATGAAGAAGGCCACCGCGCCGGCCACCGCGAAGCTGACGCCCGTGCTCAAGGGGCGCAGCACCTGGCGCACCGGGATGGGCTCGCCCTCCGGCACCGCCGACTCCACCACGCCCAGCGCCAGCGAGACGCTGGACAGCACGCTGAAGGCGACCAGGAACAGGCCGTAGACCAGCTCACCGGACAGCGCCGCGCCGCCCGCCACCATCAACAGGCCGGACAGGTGCACCTGTCCATCCGTGGCCGGGTCCGGCGCGGACAGAAGCCGGTGCGCGGAGATGAGGCCCGCGAAGGCACACGCGGCCACCACCAGGTTGAGCGAGCCCGCCGTGACATTGACGGCCAGCACCGCCGCCACGCCCAACAGCAACAGCGCGGTGAGCTTCGCGCGCCGGGCGAACAGCCGCTTGCCCAGGAGCGCCGCCACCAGCGAGAAGACATAGAGGCCCAGCGTCCACAGCGGCAGCTGGCCGGACACGGCCATCGACCCGAACGCGCAGCCGGAGGCCACGTCGCGCAGCACCAGTCGCAGCCGCGAGCCGCGCGTCATGCCGCCGCCTCCTCGTCCCGAGGCCGCTCGAAGCCCAGCCACGCCAGGGCCCTGAGGATGCGCCGCTCCTGCGCCGCGCCCGTGCCCGCGCGCAGCCGCTCCTCGGCGGTGTGGAGGCCCACCTCATGGCCCTCCTCGAGCAGCCGGTGGGCCAGCGCCGCCACCTCCTCGCAGCGCCGCTCCAGCGCGTCGCCCTCCAGGCCCGGCTCGATGGACAGCATCCACGTGCGGCGCTCCTCGCGCTCTCGCTCCACGCGCAAGAGCTTCCCCATCGATGCGCTCTTGAGCCAGTGGATGCGGCGCGCGTCCTCGCCCTCGGCCAGCTCGCGCAGGCCCGTCACGTCGCCGCTGCCGTCGTTGCGGCGCGGGTTGCCCGCGTCACCCACCGGCCCGCGCTCGGCGTCGCCCGGGTCCATGCAGGCATAGCCGCGCTTGGGATAGACGAGCAGCAGGCCCTCGAGCGAGAGCACGCGCGTCTTGGCGAACAGCCCCAGGGGCCACGTCGTCGTCACCTGCACGCCCGTCAGCCGCACCGGCCCGCGTCGGGGGGCGACCAGGTCCGCGCGGACGATGTGCTCCACGCCGGAGGGCAGGTAGCCCACGCCGCCCGCGCCCGTCAGCGGCGAGTCCGCCTCCGCGAGCACCAGGGCGAAGGCCTGCCCCTGCTTGCGCGACACCGCCCAGCGGAAGGCGAAGGGCTCACCCGCGAAGGCCGCGTCCGTGCCCACCCGGCGCACCGAGAGGTCCCGGATGCACCGCTCCGACAGCACGCCAGACACCACCACCATGCTGAGCAGCAGGCCCAACAAGAGGTAGAGCAGGTTGTTGCCCGTGTTGAGCGCGCCCAGCCCCACGCCGAACGTCACCACCAGGTACGTGCGGCCGATGCGCGTCACCCGGAGGGTGCGCGGCGGGCGGAGCCTGGCGCGAAGCCGCGCCCAGCGCTGCTTCCACGTGGACTTCACCGCGGCGCCGGGACCTTTCGGACCAGCTCCTCCAACAGGTGCGCCGCCTCGTCCCGCGCCGCCACGCCCTGCACGGCGCTGCGCAGCAGCACCCGGTGCGCCCAGCACGGCACCAGCACCGCCCGCACGTCCCCGGGCGTCACGAAGTCCCGGGCCTCCCACAGGGCCTGCGTGCGGGCCGCCGCGCCCAGCGCCAGCACCGCGCGCGTGGAGGCGCCTCGCTCGATGTCGCCGTGCTCACGCGTCGCCCGCGCCAGCCGCACCACGTACTCCGCCACGGACGCGTCCAGCCGCTGCTCCGCGGACAGCGCGCGCAGGGCCGCCAGCTCCTCGGGGCTGGAGACGCTCTTCACGGCCTCCAGGGGCGGCGTGCGGCCCCGGGTGGCGAGCAGCCGCGCCTCCACGTCGGCGGCGGGGTGCCCCAAGGACAGGCGCACCATGAAGCGATCCAGCTGCGAGTCCGGCAGCGGATAGGTGCCGGAGAAGTCCACCGGGTTCTGCGTCGCGACCACCGTGAAGGGGGAGGGCAGGGCGTGCGTGCTGCCGTCGAGCGACACCTGGCCCTGCGCCATGGCCTCCAGCAGCGCGGACTGCGTGCGGGGCGGGGCGCGGTTGAGCTCGTCCGCGAGCACCAGCTGGCGGAAGAGGGGACCGGGACGGAACTGGAAGGTGGCCGTCTGCGCGTGGAAGACCTGGGCGCCGAGGATGTCGGCGGGCATCAGGTCCGCGGTGAACTGCACGCGCGCGAAGCTCAGCCCACAGGCCCGGGCCAGGGCCTCCGCGAGCGTCGTCTTGCCGACACCCGGCACGTCCTCCAGCAACAGGTGCCCACCGGAGACCAGGCACGTCGTCACCAGGCGCGCCTGGGCTTCCTTGCCCTCGACGGCGCGCCCGAGCTCGGCGGCGATTCTCTCCATCGCCGGGCGCGCGGAGGCGGGGGACGGTACGTCGGCGGCGAGGACGCGGGCGGGCTGGGTCATCCGCCGTCACTCTAGCCGACTCCCCCGGGGGCCGGCACCGCCAACTCCAGGGCGCCCTCCAGGAGCGCCCGCCTGCTCGGCCTCCCGCTAGAGGGAGAGCACGTCCTCGGGCGTGTAGTACGGACGCTGCACCACCACGCCCGTCGTCACGCCGAAGTAACGGAACATCCGCTCGTGGTGCGACGCCAGCCCGCGCAGCTTCACCGAGTTCGCCAGGTTGCGCGTCAGCACTCCCACCGCGCTGTCCTTGAACTCCCGCAGGTGGGTGAAGTCCACCACCACGTCCTGGCCGTGCAACGTGTCCAGCGACGTCTGCACCTCCTGCGCCGTCTTACCGTCCAGTACCCCTTCCAGACGCAGGGTGATGCGACCTGCGACGTCCTCACGGTGGATCTGCAAACCCGCCATTGCTGTGCTCTCCCAATCGATGCGTGTGCGCGCTGTGCCGAAGTCTCGGGCACGGCGGCAGGAGCACATTCCGGGCCAATGTCGCACCCGGAAAACCCATGGAATATCCACGGGGTGCACTGCCAGGCGCGAACACTGCCTGGAGATGGGAAGGAATTTCAGCCACCGGGATGCAACATCTACACGACTGTCAGATGGCGGGCGTCGTGGCTGTCGCCTGGCGATCAACCCTGCCGGTCAATCGTCTTCTGCTGATCTCGCAGGGTCAGCTCGCGCTCCTGCTGGGCCTTCAGCTTGCGGAACTCCTTCACCACCTTGGTGGGGTAGCCCGCCATGAACTTCGTGCGCGCCTCCTTCTTGGCGAGGATGCGCCGGGCCAGCCCCGGACCCGCGTTGTAGGCGACCAGCGCCTTCTCCACCGAGCCGAAGCGGTTGATGAGGTCCGCCAGGTAGGCCGTGCCCAGCGTCACGTTCGTCTCCGCGTCGAACAGGTTGGTGGAGCGGCCCAGCCGGAAGCCGGCCTTGTCCGCCAGCCACGTGCCCGTGTCCGGCATCACCTGCATCAGACCCATGGCGCCCACGTGGGACACCGCGTAGTTGTTGAAGGAGCTCTCGCAGCGGATGACCGCCACCACCAGCAGCGGGTCCACGTTGTTGCGCTGCGCCTCGCGGACGATGGCCACCGCCAGCCGACGCTGCTGGTGCACCGGCAGCCCCGACGCCTTCACCATCTCCACCACGCCCAGGCGCTCGGCCTGCGCGAACATCGCCTCATCCTCGTACTTCTCCAGCTTCGCCAGCGCCGCCTTCAGCTCCCGCTCCCGCTGCTCCAGCGAGGCGCGCAGGTACATCATCTCCGCGGGCTCCCCCTGAGGCCCCGTGGGCACCTGCACCGGAAACGCGTACGCCCCCGCACTCAACAGCATCGCCGCCGCCGTCACCGCCACCGTCCAGCCCCTCATCCCACCCTCCCCGGCAACCCCATGCCCACAAGCCCACGAAAGTCGCGCTCATTCACCCGACTTCGACGAGGAGGCACCCAAGCAGGCGCCGTGCCAGGGCCAAAGGTGCCCCTTGCACGCGGGTATCTCCTTTAGATCTCTTGGAACACCGAGTTCCTGGTGGGTACGCCAGCTTCTCGGGCGTCGGAAAAAATGCCCGGACAGGGAACTTTGCTTCCTGTGAAAAGCACTGGGTTGCCGGTGGGCAACCGCGTTCCTAGTTTGGGCCGCTCCGGGATGGGGATACGGGGGAGGTGCCGACGTGTACTGGACCATGGGGATGATCCTGCTCGTGCTGTGGGGCACGGGCCTGACGGTGGGCTCCACGGAGGGCTACTGGGTCCACCTGTTGCTGCTCTTCGCGTTGCTCACGTTCGTGTTGGGCGTGGTGGCGCGGGGCCGGAGGACGGCGGTGTCATGAGCGCGGTCCGAGGTCCCAGGGCCGACGGGGTGGAGCTGCCCCGGGACACCGCGGGCTTCACCCGCCGCGAGTGTCCCAGCTGCATGCGCGCGTTCAAGACGCGCCCCGGCCCGCATGACGCCCGTGCGCTGCTGCACAAGCTGCAGGCCTTCTTCACGCTGGAGAACGCGCACGAGGGCGAGGAGGGGCTGCCGGTGTGGCGCTGCCCCTACTGCGGTCACCGCGCGGAGGCGGACGGCTTCCTCACGCCCGCCCAGCAGACGCATCTGGAGTCGGTGGCGCGGGCGTGGGCCAACCACGTCCGCTACGAGCAGCTGGCGCACGTCTCGCGCACGCTGTCACTCAACCCCCGGCCCACCTTCGTCGCCGTGGAGCCCGAGTCGATGCCGGGCCCCATGGACCCGGAGCCGGACGAGCTCTTGCGCGTGATTCCCATGCTCTGCTGCGGCGAGGACGTGAAGCTCCTGTGGGAGTGGGATCAGCTCATCTTCTGCCCCCGCTGCGGCGCCCGTCATGGCGGGCTGAGCGGCCGGCAGCAGATCCAGCTCGAGGTCATCCAGGAGTAGGGCGGGGTGGACTCGGGCGCCGCCCGGCGGCAGGCTCGCGCGCCATGAAGAGGTTCCCCTGGTGGGGGCTCCTGGCGGGCCTGCTGTTGAGCGCGCACGCCGCCTCCGCCCACGACGCAGACATCCTCTACACCCAGGTGCGCCGCACGCCGGACGCCCGCGCGTCCGAGGTCCGCCAGGTCCTCACGATGACGGCCGCGACGCTCGGGCGGTTGGTCCCGGCGGGCGTGGACGCGGACTCGGATGGCGCCCTGTCGCAGGCGGAGCTGGACGCGCGCCCCGACGCCCTCTCGAGCGGCGTGTGGGACGTGCTGCCGCTCACCGCGGGAGGCGAGCCTTGCGCACGCACGGCCCAGGCGGCGCGGGCGCGGCACACGTTCGTCGAGCTGACGGCTACCTTCACGTGTCCCGAGGGACGGCTGCGCCAGCGCTACGGGGTGCTGTCGGTGCTGCCCTCGGGCTACCGGGTCATCCTGGGCAGCGTGGGGGAGGGCGGGGCTCCGGGCGCGCTCTTCGCGGAGGCGGGCCAGCCCTCGCTCGACATCCCCGGCCCCGGGGAGGTGTCCTCGTCCGCCATCGGAGGTTTCCTCGGCTGGGTGGGGCTGGGCATGCGCCACATCTTCGAGGGCGTGGACCACCTGGTGTTCCTGCTGGCCGTGCTGCTGGTGGGCGGCGGGTTCAAGCGCGTGCTGCTGCTGGTGACGTCGTTCACCGTGGCGCACTCGCTGACCCTGGGGGCCACGGCGCTCGGCTGGGTGGTGCTGGATGGCGAGCGGGCGCGGTGGGTGGAGGCCGCCATCGCGCTGTCCATCATCTACGTCGCGGTGGAGAACCTGGTGCTGCGCGAGCACCGTCACCGCGCGCTCGTCACGTTCCTCTTCGGACTGGTGCACGGCTTCGGCTTCGCGAGCGTGCTGGCGGGCTATGGCCTGGGAGACTCCGTGGTGAAGGGGCTGCTCGGCTTCAACCTGGGCGTGGAGCTGGGCCAGGCGCTCGTGGTCGCCGTGCTGCTGCCGCCCTTGCGGATGCTCCAGCGCAGGCCGCGCGCGCACCTGGGGACCGTCCGCGTGTTGTCCGTGGGCATCCTCGCGGCTGGTGGGTACTGGATGGTCCAGCGCGCACTCGGTTGAATCCCGAGGACGCCGTTCCTACGTTGGCCTCGAAGAGGGTAGGGATCGGGGGACGTAGATGGGTGCGAGGCATACCCGGCTGGCCGCGGCACTGGCGGCCGCGTGGGAGGCGGAGGTCGTCTCCGCACGGCGGATGACGATGCTCGCCGAGCGAATCATGGATGCGCGCATGCGCGCGAGGCTGATGGTGCTGGCCGCCTTCTGCCGGGCGCATGCCTCCAGGTTGCTCGCGCGACTGGCGGCGCTGGGGCGGGGGCCGCTGCCGGTGCCTCCCGAGGAGATCATCCTGGACCCGGACACGCTGTTGGAGCTTCGGCGCGAGGGAGCCTTCGCCCGTGCGTCCGCCGCCCGCTACGAGGCCACCGCCGAGCTGGCGCGCCAGCAGGCGGACCTGTCCTCGGCCTGGGTCTGCGAGCTCAACCGCACCGAGGAGCAGGACCGCTCCCGGGAGCTGCTCACCATGGCGGAGGGCGCCCTGGCCGGCGCCACCATGGCGAGCCCCGCCCAGGCCGCCGCGCCCGCCGACTCCTGAATTCGAGCGCCGGGGGCGCGCTCTCCCGGTGACAGTCCGGGGGCCTTGGGCGTAGAAATCCGCCCATGGCGAAGGAGAGCTACGACGACCTCATCTTCCAGCTGGGAGACCTGTCCCGCGACAGGCTCCCGGGCAAGCCGAACTGCCCCCGCTCCATGGACCGCGTCTACAAGGCGGAGGAGGCGGTGGTGGCGCGCCGCGAGGAGCTGGCCGGGTTCGAGCAGGAGATGAACGACGAGGATGCCGCCTACCAGGCCTTCCTCGACGAACAGGAGCAGGAGAAGGCCGGCCACCAGGCCATCGTCCGCAAGTGGAAGAAGGCGGTGGATGCCATCGACGGCAAGGTGAAGGACTTGCGCAAGACGCTCGCCAGCAAGCGCGCGGAGCTGCGCTACGCCGCCGACGCCCTCATCAAGATGGAGAAGAAGATCGAGGACATGGAGCTGACGCGGCAGGACCCCGCCCGCATCGACACCGCGCGCACCAACCTCAAGAAGAACCGCCTCACCCAGATGCGGCTCGGCCGGGAGGTCGAGGACCTGGAAGAGCGGCTGTCCACCGCCCTCACGCCGGAGCCCGGCCAGCCCGGCGCCCCCGGCATCCTGGCCCACAAGCGCCTGCTGGAGATGGAGGACGAGGCCGAGGCGCGCAAGGAGGAGCACGAGGCGCGCATGGTCGAAATCGACCAGTCCATCGCCACCCTGGAGGAACAGGTGAAGGCCGCCGAGGATTATCTGGACCAGGCGCTGTTCCTGCTCGGGGAGGACGTGTACGCTCAACGCATCGCTGATCCACAGCTGGCCGCGTTCTACCCCCGGCTCGATCGCGCGCAGTGAGGGACCCTGGCTCCCGTAGTGCTTGACGTCAGGGGTATGTCTGCTACATTGCGCCGCTTCCTGGGGACCGCAGTTGAGTTCGCGGGCCAGATCATTGATTTTATTGGGTTTTTCCGCGCCTACGCGCGCTGGCAGTGTGAGGACGACGTGAAGGGTCTGATTGGCAAGAAGATCGGAATGACCCAGGTGTTCACCGACGAGGGCAACCTCGTTCCCGTGACGGTCATCGACGTGAGCACCTGCCAGGTGGTGGGCAAGCGCACTCCCGAGAAGGATCAGTACTCCGCGGTCACCCTGGGCTTTGGTGAGATCCGCGAGAAGATCCTGAACAAGTGCGAGCGGGGCTTCTTCAAGAAGAACAACGCCCCCTACCGCCGGCACCTGAAGGAGTTCCGCGTCACGGTGGAGGAGGCGACCTCCTTCAACGTGGGCGACGCCGTCAAGGCGGACCTGTTCTCCAAGGGCCAGCTCGTGGACGTCACGGGCGTGACGAAGGGCCGCGGCTTCTCCGGCGTCATGCGCCGCTGGAGCTTCAAGGGTTCGCAGACGAAGACGCACGGTACGCACGAGTACCAGCGTCACCCGGGCGCCATCGGTCAGCGTAAGACGCCGGGCCGCACCTACCCCAACAAGAAGATGCCGGGTCACTACGGCGTGGAGCAGGTCACCACGCAGAACCTGACCGTCGTCGACGTGGACCTGGAGAAGGGTCTCGTCCTGGTCAAGGGTGCCGTCCCGGGCCACAACAACGCCATCGTGTACGTCCGCCCGAGCATCAAGGTGGCCATGCGCGAGCAGCACAAGGCCGCGCGCCGCGCCTGATCCGCTGTCCGAGCGGCTTCGCCTGAAGCCCTCATGACGCCCCGCCTCCGGGCCCGATTCGTCGGGCATCCGGGCGGGGCGTTCGCTTTTGGAGCCTTGGGTTTCCCCTCGGTGGGTGGGCACAGGTGTGTCCCGCCGTGGGAAACCTGGTGGACCGTCTTCCGTCCTCGGGGGCCGCTGGGCGCCCGGAAACGTTGAGAGGTGGTCGGCGCGGAGGCCTCGGGGTGAAAATAATTCCGCCCCCTGGGCTCCGTGGCTTGTCTGGCGTGGAAGCCGTGTGCACATGGATGCGCCATGAAGGGGCCTGGCCGTCGGTGACGCAGGCGCCCTGGCACACGTCGGCCCAACCCCTTGGGCCGGGCAGGAACCATGAACGCACGCACGCTCCGCGTCTTCGCACCACTGGTGGTCTGGTTGGCGGCCTCGGCGGCCGCCGCGCAGGATGACGAGGCCGTCCTCGACAACGTCGTCGTCCGCAACCGGCTGTACGAGCCGGGTGGCAAGCTCGAGGTGTCCCTGGGGGTGGGGCTGCCCCTCCAGACGCACCTGACGGCGCACTACTTCTTCAACCTCGGCGTCGCCTACAACCTCTTCAACACCTTCGCGGTGGAGGCGCGCGCGGGCTACGCGGCCAGCCGCCACACGGGCCTGGCGCGCTCCATCTCCGAGAGCTTCCTGGCGCGCGAGGACAAGCGCGTCACGGACGAGCTGGAGGACCTCTGGGAGATGAACCTCCACGGCGTGGCGGGCATCCGCTGGGCGCCCATCTACGGGAAGCTGAGCCTGGTGTCGGACCTCCCCGCGCACTTCCAGGCCTATGTGTGGGCCGGCGGCGGTCTGGGCAGCTTCCAGCGCAACTCCGTCATCCAGTGCTCGCAGGTCGTCAACCGGACGGCGGGCGTCTGCGACAACCGCACCTCGCTGGATGACCGGGGCAGCGCGTCGGAGGACTACTGGGTGCGCGAGACGCGCGTGGCGCCCATGGTGTCCGCGGCGGTGGGCTTCCGCTTCTTCATCCTCGACAAGCACGGGCTGCGGCTGGAGGTGCGCGACTGGGTGTTCCGCGACAACTACCGCGTCAACCTGGTCCGCGAGGACTGGGAGGCGGGCCGCGTGACGGGTGAGTCCGCGTCCAGTCCGGGCCTCACGCACCTGGTGCAGTTCGACCTCGGCTACACCTACTCCTTCTAGGGCACCTTCGAACCATGCGACCGATTCTGTCCCTCGCGCTCCTCGTCGCCGCGGTGGCCCAGGCGGCCCCGCGCTTCCCGACGTCCGCGGCCTTCCTTGCCCAAGCCGAGGAGGCGCCGTCCGTGCCCGCTCCGGGCGCGGAGACCGCCGTGCCGCCGCCTCCCGCCCCACCCGAGCCGAAGCTGGAGGCGCCCCGCGCGCCGGCCTCGCGTCCGGAGCCCACCGTGCCCACCGAGGCCGCCAAGGCGCCGGCCGTGCAGCCCGCGCTCGCGCCGGTGCAGGAGGAGCTGCCTGTCCAGGAGGACACCGAGCCCGCGGTGGCCGAGCCCGTGCGCGAGCACGACGTGGACGCGCCGGTGACGCCGGATGACGCGCCCGTGCTGGCCTCGTCCGACGAGGCGCCGCGCACCACCGACGCGCAGCAGCAGCGCCTGGTGAACGGCGCGCCGCTCTACAACCCGAACGTGTCGCTGCACATCGTCCAGAAGAAGCGCTTCGCGGACGAGGGCAAGCACGAGCTGGCGCTGTACCCGGCGGTGGTTCAGGTCAACGGCAAGTACACCAACCACGCCGGCACCGCGCTGCACTACATCTACCACCTGCAGGAGAACTTCGGCCTCCAGGTGACGGGCCAGTACAACTGGCACACCAACGAGAGCGGCTTCAACCTGGAGCTCATCGACAAGGTGCGTGAGCAGGCGCAGGCGGCCTCGTCGCTCTTGTTGGTGTGGGGCGCGCAGGCGGGCGTGGAGGTGACGCCGCTGTACGGCAAGTTCGCGTTCCTGGACAACAAGCTGGCGCAGTTCAGCCTGGTGCTCAGCGGCGGCGCGGGCATCGGCTCCACGCGCCACCTCATCCGCCCCGCGGTCTCCAACGAGGTGGATGGTCAGCGCTATGACGTGCCGGCGCGCTTCGGCGACACGGGCACCAAGTTCCTGGGCTCGGTGGGCGGCGGCTTCCGGCTGCAGTTCGGTGAGTCGTACGCGTTGCGCCTGGAGGTCCGCGACCTCATCTACACGGCCCGCGTGGACAGGGTGGACGGCTGCAACCTGGCGGACTTCGAGGCGCTGGAGGCCGCGCGCTCCACGGGGCAGGACTTCGCCGCGCTGCAGCTGAGCGGCAGCTGCAACTACCAGAAGTTCGACGGCGTCGACCCGAAGACGAAGAAGAACTACCGCGAGGACATCATCCTCGGACGCGACCTGGTGGCCGAGCCGTCCTCCGACGTGCTCAACAACATCAGCTTCTACGCAGGCTTCTCGTTCCTCTTCTGATTGCGCCATGAAGGCACGACTCGCCATGAACCGACTGCTTCCTCTCCTCGCCGTCCTGGCGCCGCTCGCGGCCAGCGCCCAGGACCCGGGCGGCTACAACCGCGCCCTGGCCGCCTTCAACGCCGGTGACATCGACACCGCGGCGCCGCTCTTCTTCCAGGCCTCCGAGGCCGGCGGCGACGCGCAGACACAGGGCAAGGCGGAGTACTTCCTCGCCCAGTCGCTCGCGAAGAAGGGCCTGCCGGTGGCGGCCTTCATCTCCTACGCGGCCATCGTCAACGCCGGGCCCTCGCACCCCTCGTACCTCAAGGCGGTGGAGGGGCTGGTGGACATGCAGCAGCAGCTCGACGAGCAGAACCTCATCCCCAGCATCCTCAATCAGGCGTACTCGGACGAGGTGAGAGACCAGTGGGTGACGCTGCCCAAGGAGGTGCTCGCGCGCATCAACTACCTGGTGGGCACGGTGAGCCAGCGTCGCATGCGCTTCGAGGAGGCGCGCTCGCTGCTGGAGGCGGTGCCCAAGGACAGCCGCGTGTACGCCAAGGCGCGCTACCTGCTGGGCGTGGTGCTGGCGGACCCGCGCTTCCCTGGCCGGCCCGGTGAGGGCGAGGCGCTCGACAAGGAGGCGCTGGCCGCCTTCAACGTGGCGCTGGCCTCCCAGGAGCCGCAGGTGGAGCTCAAGGCGACGCAGCACCTGGCGCTCATCGGCCTGGGGCGGCTGCACTACCGCCGGGGCGAGTACGCGGAGGCGACGGCGGCGTACGAGCGGGTGCCGCGCTACACGCGCTACTGGGACCAGGCCCTGTTCGAGAACGGCTTCGCGCGCTTCCAGAACGAGGACTTCGGCGGCGCGCTCGGCAGCCTCCAGGCGCTGCACGCCCCGCAGTTCGCCGGGGCCTTCCAGCCCGAGTCGTGGATCCTCAAGTCCACCGTCTATTACTACGCGTGCCTCTACGACGAGGTGAAGACGACGCTGGCGGCCTTCGATGACCTGTACGGCCCCATGGCCAAGCAGCTCGAGCCCTTCACCGCGGAGGACGGCGACCTCATCCAGGCCTACAACCTGGTGGCCGCGGAGAACCGCCGCCTGCCGCGCCCGGTGTACCTGTGGCTGCGCAACAATGAGCGCATCCGCGAGGTGATGCGCGTGCTGGCCCGCGTCGACCAGGAGAAGCGCGAGCTGTCCTCCGGGCCCTGGCGCGGCACGCCCCTGGCGACGCAGACCGTCGCGTCGCTGGAGGAGATTCGCGGCACGCTGCTTCAGGTGGGAGGGACGCTGGCGCGCAGCCGCATCCGTGAGGCGGCCGACAACCTGCGCACGTTCTCCGACCAGGCCGAAATCATCCGCGTGCAGACGGCGCTCGATGAGAAGGACCTGCTGCAGGCGGGCCTGGACCAGAAGACGCTCCTGACGCGCCAGTCGCTCTACCGGCCGAAGATGCCGGGCGCGGCGTGGAACTACTGGAAGTTCCAGGGCGAGTTCTGGATCGACGAGATTGGGTACTACCAATACACCCTGAAGCGGGGCTGCCCGGCGAAGACGGCGGACGCCCAACCGTGACACTCCGGGCACACGGTGCCCGGCGCTCGTACCCAAGGGGACCTCCTTCGCGCACATCATGTGCCGGGGTGGTCCCCTTCGTGTTTCCTGCGTCGCAAGAGCCGTTCCACCCCACTTCTCATTCAGGGTAGGCGCGTCTACTTTCGTTCGTCCCTCGTCGCCGGGTGAATGACTGCTCGGGGGGCGGGGCGGCGTCACAGGCGGGAGCTCGCATGAAGGTGGTGCTTCGTTTCGGTGCGCTGGCGGTGGGCGTGGCGCTCGCCACCAGCGGGGTGGGGGAGGCGGCGGAAGCGCCGGCGCGCAAGGCGGCGAAGAAGCCCGCGGCTTCAGCGTCGAAGAATACGGGGGCGGACAAGGGCAAGAAGGGCGCCCAGGCGAAGAAGGCCGAGGAGAAACCTCAGCCTCCGCCCGGCGTCGCGCCCGAGGACGTGCGGCGGGGCCCCGCGCGCGTGAAGCCCGCGACGGCCAAGTTCGCGGACATCCCGCGCATCGCGGACTCGCGCAAGAGCGCGCTGGCGGACAAGAAGCGCGACGAGGCGATTGAAGCCTTCAAGCGCCTCATCCCCAAGCTCCAGGACGGCAACCAGCAGAAGGCGGAGATGCTCTACCGCCTGTCGGAGCTGTACTGGGAGAAGTCCAAGTACCTCTACCAGCTGGAGATGGACCGCTTCCTGGCGGAGGAGAAGAAGTACGACGCGGCGGTGGCCCGCGGCGAGAAGGCGGAGGCGCCCAAGCAGGACCATCGCGACAGCGAGCGCTACCGCACCGAGACGATGGGCATCTACGAGGACATCCTGCGCGGCTACCCGCAGTACCCGCAGCGCGACGAGGTCCTCTTCTCCATGGGCTACAACCTCTACGAGCTGGGCCGGCGCGAGGACGCCGTGGCCCGCTACGAGGAGCTCATCAAGGAGTTCCCGCGCTCGCAGTTCGTGCCGGACGCGTACATCCAGCTCGGCAACCACTACTTCGAGTCCAACAAGCTCATCCCCGCCAAGGCCAACTACGAGAAGGCCCGCGACTCCGGCGTCCCGAAGATCTACGCCTACGCCGTCTACAAGCTGTCCTGGTGTGACTACAACACGGGTGACTACGACGCGGGCCTGGCCAAGCTGCACGAGGTGGTGGACTACGCCGCGAAGCAGCCGGAGCTCGGCGACCTGCGCACCGAGGCGCTCAATGACCTGACGGTCTTCTACGTCCAGTTGGATCAGCCCAAGCAGGCCATCGCGTACTTCCGCGAGAAGGCGCCGGCGAAGCGCCAGGGGCGGCTGCTCGCGAAGACGGCCGCGGGCCTGGTGGACGCGGGTCACTTCGACAGCGCCATCCTCCTGTACCGCACGCTGGTGGACGACGAGCCCATGGGCGCCAGCGCGCCGGAGTACCAGCAGGCCATCGTCCGCGCCTTCGAGGGCTTGAGGAACCGCCAGCAGGTCCGCAAGGAGATGAAGCGGATGGTGGACCTCTACAGCCCGGGCGGCGAGTGGTGGAAGTCCAACGAGGGCAAGGCCCCCGTGCTGCGCAACGCCTTCAACGTCACGGAAGAGGCGATGCGGGTGATGGTGACGGAGTACCACCAGGAGGCGCAGAAGACGCGCCAGGTGGAGACCTACCGGCTCGCGCGCGACATCTACAAGCAGTACGTGGACGCCTTCGCGTCGAACGCGAACCCGGAGTTCGTGGCGGACTCCGCCTTCAACCTGCGCTTCTTCTACGCGGAGATTCTCTGGGCGCTCGAGGAGTGGCAGGCCGCCGCGGCCGAGTACGACGCCGTGGTCGCCTTCCAGATTCCGGACCGTGACTCGGCGCGCGAGGTCTCCAACGAGAGCTACCGCAAGAGCGCCGCTTTCAACGCCATCCTCGCCTACGACAAGCTGGTGAAGATCGAGCGGGGCCAGCTCGCCAAGAGCGACCTCAAGGACGGTCAGAAGGTCGACGAGAAGAAGGACAAGGGCGACGTCGCGCGGCAGAAGATCGTCAAGCGCGACGCGAAGGAGAAGCAGGAGGAGGCGCTCACGAAGTTCGAGGAGCGGCTGGTCTCCGCGTGCGACGTCTACGTGAAGCTCTACCCGGGCACGCAGGATGAAATCGACCTGCGCTACCAGGCCGCCGTCATCCTCTATGACCGCAGCCACTTCGTGGACGCGGCGCGGCGCTTCGGCGAAATCATCGAGAAGTTCCCGGAGGAGCGCCGCTCGCGCGACGCCGCGGACCTGACGATGTACGTGCTGGAGAGCCGCCAGGAGTGGCTGGAGCTGTCCACGCTGTCGCGCAAGTTCCTCGAGAACAAGAAGCTGTCCAAGCCCGGCTCCGAGTTCGCCGCCCGCGTCGCCCGCGTGGTGGAGGGCAGCCACTACAAGTGGGTGGACGAGGTCGTCTACAAGCAGGAGAAGAACCCGAAGAAGGCGGCCGAGGAGTTCCTCAAGTACGTCAAGGAGTTCCCCAAGTCGGAGAACGCGGACCGCGCGCTCACCTACGCCATGTCCATCGCCCAGGAGGCGGGGGAGCTGGACCGCGGCATCGAGGCGGGCGAGCGCGTGCTGGCCGAGTACCCGCGCAGCCCCTTCGAGCTCAAGGCGCGCTACACGCTGGCGGGCCTCTACGAGAAGGTCGCCGACTACCGCAAGGCGGCCACGCTGGCCGAGTCCTTCCTCGCAAGCTACGACGCCGCGCTGAAGGCGAGCGACGCGGAGGGCAAGAAGGGCAAGGACGCTCGCGCGAAGACGGTGGCGAAGAAGGGTGACACGCCGGGCGCGGAGGAGGACGCGGACTCGCGCCGCTCGCAGAAGGCCGCCGAGCGCAAGGCGCTGGTGGCCGAGGCGGGCGCGTGGGTGGCGGACGCCCAGTTCAACGCGGGCGTGTGGTGGGAGAGCGCTGGCGAGGCCCAGAAGGCCGTGGCGGCCTACAACGCCTACGTCACGCGCTTCCGCGACCGCAAGGACGTGCCGCAGGTGGCGTACTCCGCGGCGCTCGTCTGGGAGAAGGAGCGCAAGTGGAGCGAGGCGGCCCGTGCGTTCGGCGCCTTCGCGGACGGCTATGGCCGCGACTCGCGCGCCACGCCCTCGCAGCTGTACCTGGCGCGCTACCACGAGCTGCTCGCGTGGCAGCAGCTCAAGAACGTCCGCGAGCAGGAGCGCGTGCAGACGGAGCTGGTGCGCGCCTGGGGCCGGCTGCCCGAGGCCACGCGCAAGGAGGACGCGGCGCTCAACGCCTATGCCCATGCGCGCTTCCTGGCGCTGGAGCCGGCGTGGAAGCGCTACACGGACATCCGCTTCTCGCGCGTCACCACCATCCGCCGGGACTTGACGGCCAAGCAGCGGGAGATCCAGCGCGTGGAGAAGGAGTACCTCGCGGTGCTCTCCACGGGCTCGGGCGAGTGGGGCATCGCGGCGCTCACGCGCATCGGCCTCGCGTACGCGGACTTCGCGCGCAACATCATGGACTCGCCGGACCCCACGGGGCTCGACGAGGAGCAGCTCGGCATGTACCGCTCGGAGCTGGAGAACCTGGCGCTGCCCTTGGAGGACAAGGCCAACGAGGCCCTGGAGAAGGCGCTGGAGAAGGCCTACGAGCTGGGCATCTACAGCCCGTGGACGCTGGCCGCGCAGGACCAGGTCAACCGCTACCACCCGGGCACCTATGCCCAGGTGCGCAAGGTGGGCTACCGCGCGCATGACTCGCTCGCGGCGGCGGAGCTCGCACGGGAGCCCGGCGGCCCCTCGGGCGCGACGGCCACGCCCGCGGTGACGCCGGAGACCGGCGCTCCCTCGATTCAGCTCCCGCCGGTGGAGGGCGCGCCGAAGACGCCCCTTCCGGAGGACAGGACGCAGGCACCCACCGCCGCGGTCCAGGAGGTGCTGCCATGACCCGCGACGCGAAGAACGCCTTCACGCCCTACACCGGAATGATGCCGATGAAATGGTTCCGCTCGCTCGTCGTCGGCTCGCTGGCCTTCACGGCCGCGTGCGCGACGGGCCCCCAGACGAAGCCCACCACCACCAGCGCGCTGCCGGAGAAGCCCACGGCCGCCGCGCCCTCGGCGACTCCGGAGGCGGCCCCCGCGGCGCCCAAGGAGACGTCCACCATGGCCGAGCAGTTCGCGGCGGCCATCAAGTCCTACGAAGCCGGTGACCTGGACGCCGCGCGCCAGGGCTTCGAGAAGGTGCTGGTGATGTCGCCGCAGACGCTCAACGCCCAGTTCAACCTGGGCGTCATCGCCGAGCGTCAGGGCCGCGTCGACGACGCGCGCACCGCCTACGAGAAGGTCCTGCTGTTGGACCCGGCGCACACGCCGTCCGTCGTCAACCTGGCCGGCGTGTACCGCGCGCAGGACCGGGGTGATGACGCGCTCGCGCTCTTCGAGAAGGCGCTGAAGACGCCGGGGCGCGCGTACGACGCGTCGCTGCTCAACGGGCTGTCCGCGACGTACCGGCACCTGGGCAAGCTGGACGAGTCCGAGGCCACCGCGCGCCGCGTGCTGGAGCGCAACAAGGACCATCCGGGCGCGTACAAGAACCTGGCGTACGTGGCCTACGCGCGGGAGAAGTACCGGCAGGCGGAGCTGCTCGTCGGCACCGCGCGCAAGCACGCGGAGAAGGACCCGTCGCTCTACAACCTGCTGGGCATGGTCTACCTGAAGCTGGATGAGCGCTCGCGCGCGCTGTCCCAGTTCCAGAAGGCCGTGTCGCTGGATGACCGGTATGCGCCGGCCTACGTGAACCTGGGCGCGCTGGCGCTCAGCTACCGCGACTACGCGGGCGCGGAGAAGGCCTTCACCCGCGCCACGGAGCTGGAGCCCGACTCCGCCGAGGCGCGCCTGTCGCTGGCGTGGGCGCTGGACGGCCAGAAGGGGAAGGACCCGAAGAAGGGCATCGCCGCGGGTGAGACCTTCGAGAAGGTGCTCGCCAACCGCGCGGACCTGCCCGAGGCCGTGTGCGGCGCGGGCTGGGCCTATGCCGCGGACCGCACGGGCTGGGAGCGCGCCATCGGCTTCCTGGACCGCTGCAAGACGCTGGAGTCCACGAGCGAACAGGACCGGCAGATGATCACCGCCAAGGTCACGGGCCTCACGAACATGCTCAAGGCCCCGCCGCCCGAGGCCGCGACGGCCGGCGCGGAGGGCGACAAGAAGGACGAGGCCACCGGCGGCGGGGGCAACATGCTCAACACCCTGCCGCAGGACGCGAACGCCCCGGACGCACCCGCGGAAGGTGCACCCGCCGATGGTGCGCCCGTCGAGGGCACCGACTCCGTGGACGCGACGCCGCCGCCCGCCGATACGACGGGCTCGGGCGCCCAGGCACCCGCGAGCGCGACGGGCGCCCAGGCACCCACGGGGGCGGAGGCCCAGGTGCCCGCGGGCGCGACGCCTGGCGCCGACGCCGTGCAGCAGGGGACGGACGCCCAGGCGCCCGCGCCCGTGCCGGCGGCTCCGACGCAGCAGGACGCGCAGCCCGCGCCTGCTCCGTAGGACGGCAGTCCCTACAGGGCCGGGAGGAAGTTTTTTCCTCCCTCCGGGCCCTGGTTTGGAAGGCGGCGAGCGAGTTCCATAGGATTCAGGGACTTGGGTGTGGATCGCCTCGTGCAAAGAGTCGCGGGTACCCAACTCGGAACCCGCTGTCACACCCGAGGAAGCAAGAAGGAGGTTGGGTATGCGGCGACTGGCAGCGACGGTGACGATGATGGGCCTGCTCGCGGCGCCGGCGGTGATGGCGCAGGAGCAGTCAAAAGACTCGGTGAAGATCATCCAGGAGGAGGACCGCACGGTCTTCCGGAAGAAGACGGTGATCGACTTCACGGATGTCGCGGTGGAGGGCGAGCTGACGAAGCCGGAAGGCTCATACGTGCTCCACCGCAAGAAGACGGACTTCCAGAGTCTCATCAAGGTCCGGGAGAACTTCGACCCGGAGCTACAGAAGTCCGTCGACAACCTCTAGCGGCGGCGGTCAGGCGTTTTCGGGAGCGGAAGGGAAGAAGGAAGAACTTCATGGCGGCGGCGAAGAACAACGGCTTGACCCTTCGAATCACGGGGCCTGATGGCTCCACGGTGGAAACCGTATCGGAGGCGGAGAGCGTTATCGTGGGGTCGGGCGCCCAGGCGGCGGTGAAGGTTCAGGATCCGCGGGTCTCCAATCTCCACGTGATGCTCAAGGTGGACAAGGATGGTTCGGTAACGGCCATCGACCTCGGCAGCGAGGGCGGCACGGAGGTGAGCGGCCAGAAGCTGGTCATCCCCACCGCGCTCAAACCCGGGGATGTGCTGCGCGTGGGAGGCACGCGGGTGGAGGTCCTCTTCGGAGGCTCCGACGAACCCGAGCGTCTCGCACCCGCGGGCGCGAAGGTGGCGGGACCGCGCTTCCAGGGCTCGTTCCAGGGCTCTGTGACGCAGAGGACGCCCACTCCTCCGCCCGTGAACCGGACGGTGCCGGAGGTGGTGACACCTCCGTCGGCGGCGGGCGGCAACACGCGAGGCGGCTTCGTCTTCACGCCTCCGCGTCCTCCTCCCTCGGCGAATGTCGGCGGCCTGCGCACCGAGCGCGTGGCTCCGCCCGGCCTCAACCGCGTGGGACCTCCGCCTCCGCCGCCCATGGCGCGCGAGGAGACGCGGCCCACGCCCAGGGTGGACACGCCTCCCGTCGCGGCGGCCCCGCGCCGGGCGGTGCTGCCTCACCTGCAGGAGCAGCTCCCGCCCGAGGCCATGCCCACGGCGCGGGAGAAGGTGCTCCAGGTGTCCATGCTGTGGGGCGACACCCTGCTGCAGGTGCAGCACTTCAAGGACGGCGTCCCCGTCACCATCGGCGAGGGCAAGAAGAACTTCTTCCACGTCTTCGCGCCGACGGTGGGCAAGCGCCACGAGCTGGTCGTCAGCCGGGGTGACGTGCTGGAGGTGCACGCGCCGCAGGGCACGGGCGTCATCGTCACCGAGCGCGGCAACGTGAAGTCGAAGGACACGCTGCGCGCCGCGGGTCTGCTCACCGGCACGCCCGAGGACAAGGAGCAGGTCTTCAAGCTGGGCCTGCACGACCGCGTCGAGGTGTCGTTCGGCACGGTGGCCTTCGTCGCCCGGTACGTGAAGCCGTCGCAGGCCATCGCCGCCACCTCGTTGGCGGAGGCCGACTACACGTTCTTCAAGATCGTCAGCATCTGCCTGCTCGCGGGAGCGGCGGTGGTGGCGGCCATGGCGCTCACGCCTCGCTCGGAGCAGGCGCCGGCGAACGACATCTTCGAGTCCCAGCAGCGCGTGGCGAAGTTCCTCATCACCCCGGAGAAGAAGCTCGAGCAGAAGAAGCTCCAGCTGTCCGGTGTGGAGGAGGGCGCGAAGGCGAAGGACGAGGAGGGCAAGTTCGGCAAGGAGGAGGCCAAGCAGGCCGAGGCCGCGCCGTCCAAGCCCGGCACGCCCGTGGTGGACAAGACGAAGAAGGAGAAGGACCGCCAGGTGGTGGGCAAGGTCGGTCTGCTCGGCGCGTTCAAGGGCCTGAAGGGCGGGGCCTCGGACGTGTTCGGCCCCGGCGGCTTCGGCACCGGCCTCAACAACGCGCTGGGCGGCCTCAAGGGCGGCGCGGCGATGGGTGACGCCCAGGGCGTGGGTGGCCTGGGTTCGCGTGGCTCCGGCACCGGCGGTGGCGGCACGGCCATGGGCATCGGCGGCCTGGGCACCAAGGGTGAGGGACGCGGCGCGGGAGGCTCGGGCGGCATCGACCTGGGCGGCCGTGGCAAGTCCATCACCAAGGTCATCCCCGGCAAGACGACGGTGGTGGGCGGCCTGGACAAGGACGTCATCGCCAAGGTCATCCGGCGCCACCAGAATGAAATCAAGTACTGCTACGAGTCGGAGCTGAACAAGGACCCGAGCCTCGCGGGCAAGGTGGCGGTGGCCTTCACCATCGACCCGGCGGGCATGGTCTCCGACGCGACGGTCTCCGAGTCGACGCTGGGCAACTCCCGCGCCGAGCAGTGCATGATCTCCCGCATCCGTCGCTGGAAGTTCCCGGAGCCCAAGGGCGGCGGCGTGGTGGCGGTGACGTACCCGTGGATGTTCTCGCCGGCGGGTTCCGAGGGCGAAGGGTAGCCCGCGGGTGTACGGCTCGGGACGGCGCCAGTCGTCCCTCCAAGTGGCGTGGACGGAACGGTCCACGCCATTTTCATTCCCGCCCCTCATTGCCGGAACGAGGGGGGCGTCATTAACGTCCGTCGCCACTTCCGGTTGGACCGGAGGGGCACCGCGTGGGGAGGACCCGTGAAGAAGTCCCAGCTCGTTGCCGCGCTCGCCTTGCTGTCGTCTCCGGCCCTCGCGGCCACGCCGCCGGAGGGCGTGGAGTTCCAGCCGCGCCGCGGCTTCTACACCGACACCAACGTCGGCGTGTTCTTCACCGTGGGCGGTGAGAACGCGTACTCGAACGCTCAGACGTACCTGCAGCTCGGCATCGGCTACGACCTGACGGAGCGCATCTCCCTGGGCGCGCACTTCGGCATGGGCTCGTCCGCGCAGAACTGCTTCGCGGGCTACCTGCCGGGCACGGAGACGTGCTCGCTGTCCGACAACTTCACCATGCAGTTCCTGGACGTCTCGGCCGCGTACCACGTGCCGCTGATGAACCGGCTGTACCTGACGCCCAAGCTCGTCGCGGGCTACACGCGCATGGACCCCGCGCCGGTGGACCCCGACGAGGGCGACCCGGGCCGCGCCGTCAGCTCGCCCAACGCGGGCCTGGGCGTGGGGCTGGAGTACGCCACCGGCATGGACCACTTCACCGTCGGCGCGGACCTGCTGGCGCGCTACGTCATCGGCCCCAACATCATGTCCTTCGCCATCTTCCCGAAGGTGAAGTACACGTTCTGAAGCGCGGGCCAGGGGGCCTCACGGGAAGAAACGCCGGGGCCGTCGTTGTCCTGGCATGTCCCCTGGAAGGTCCCTGCCTCCGCGCTGGCCGACGCGGGGGCTCGTGCTGTTGTCGCTGGGCCTGGTGCTGGGCGTCCTGTGGGGACTGTCCTCGCGCATCGCGTCCTCCCGACCTGGAGGGCCGCTCCCTGTGTCGCTGCCGGTGTCCCCGGGCTGTGAGGGCCTGGAGGTGGATCCGCGCCCGCAACGTCATCCCGCGTCGTCGTGGCGGCCGTGTGGCGACGGCTGTCAGGAGCTGTCGCCAGCGCCGGGCTCGGGGCACCGGTACTTCGCGCTCTTCGGCGCGGCTCGCGATGGGACGCGGTTGCTGGGCTACTCGCGGATGCGGGACGCCTCGCTGGAGCTGCGCGTGGAGAACCTCTCGCGCGGTCAGGTCCTGTTCCTCGCGCGTGTGCTCGAGGGGGCGAAGGGCTGTGACCTGCGCCTGCGTGAGCTGCGGACGGAGGGGGCCCTGTTCGAGGGCAACGCCGTCGACGGGCGCACGCATCCGCGAAGCCTCTTCGGCGTGTCGTTCGAGGACGCGGGTGCATCGCCCCAGGTGTGGCCCCGACCCGAGGGGGCGAGCCCCCTGGATGCCGTCCTGGGGCCCGGGTGGATGGCGAGCACCACCACGCGTCGCCGGGTCTGGAGCGCGCGCTGGGAGGACGACCGTGCGCCCGTGGAGGCGTGGAGCGCGCCGGACCGGAGCGT
This sequence comes from Myxococcus fulvus, assembly GCF_900111765.1. The sequence continues at coordinate 91,677 of NZ_FOIB01000003.1, forward strand.
GGCGGCGCACCTGACGGTGGGAGGTGACGCGCTGCTCTTCAGCGCGCTGGACGAGGGGCGCGCGTCGCTGTGGTCCTGGAGGGAAGGGGAGCCCGCGCGGCCGCTCGTGGTGCCCTCGGCGGGCGGCGGCGCGGCCTGTCCCCGGACGGACGGTGAGCACCTGGTCTGGTTCGAGGGCCACGGCTACGACGCCGAGCGCCACGCCTTCACGCGCATGGACCTGATGACGTCTCCACTGGCGCACCACGCGGAGGACCTGCGCCCGAGGCGCCTGCGTGCCTCGCGACAGGACTTCCTCACGGAGGTCTCCGCCGTCGTGGGTGGTGGCCACGCGCTGCACCTGGAGACCCGCAGGGGCGAGTCGCGAGGCACGCTGGTCCTCACGCGCCTCTCGGACGGCGCCACGTGGCACCTCCCGCCGAGGCCCGGCTTCCACTGGGGCTCGCCGCTCTACGTGGACGCGGAGGAGCTCGCGGTGGTCGAGGACGCGCCCGAGCAGGCCTTCACGGCGGGCGAACTGGGGCCCGGAGAGTCCTGGACGGTGGTGCGCCGCACGTTGTCCTCGCTGGGCCCGCCCGACGTCGAGCCGGTGACACCGTCGGGCACGGACGCCTCGTGCAGCGCTGTGTCCCAGTGAGCCCCGAGAGGGCCCGTGAGACCCGGTGCCGCGCTGGAGCGCCACCGTGCCCCGTGGCGACGGGCGCTTCGTGCGGCGCCGCGCCTGACCGAAGCCCGCCCGAGCCGAGCGGGCCTCCGGAAACACGAAGGGCCCGCTCCCTGGAAGGAACGGGCCCTCGCGCATCGACGGCCGGAGCCGTCGTTCAACGGGACTACTCGGCCTCGGCCGCGCGCTCCTCACGCTTGCGGTCGCGCTCGGCGCGGTAGCGCTCGCCCACGGCCAGCGCCTTCTTGCGCATGCGCACGGACTTGGGCGTCACCTCGACCAGCTCGTCGTCGGCGATCCACTCCAGGGCCTTCTCCAGCCCCATCTCGCGCGGCGGGACGAGGATGACGTTCTCGTCGCGGCCGGCGGCGCGGATGTTGGTGAGCTTCTTCTCGCGGCAGCAGTTCACGTTCAGCTCGGACGGGTGCGAGTGCTCGCCGATGATCATCCCCTCGTACACGGTGGTGCCCGCGCCCACGAAGAGCTGACCGCGCTCCTGGATGCTGAACAGCGCGTAGGGAACGGTGTCGCCCAGGCGGTCGGAGACCATGGCGCCGTTCTGGCGCTTCGGGATGTAGCCGAACCACGGCTCGAAGCCGTCGAACTGGCTGCTCATGATGCCCTCACCACGGGTAATCGTGAGGAACTCCGAGCGGAAGCCGATGAGGCCACGCGCGGGGATGCGGAACTGGAGGCGGGTGCGCCCCGAGCCCAGCTGCCCCATGTCCGTCATGCGGCCCTTGCGCGTGCCCATGCGCTCGGTCACCACGCCGACGCTCGTCTCCGGCACGTCGCAGAACACCAGCTCCATGGGCTCGTGCAGCACGCCGTCGATGGTCTTGGTGATGGGCTCCGGGTTGGAGGCCGTCAGCTCGTAGCCCTCGCGGCGCATGTTCTCGATGATGACGGCCAGCGCGAGCTCGCCGCGGCCCACCACGCGGAACGCGTCCGGCGTCGCGGTGTCCTCCACGCGCACGGCCACGTTGCGGTAGGCCTCGCGGTACAGGCGCTCGCGCAGGTTGCGCGACGTGACGAACTTGCCTTCCTTGCCGGCCAGCGGTCCGTCGTTGACCTTGAAGATCATCATCATCGTGGGCTCGTCCACGGTGATGCGCGGCAGCGCCACGGGCTTCTCCGGGTCGCCGAACGTGTCGCCGATGGACACGTCCTCGATGCCCGCGATGGAGACGATCTCACCCGGGCCGGCGTCCTGGATCTCGACGCGCTTCAAGCCCGAGAAGCCGTACAGCTTGACGATCTTGCCAGGCTCGACCTTGCCCCCCTCGCGAACGACGGAGATGGGCATGTTGGGCGTGAAGCGACCTGCCTGCACGCGGCCCACCGCGAGACGGCCGACATAGTCGTCGTAGTCCAGGTTGGCCACGAGCAGCTGCGGCGTCGTCTCCTGGGAGGCCGGCGGGGGCGGGATGTGGTTGATGATGGCGTCGTACAGCGGCTCCAGCGTCTTGCCGGGGACCTCGAGGCTCGTGGACGCCTGGCCCTGACGGGCAATCGTGTACAGCACGGGCATCTCGAGCTGCTTATCGTCCGCGCCCAGGTCGATGTAGAGCGAGTAGACCTGGTCCAGCACCTCGGGGGCGCGGGCGTCCTGACGGTCGATCTTGTTGATGACCAGCACCGTCTTCAGGCCCATCGCCAGCGCCTTGCTGAGCACGAAGCGCGTCTGGGGCAGGGGACCTTCGGCGGCGTCCACCAGCAGGATGACGCCATCGACGAGGCGCAGACCGCGCTCCACCTCACCACCGAAGTCGGCGTGACCCGGGGTGTCGATGATGTTGATCTGCATCCCCTTGTAGGAGACCGCGGTGTTCTTCGCGAGGATGGTGATGCCCTTCTCGCGCTCGAGGTCGTTGGAGTCCATCACCCGTTCGGCGACGTGCTCGTTGCTACGGAAGGTGCCCGCCTGCCGCAGCAGGTGATCGACGAGCGTGGTCTTGCCATGGTCAACGTGGGCGACGATGGCGACGTTACGGATGTTTTCGCGAGGAATCATACGAACCAAACTGAGGTGAATGGCGGGGGGGAAGCCGCGTTGTGGTCAGGTCTCCCGATCCCCACCGGAACCCGGAAGGCGGGGGCTTATATGCCGTGAGTGCGGCTCCTGCAACGAGTGCGGATGCCCACCGGGCGTTCAGTCAGGGGTTACATCTCGCCTGACCGCCTGATCGCCGGGTATCCGGGGCCTGTTGTCACCCCGGTGTCACCCTCCAGGGCGTGTGGGCGAGGAATTCCGGCCCTGGCCGTCCGGGGGACTGGGGTGGGAGGGCCCGCCCAGCCGCTCCCGGAGGAAGCGCTCGACGCGGACCTCGACCAGCCCGGGGGCCTCCAGGGGGGCTGTGTGGGTGCCGTCGGGGATGAGGACCAGCTCGGCCTCGGGGATTCGGGCGGCCATCTTCCGGGACAGCCACCCCGGGGTGAACTTGTCCCGCCCGCCGGCCACCACGAGCGAGGGCACGTCCACGTGGAGCAGGTGGTCCCACGCGCTGTGCTCGGACAGCGAGTCCAGCGTGCGCACGAACACCACCGGGTCCATGCGGGCCAGGTGCTCGAAGTATTGGGACAAGTCGTTGCGGGCGATGCGCTCGCGGTTCATCTCCAGGGAGATGGCCAGCTGCACCGCCAGCTCCGTGCGCAGGGCCGCGTGGATGAGGCGCGCGGACTGCTCGGGGAAGCGCTCCACCACCCGGCGCAGGGAGGGGAAGAGCTTCTTGAGCACGTTGGAGTCGTGGAAGGTGTCGAGCGGGTTGCCGTAGCTGCCGCAGAGGAGCACCAGCCCCGCGACGCGGCTGGCGTAGCGGCGGTGGAACTCCAGGGCCACCTGCACGCCCATGGAGTGGCCGAAGAGCACGGCGCGCTCCATCCCGGCCGCGTCCATCACCCGCTGCAAATCATCGCAGGTGTAGAGCATGCCGATGCGCTCGCGGTCTTCGGGGATGCCCGAGCGGCCGTGCCCCCGGTAGTGCCAGCGCAGCACGCGGTGGCGGCGCGACAGGTACGGGGCCAGGTACTTCCAGGCGAACCCGTCGCAGCCCAGGCCGTCGCACAGCACCACGCCCGGCTCGCCGTCGCCGGTGACCTGGTAGTACAGGTCGGCGCCGTCGGGGACGCGCAGGTAGTCCTGGTGGAAGTAGACGGCCTCCGCGCTCATGCCTCCGCCTCCGCCTCTTCGTCCTCGGGCAGGCCCCGGTCCAGCCCGTAGCGCGCAATCTTCAGGATGAGGTTGGAGCGGCTGATGCCCAGCTCGCGCGCCAGCCGGCTCTTGTTGTTGCGCGTGCGCAAGAGGCCCTGGTGGATCATCTCCCGCTCCAGCGCCTCCACCGCCTCGTGCAGCCGGCCGTGCGCGCGCGGAGGGATGAAGGGACCCCCGCCGGGCACCACCGCGTCGCGGATGCGGCTGGAGAGCAGCTCCGCGGGGAGCGTTTCCAGATCGCCGCCGAGCACGAGCAGCCGCTCGATTTCATTCTCCAGCTCGCGGATGTTCCCGGGCCACGCATAGGCGCCCAGGATGGCGAGCGCCTCCGGGGACAGGCCGCGCGTACGCTGGCCCTCGCGGTGGTGCTTGCGCAGGAAGTGGTCGATGAGGACGGGCAGGTCATCCCGGCGCTCGCGCAGCGGGGGCAGCTGCACGCGGATGACGTTGATGCGGTAGTAGAGGTCCTCGCGGAACTCGCCGCGCTTGACCAGCTCGCCCAGGTCCTTGTGCGTGGCGGCCACGACGCGGACGTTGACCTCCTTGTGGTGGGTGCCGCCCACGGGGAGGAAGGTGCCCTCCTGGAGCACGCGCAAGAGCTTCACCTGGAGGGCGGGGGACATGTCGCCCACCTCGTCGAGGAAGAAGGTGCCGCCGTCGGCGACCTCGAACAGGCCCTTCTTGTCGCGCAGCGCGCCGGTGAAGGCGCCGCGCGTGTGGCCGAAGAGGGCGCTCTCCAGCAGGTTGTCGTTGAAGGCCGAGCAGTTCTGCACCACGAAGGGCTGGTCCTTGCGCGGGCCGTTGTGGTGGATGGCGCGAGCGACCAGCTCCTTGCCGGTGCCCGACTCGCCGTTGATGAGCACGGTGGAGTCGGAGTTGGCCACCTTCTCCATCAACCGGAAGACCTCCATCATGGGCCCGGAGCGGCCGATGATCTTCTCGAACCGGTAGCGCTCCTGCACCTCGGGGGAAGGCGGCGGCAGCTGCTCCTCGCGCCGGGCGAGCTCCGACTCGTGGTTGGCGATCTCCAGCGCGGCGAACTCGAGCAGGTCGGACAGCTTCGCCAGCTCCGCGCCGTCGAGCACGGGGACGCGCTCATCGGCGCGGTCCAGGTCGGAGAAGGGCGGGGCGAACTGGAGCAGGCGTGAGCGCAGCACCTCCACCTCGCGCGCGTTGAGCAACTGGCGGGAGAAGCCCTCGACGAAGAGGCAGCCGGCGTACTCGTTGTCGACGTAGAGCGGGGCGCCCACGATGCTGAAGTTGAGGTGGCAGTCGTGGAAGAGCGAGCGGCGCATCTTCTTGTTCCCGCGGAACTTCTCGTGGAGCACGCGCACGGACTGGCTGCAGCGGCGCAGGCCCTCCCTCGAGAACAGGGCGATGCGACAGAACGGGTTGGGAGGCGGGGAGATGTCCCCCCGCTGCCACTCGTGCACCACGCCGTGGCGATCCGCGAAGGAGAGCTCCATCTGCCACCACTTGCGGATGACATCTCTCAGCATGATGATGGTGTGCAGGCTCTGGTGCTTCTCGAAGTCCATCCCTACCTCCGTCCGGCCCCGCGCTCCGGGGAGGGACCGGGCCGTCGGAATCGCGTTTCTCCCCTCTCTTACCCCAGGACCCGGCTGTATCCTCACTTCTCTCTCCCGTGACTACCTCCACTCACACACGCGGCGGGGCGGGGCATGGGCATGACCACGACCACGGGCATGACCACGGCCATGGGCATCACCACCATGGGCATGGGCACGGCCATGGGCACGGTCCCAAGCGGGGTGGGTTGGCGGAGGAGCGGCGCAAGGACCGTCGGCGGCTCATCTTCGCGCTGGTGCTGACGGCGACCATCGCGCTGGCGGAGGCGGTGGGGGGCTGGCTGACGCACTCGTTGGCCCTCATGTCGGACGCGGGTCACATGTTGACGGACGTGTCCGCGCTGGCCCTGAGCCTGGTGGCGCTGTGGTTCGCGGGCAAGCCGGCGGACGTGAAGAAGACGTACGGCTACTACCGGATGGAGATATTGAGCGCGCTGCTCAACGGCGTGCTGTTGCTGGGCATCACCGGGTTCATTCTCTACGAGGCCTGGGAGCGGTTCCACTCGCCGCAGGCCGTGGACGTGAAGCCGATGGCGCTGGTGGCCACGGTGGGTCTGGTCGCGAACCTGGGGGCGTTGGGGTTCTTGCATCGCACACACTCGATGAACGTCCGTGGCGCGTTCCTTCACGTGCTGGGGGACACGTTGTCCTCGGTGGGCGTGTTGATTGGCGCGGGCATCATGGCGTTGACGGGGTGGTTCGTGGTGGACCCCATCATCTCCGCGGTCATCTCGGTGGTCATCGTGGTGGGGGCGGTGCGGCTGGTGCGGGACGCGGTGGACGTCTTGATGGAGGCGGTGCCCTCGCACGTGGACATGCCGCAGGTGCGCGAGCTGATGCTGCGCGTGCCGGGCGTCACGGCGGTGCACGACCTGCACGTGTGGACGATTTCCAGCGGGGTGTACGCGCTGTCCGCGCACCTGGTGGTGCTGGACCCGATGGTCTGCAACAACGACGAGATTCTCTCCGCGGTGAAGCACGACCTGTTCGACAAGTTCGGCATCGACCACACCACCATCCAGATCGAGAGCGAGAGCTACGCCCATCTGGGTGAGGTGCACTGAGGGCGAGGGCCGCGGGCCTCGTGAATCGCCCAGCCGCTTTGCATCACTCCCGCGGAGTCGTGCGTCCACCGATCTCCGGAAAGCGCTCATAGGCCCGCAGGAGCGCAGCCAGGTGGTCAGGCTGGTCCAGGTCGAGCGGCGAGTCTGTGAGTCGTACGACCCACCCGCCGGATGCCGTGCGCCGCGCCCGTGAGAGCAGGTCCGCGTCGCGGGCGGGGTCCGGGAATCCGATGGCCTGCGCCGTCGCGGCAGACCAGTAGTTCAGCCATGCGAGGAAGTTGGGAATCTCGGGGGCGGGGAGCTTCTCGGGCATGCTGAGCATGGGAAGCCCACGGGGGGAGCACTGAGGACCCTGAGGCGACCGGCGAAGCTGCTGCGCAACCTCCGAGCCATAACCATACCTCGCCGCGTGCCCCCAGAACGCGTGTGCCCCCTCCGCCACTGATTCGAGCACAGCCGCCGCTGCCGCGAGCACAGTCTCATCCCGAGGCAGTTCCGCATGGACTTCAAATTGGGGCTGCCCGCCTGGGCTGAAGCGCCCTGAACGTTCCCTTCCAAAAACCGTCACGGGATGACTCTCGTCCCCATTGCACACGAGAGGGAACTCCCCGCCCTCGATACTGTCGATGAGCCATGCGTCGCGCTGTGGCAATGGAATGGGGCGCCCGCTGTCTGAGAGCCGCCATCTCAGTTGCAAGGCAGGGAGCGCCTCTTCCATTCCATGGAGGATGTCGACCGGTCGATCGTCTTTGCCCACGAGGGCGGGCGCATAGACGATGAAGGTGAGGGCATTGCGCCGAGTCATCGGCTGCACCCCGTGACGAAGACGTTCAGGGAGAAGTCCGCTTCGAGCAGCGCTTCCTTATGCTCCTGGGTGCTCACTCCGATGATGAATTCATAGCCACACGCCACGGCTGTATCCCGCTCCTTGTTGAGTTGCTTGAGTTCCTTCTGAATCTCCATCCGCTGGACGAAGGAGCTGTACTGATCGAATCGATGGGTCTTGATCTCCCACAGGGCGGGCACACCGACTTGCAGCGCGTCGAAACGAACGCCTCCAACGCTGACATCCATGCCGGGATAACGATTGGGCGGAACCCTGTCGGCACACGCGTTATGCGGCGCATCTTTGGATGCGCGTGGCACCGGAATGGGCCTGCACTCCGGGCGGCGCGCTCGCTCCGACGGCTCGGTAGGCACGGGTGGCTGCGAGCCCTGCCCTGATGGATCGGGTTTCGGTTTGCGTTGCGCTTCAGCTTCCCGGGAGGACGGCTTCGTCTCTCGTGCTGTCCCTGATTCCTCGGGGTAGGCGTGGCGGAGTTCATAGGCCTCCAGCGCCTCCTCGATGACGAATCCGACCACCACCACGCCGAGCACGATGACCGCGCCCACGGCAATCTCGGAGCCGCCAGGAGGCAGAGCCCGACTCCCAGCGCGGCGGCGCCCGCGGACGCGACCGCGCATCTGCCCGTGGTGTCGTGGAACTCGAGGCGGTCGTGGTCAAGCGTCTGGTAGCACCGCTCCACCAGGACCGGCCAAGGCTGAGACGCTTCGCGGACGACACACTGCCCATCGTCAGTCCAGGGCAGCTTCGCTGCCCGCTCGAGGTTGACGAGTCGTTGGCTCCGCGTCCTGGATGTGCCCGGGGTGGGGGTCGACGTTGCGCATGCGGACAGGACGACCAGGAGCGCGGGAACGCATGGCCCCATCCTCGCCGCAAGAGGTGGTCTCGGCAATCCGCAAGGAGGCGCCTGTGATGCGCACCCGGGCGAGGCAGTGAGCCACCCCGCATCGGCCCAGTCGCCACCTTGCCCAGACCGATTGCAGTGCATCAGAGTTGCCGCATGTCCAACGCAGGCGCCCTCGTGCTCGCCGCCGTGCTCACCGCTTCACCCACGAACAAGGCCGACGTGGACCTGGATGGTGACGGCACACGCGAGCACCTCACGCTCGAAGTAACGAAGCCTGGTGCCTTCCGGCTCACCGTGGGCACTGCCGTCACCGAAGCCGAGCTGCCTGGAGTGCGCGGCGTCACCGTGCTGGACCTCGACAGCAGCGACAAGCAACGCGAGGTGCTCGTCCACGGCGAATCACGCTTCCGCCTCTTCCGCCATGAGGGCACCGCGCTCCGGGAAGTGCCGCTGCCTCCCGGGGCCCCGAGTGCCTCCGGCAATGGCATCCTCCTGTGCGACGTCCCCATGCCCGACGGCTGGGCTCGCCGCGACAAATACCTCTACGACGCGAAGCAGCCGGGCTTCACCGAGGTGCCGCAGGAACTCTACGCCGTGGGCCGCGTCCTCCCGCCTCCGGGTTGGGTGTCGCTCCAGCAGACGCCCGGGAGCAAGGCGGGCCCGCGGCCATCGGCCTCCCCGCGAGGGTGTACTCCACTGCGGCCGTCGTGCTCGTGCAGTTCGTCGTGCAGGGCAACACCTGGACCTTGTCGGCGCCCTTGAAGTGCAAGTACTGCCTGAAATCCTCCACGGTGACCTTGGGCGCCGGGACGAACGCGCTCGGATTCATGGCCATGATCGACCCGATGATTCCGGTGATGGAACCCCACATGTATGCGTTGCTGTCGCCTCCGGAGGTGATTCCCCAGGTCTTGCGCATGTGCTCCGTGCAGCCCGGGCACCAGAAGATGATGACGTCACCGACTCCCTGCCCGAAGCTCGACAGCTGGTCCTTGAACGCGTTCATCATCTTGGAGATCTGCCTGGCGCCTTCCGGGGTGTTGGCGAGCTGGTCCGCCACCTGCCCGACGGTGAACCCGCGCGCCGCCAGCGAGTCGTAGTCGAACGACGAGCCCAGTTTGATGCCCGTCATGAGCTGGACGGGCGTCTTCAGGACCACCCCGGAGGGCGTCCGGGGCCCCGTGGGCGACTGGGTGAAGGATGCGACGGAGGTTGCCACGCGGGAGGTGGCCGCCGGGTCTGCGGAGCCTCCGGAGGCGCCCACGCCGGGGAGGTACAGGCTCGGGTCGTTGATGGCGCTGGGGCCACCACCACCGCCGGGCTGGCCCGGGAAGCCGCCTCCGCCGCCCTGACACTCCTTGCCGATGCAGCCCGCGTCCAGCCCGGAGGGATCCGAGCCGGTGGGCATGGGGATGGAGGCCGTCTTCGCGTAGGTGAGCCGGCCGTTGGTGGTGGCGTTGCCGTAGGTGTACGAGGCGATGGGCAACGCGATGGCCTGCTCCGGCGTGCCCTGGCGGCCCTGCATCGTCACGGCGTCCAGGCGGGGGTGTTGCGTGTCCGGGTCAATCCCATACGCGAAGGTATAGGTGCGCAGCTTCTCGGGGAGGCTGGCGCAGGTGGCTCGGCTGGAGACGTCCAGGGTGTTCAGGGAGCGAGCGCGCGTCAGCACGCGATCTCCCAACAGGGACAGCGACATGGCCGCGCCGGGCCAGCCGTAGTTGAGAGCAATCTCGTTCTTGAAGCAGTTGCCGGACGGGTGCTGGTTGTAGAGGAGCTGTCGCAGGTCGATGGTCAGCCCGAGGCTCCCGCCGGGAACGGGCGTGCGGGAGATGCTGTAGTGGAGCTGGACGGCGGTGTTGCCCGGGCCGGTGATGGAGGTGAGCAGCCAGAGGCCGGTCCCTTCGAGTCCGGTCAGCGCGGTGAAGGTCCAGGCGCGGCCGTCGCCGTCATGCATCACCCAGGTGCTTGCTTGTTCCTGGAGGAGCAGGTCGGGCGCGTTGTAGCGGGGGAGCCAGTGCACCACCTGCGGCGGCCCCGCGGAGACCTGTCGAGGGACCAGGTCCAGCACCTGTCCCTGGAGGAAGAGGGTGACCTGCTCGCGGCCGGCGAGGACGGTGCTGGTCACCTGGGGCTTGCGGTGGGCGAACGACATGTCGCGGCGGATGTATGAGAGCGGGATGTCCCAGCCCAGGCCCACGGCGCCCACGCCTCGGGTGCCGGAGCTGATGGAGATGGGCACGGGGAGGCCGCCTTGCGAGGCAGGCAGCTCCAGTGGAATGGAGGCGGAGTAGCCCCCGGAGGCATTGACCGCGCCGGGCGAGGTGCCCGTGTCGGAGGCGCGGCCTCCGTAGTGGCCACCGGTGGGCGCCAGCTGCGCCGTGCTCGGACGTGACCACAGACTCAAGAACAGACCCATGGCCAATCCCAGCCAAGGGCTCGAGGACTTCCTCGATGACATGCGTCATGAATCAGGGCTCACGAGGCTCTCACTCCAGCTGTCGAATCCACTGACGCACGAGCGATTCGAGCGCCTTTCGCTGGCGCGTCACGGCCGCGAGCGTGACGAGGCAGCGGTCCTTCGCGAGCCATCGGCAGAGTCCATCCGGGTCGTCGAGCTCGACGCCGTGCTGCGCGCTCTGCTTCACCTTCGCGCCGGTGTGGAAGACGAGCTGCACATGGTCCTCGGAGCGCAGGTGCACCGCCGCGAAGAACTCGGTGGTGCGGAAGCTCGCGGTGTTCCACTTCACCGCCTCGGAGATGGAGGGGTCGATACCGAGGATGATCTTCCGGACCTGGTCGATGTCCTTGCGCAGAGGGTGCGCTCGTTCCTCGAGCAGCGCGGTGACCTCCGCCGAGCCGTCTCGTGTCGACTTCGCTGCGCGCTTCGCGGCCATGCTCCTGTGTCTCCTCTCCGACGATTGCATCCTGGTGCCGCCCCATCATCGCCTGACTGGGCCTGTCGCGGCATCGATTCAAGGGCGGCGACATCGGTCAGATGTCGTAAAGGGTGTCCGTATCGGTTGGATGTCGTATCGGCGCGAGGGAGTGTAAAGGCAGACGAAACTCGCTCGGCGCGTCTCCGATAACTCCTTTGTACGCAGCACATGCCTCCACGGAGACACACCATGTTTCGAGTCAGCGGACCGAAGACGAGCGCTGTGGTCATGGAGTCGTTGGACAGGACGATGAACGTGGTGGCGCTCGAGGCCACTGCGGCCAAGAGTGTGGGCAACAAGGGCGCGTCCACGCCGGTGACGACGCCGCAGCAGGTGCTTGAGAAGGTGGGCAGCGTGTCCGGGACGGTGGGCAACATCGCCAGCGTGGCGGACACGTTCGAGAGCGGCGCGAGGGCCGTGGGGCAGCTGAAGAAGGGCGTGGAGTTGACCTCGATGCCCACCACGGTCGTCGGCAAGACGCTGGGCCGGTTCGTGCCCGGGCTGAACATCGCCACCGCGGTGGCCTCCGCGTCCAACGCGCATGGCGTGTTCACCAACCCCGCGTCCACGCCCGCGCAGAAGACCCACGCGGCCATCGATGCCTCCACGGCGTTCGTCGCGGCGCTGCCCGTGCCCTTCGTCGCGCAGGGCGCCGCGGTGGCCAACACGCTCAACAGCCTGCTCACTCCCGCGTCGAAGTAGGGTAGGGCGACAGGCTCTCCCCGCGGACCCACGTGAGTCGATGTCCGCGAGGGGGTGGAGCCGGCGAAGTCCGTGCCGGTTCCGCCTACCGATGTCCGCCAATCTCAAGCAAGATGCGCGGACATGAAATCCGCACTCTCACCCGACGACTTTCTTCCTGGCGAGACGTTGCTTCTCAGCAAGGGGGCGAACCTCGTCATCAAGCCCTCGGAGCACGGGCTCGGCCGCTTCGCGTTCGACCGGTTGATGTGGGTCGTAGGCATGAAGCAGAAGGAGGCGCTCGGTGGTGAGCTGCACCTGACGAACTACCGGCTCCTCTTCAAGACGCATGGCTTCAACCGCCTGCGCGGGCGCATCAGCCTCTTTCTGCCATCGCTCCTCGAGGCCCGTGATGCGTCATTCCTGTTCGTGCGCAAGATCGTCGTGTCGACGCACCTGACTCGCGCTGAGATCGTCGTCTGGGGTATCCCAGAGTTCCTCAATGCCATGCAGCGCGCGGCCGGAGCGCTCTCTCCGGCCGACTTCGAGGCGATGCGCGCGCATGCGGCCGCGCATCCCGAACGGGTCGGCGCCGGCCTGCGTGTGAATGCGACGCTTGAGGACCTGAACGACCTGGCGCTTGCCGGCGAGTCCGTCGTCGAGCTGCTCAAGGCCGCGGCGAACCCGCTCGAGGCGATCGGGTCGCTGGCGCTCGCGGAGCTCCTCTCCAGGACGGTCGAGGAAGGCTGGCAGCGGCTATTCAACCGCTGAGCGGAGGGCGTGCGCTCGAGGCTGCTCCGTCCGCTCGCACACGTGGCTATTGGCAGTTGTCGAGGGCGCTTCCTCCCAGATTCCTGGGATGGACGTGCCCGTCAGGGGCCATCCACGAGGGCGCTCGCGGCGGGCGCGGATTCATCGCGGGCCGTCCGTGAAGTGGAACACGAACGGAAAGGAGCTGGAGATGTCAGCAATTGCGAGGCGCTTTGCTTTCATTGCGGCTGTGGTCGTGAGCTTCTTCTCGACGGGATGCGGGGAGCCGACGGAGGAGGCCCAAGGACCTCTTCGGTCCGAAGAAGCCCGCTTGATTCCCGATCCAACACCAGGGCCCGGCCGGTACGAGTACATGTACACGTACTTCACGGACAGGACATACACGGTTCGTGTCGGGTGGGTGCTCCATCGGTGCAACGGTACTGTCGAACGCGACGGCGTCACGACGGAGTTCCAGCAAGAGGTCGTCTACGCCTGCGGAGGCACTCCGACGATGGCGCCGACCTCCACGCCGGCGCCGGTTTCCGCGTCGGATGAGAGCCTGCTGTGCACGGCCTCCATCCAATGTGTGGATTGGCATATGACGCCTTGCGGTGCTCAGGGCCGAGTGATTCCGTGCTGTCTCGACGTCGATGAAGAGTCCACTTGCTTCTGTGGCCGCGGGTATTGGCGCTGCTGAGCGCCATCGCCACGGTGACACGTGGAGGCGGCTGGGACGTTCGACCCTCGCAAGTGACTCGTCGTCCGCGCTCCCATGGCTCCAGGGAAGGGGCGCTGGCGTGAGACCAGGCCTTGGCTGGTCGTGGACTCCCCAGCGCCCCTCGGGCAACACGTCAGTACATCAGGAACGTATTGGCGTAGGTCCCGCCGCCCGGGTGGATGGCGATGAAGTCCGTCTTGCCATCGGTGTTGAAGGTGCCCGGGAGGAAACGCGTGGACCCATCCGCCGAGTAGTTGGAGGGGAAGCCACCGGTCGGCACCTGCGCGAAGGTTCCGCCGCTGTTCGAGAGGAACGTGTTGGCGTAGGTCCCGCCGCCCGGATGGATGGCGATGAAGTCCACCCTGCCGTCGCCGTTGAAGTCACCCGGCAGGAAGCTCGTGGTCCCTTCCGCCCAGTAGTTCGAGGAGAACCCGCCGGCCGCCACCTGCACGAAGGTGCCGTTGCCATTCGAGAGGAAGCTGTTGGCATAGGTGCCGACGCGCGGATGGATGGCGATGAAGTCCAGCTTGCCATCGGCGTTGACGTCCCCCGGCAGGAAGCGCGTGGCCCCGTCCGCCGAGTAGTTGGACGAGAATCCACTGGCTGCCACCTGCACGAAGGTGCCGTTGCCATTCGAGAGGAAGCTGTTGGCGTAGGTTCCGACGCGCGGATGGATGGCGACGAAATCAGTCCTGCCATCGGCGTTGACGTCCCCCGGCAGGAAGCGCGTGGCCCCGTCCGCCGAGTAGTTGGACGAGAACCCTCCGGCCGCCACCTGCCGGAAGGTGCCATTGCCATTCGAGAGGAGGGCGTTCGCATAGGTGCCGACGCGTGGATGGATGGCGACGAAGTCCGTCCGGCCGTCGCCGTTGAAGTCGCCCGGCAGGAACTGTACGAGCCCGTCCGCCCAGTAGTTCGAGGAGAACCCGCCGGCCGCCACCTGCGTGAAGGTGCCGTTGCCGTTCGAGAGGAACGTGTTGGCATAAGTCGCGCCACCGGGGTGGATGGCGACGAAGTCCGTCCGGCCGTCGCCGTTGAAGTCGCCCGGCAGGAACTGCACGAGCCCATCCGCCCAGTAGTTCGAGGAGAACCCTCCCGCCGCCACCATCGTGAAGGTGCCCGTGCCACTGGAGAGGAACGTGTCCGCATAGGTCCCGACGCGCGGATGGATGGCGATGAAGTCCGCCTTGCCATCCCCGTTGAAGTCACCCGTCAGCAAGCGCGTGGACGCCTCGGCCCAGTATCCCGTGGCGAATCCGCCCGAAGGCACCATCCGCGCGGCGCCGGGACCGGTAGGCAGGATCGGGTAGAGGTAGTTCAGCGCAGTGATGTCGGAGGCGGTCCACTCGCCGTTCTCATTCCCGCTGAAGCAGGAGTTCATGACGGACCCTCCCATGGTCGCCGTGCCCGGTGTGCCGGGGATGAGGATGGCGCCCGCGCTCCCGGGCTCTTCATCGTGGACGCCGCAGCTGATGCTGCGATTGTAGTAGTCCGAGTGGCGGAAGCCGATGGTATGTCCCAGCTCGTGGGTGATGGTGTGCTCGTTCATGTCCTCGGAGTAGCCGGACATGCCGGTGCCGATCTTGATGACGCCATAAGGCAACCCTCCGGAGGGGAATCCCGAGGAGCCCCCGATGCCCGACACGGTCTCCGCGGTGATGTTCGCGGTGCAGCCGGTGGCCGGGCCGCGCGCAAAGGTGATACGCAGGCCTCGCTCGTTATAGTTGGCGATGGCCAGGTCGAGCCCCCGGCTCAGATTGGGGTAACTGTTGAAGGTGGAGGTCGGGTTGACGCAAATCTTCGTCACGCCCAGCCCTACCAGATTGGTCGTGCGGTACTGCTCAGGGCTCCCCTCGGGGGCCTGGAGCATCTCGCGCGAAGCCTCCAGCGTCACATGGGCGTCCCGGCCCACGTACACCGCACCGTCGACGACCTGGATGTCGTCGGCCGGAAAGCCCGCTTCGATGAGGTTGGAGAGGATCTCCTGGTTCTCCGCCTGCAGGTCGGTGTCGCAGCCCGCCAACAATGCGCCACAAGTCATGGCGACAACTACTGCCTTCTTGAACATGCGTATCCCTTGGATGATCGACGATGGAGATGCGCCCGCCACCTGAAAATTCTCAGGCGCGGTAGCGCATCTATCGACAAGCATCTTTAAGGTTAAGCGTGAATTCACTGAAAAAAGACTAACGCGAACAATCTAATAAAGTCCTACCACCTCCTCGCCTGAGTGCAAACGCACCCGGCACCTCGATGGCAACTCTAATCATCCGAGGAGCCCCTGGGCTTGCTCGACGCCTCTCCGGGCTGTCCCAAGGTTGGCATTCGATGAAGCGAAATCAGCACGGCGGCAAGGTGACCTCGGCGCCCCTGAAGGGGCTCGGAGCCTCGCTGATGCACAGTGTCCGCGGCTGGCAGGTCGTGCCGGTCCATACCCGCTGGACCGCCATGCTCCCCGTCCGGTCAGGCTGTGAGGAGGAGGCGCGGCGGTGGGTGACCGAGGCGCTGGCGCAAAACCCGGACCTGGGGGGCACACCATCCTCGAGCGTGCCGCGCCCGTGCTAGAGGATGCGCGCTGGTACGCCATCCTGACGCAGTGCGAGTACATCCTCGACTGCTGGGCGCTCGAGGCGGGTCGGCTGCGCTACGAGTGGCACCTGACGGAGGAGGAGCAGGCCCGAGTACTGCTATAGCAACTCGAGCCTGCGTTCCGGGGCCGTCTGGACCGACCGCGGAGCTCAGCGGAGGGCTCACTTCATTTGTGCCGCGCCGTCAGTCGCGCAGCGACTGACGGGCGTACATGAGAACCTCCTCGTCGGTGTCCGTCTCGGCGACCTGCTCCCACAGGGGACGCAGGAACTCGGGGCAGTGCGCGTGGAGGGCGTTCATCCGCTTGCAGCGCACGTGGCCATCGAAACGCCTTCGGCCTCTACCAGGTCCTCGCCGCCGCGAGCACCTGGTTGAAGTCCATGCCGTTGACTGGCATCACCGCGAGCCAGTTGATGGGCCCCACGACGTCGAAGACGAGGCCCGTGCCGCCAGTGGCTTCGACGATGCTGGCCCCCGCGGTGTTGCCCGTGCCGACGCCGTAGACGATGCCCGCTCCCGCGAACTCCACGCTCGCGAGGCCCACGCCGAAGTTGTTGTCTCCCACGGACGCGGCCACGTGGTACCGGCCGTCGGGGACCAGGAGACGGAACCTCGCCCCGGTCTGCGGCGTCAGCACGAAGCTGGCGAGGCGCGGATCCTGCGTGCCTCTGCGGTCGCCTCGGGTCTGGAGCCCGCTCGCGTCCTGCCAGCCCCAACCGCGGGCCGCGTTGAATGCGGAGTCGTCGGCCACCTCCCAGCCTGTCACCTGCCGCGGTCCGGGCGGCTGGAAGTTCAGCGGGATCAACGCCTGGGTCGCACGCGGGATGACCTCGAGGGTCGCCTGGGCATCCACCGTCCCGACCTTCGCGTGGAGCATCGTCGTTCCCTCCGACATTCCCCTGACCGTGCCGTTGGCCACCGTGGCGATCGACGCGCCGTCGGAGCTCCAGGTGGCCTCGCAGGTCACGTCGCGGGTGAAGTGGTCGGCGCCGCGATGGTAGGAGCCGACCGCCTTGAGGCGTGCTGCCCCTCCGCGAGCCACCTTCAGCGTCGACGACGGCTGTATCTTCAACGCATCGAGCACGACGTCACCCGTCATCGGCACCACTTCCAGGACGCGGGAGCCGACCAGCCCGCGCCGGGTGAGGGGGTCGGTGTAGCTGACCTGCAGCCGGGCTCGGCCCGGGTTGATGGCCCGGAAGGTGCCGTCCTCGTCCACGGTCGCCACCTCCGGGTCGAGCGAGCTGAACGTGATTCCCGACGTCGGGACGACCGAAGTCCCATCCTGGAACACCGCCGTCACTCCCAGCTTGCCGGTCGAGTTCGTCTCGACCTTCGTGTCAGGCCCCGTCACGTCGATGCGCCGCGGCAGGCGTGCGGGCCGCGCATCGAGCCGGTAGACGAAGACCTGGGTGTCGACGGTGTTGACCACCACGAAGACATTCAGGTTGGGCACGTAGCGGAAGCGCCCGAACGTCCCGTTCATGTTGGCCGGCCCGGGCACCACCGTGCCCAGCGCCGCATGCTTCGTCCAGACGCGCGTGTCGAGGTTCAGCGTGTAGATGTCCCCGCCACCACTCCAGGCGACAATCTGATCGGTCACCGGGTCGTAGTCGACGCCGGGATTTCCCACGGCTTCAATCTCCCGCGCGCCCGTGGTCGCGAGCCGCGTGCGCTTCGGGACGAACTTCCCCAGCGCATCGATGCTCCACGTGTCGGTGGAGCCCTGGCCGACCTCGACGTACAGCTTGCGCCGGGGATCGACGACCGCGTTCTTGTAATAGCCGAGCTGATTCGCCTCGCTGCGGATCGTCCACGCGCCGGTGGCTGGATTCCAGACCGACACCGCCTCCGCGCCCGAGTGGTACCAGAGGACGCCGGTGTTGGGGTCGTAGGCGGAATTGGCCCCGGTGCGTGTCCCGAGCTGTGGCAGCTCGGGGTGGTTCTCCCAGCGCTGGGTGTCGAGGTTCAGCGCCGTCTGCGGCCAGCCATCCCAGCCCAGCGCGAGGAACCGGTCGAAGGGCGGGGGCAGGTATTCGAGCCCATCGTAGGTGTGGATGGCGCAGTTGACGCCCAGCGCCCGGTCGGGGCACTCCGCTCCGGGGCTGACGGGATCCGGGTTCGTCAGGCGGACCCACGCGCCCGTGCGCAGATCGAAGCCGTAGACCTCGTTGCCGTAGTAGCCGTTGTGACCACCACCGGTGATGTAGAGCCGGTCGCGCTGGGTGTCGAGGGCGCCACTCGACCAGTCGTTCATGATTCCGCTGATGCCCTCGCCCCAACCGAGCCACGGATGCATCGCGGGGGAGAGGGCCACCGCCCGCAGCTTCGAGTTCGGGAACTCGTACCAGTGCCCCGGCGCCAGTCCGGAGAGCGCATCCGGCGGTGCGCTCGGAATCGTCACAGTCACCGGATTGGACGGAAGACTCTCACCCCCTTCGTCGGTGAGCGCCGTGACGGTGTACGTGTACGTCTCGCCCGGGACGACCGGGCGGTGGGCGAAGGACGGCTGCTCCACTTGTCCGACGCGCCCCGCGCCTAGCAGCACGCGGTAGCGGTTGACCGAGGTGGTCGTGGACGGCGCCCACGTCAGCGAGACCTCGAAGGCGGAGACGCTCGCCGCGACGAGCTGCGCGGGCGCGGCGGGCCGCGTGCGACTCGTCGCGCAGGCGCTGGCATCGACGTCGGGTCCAGCGTCGGTGCCTGCGTCGCCCCCCGCGTCGGTGCCTGCATCTGCTTCCGTGCCGGCTCCGCCGTCATCCGACGAGGTGGTTCCGCCGGAACAGCCGGCTGCGCCCAACATCAACACACCGAGGACGAGGATTCGAACGAGCAGAGGAGGGGGCATTTGTGTCCAGTCCAGTAGAGGGGGCACGCGGTGCTGACTCAGGTCCGCACGACGCCGTCGAAGACGCCGTAGCCGCCCGGGATGAAGAAGTCCTTGCCGGGCTGGAGCCCATAGGCGCGCAGCACCGTCGCCGCCACGTCCTGCGAGTTCGGCGTCCGCGTCACGAGGTCCCCGGACTCCTCGACGAGCCGCACCGGAATGCCCATGGGCGAGCCCTCCATCCGCTCGTCGTAGCCGCCGAGCATCTGGTTCCCCTGGATGCCGCCGCCCACCAGCAGGGCGCACGTCGCGGGGTGATGGTCGCTGCCCACCTTGGGGAACGTCCGCCCGAAGTCGCTGTAGACATACACGAGCGTCTCATCCAGCAGCGAGCGCGACGGGTCCGAGCGGCTCGGCGTCAGGCTCATCTCCAGACACATGCGCCCCACCATCTCCATGGCGATGCGCAGGTACTGGGCATGGACGATCTGCCCGCTGACGAAGTGTGAGTCGAAGGTGAAGCCCTCGATGCTCGTGGCCCGCAGGGTGACGGTCGACACCAGGTCTGACTTCAGCAACTGGAGCGCGAACGCATAGTCCCCCATCGACGGCATCGTGCCGCAGGCATCCGCATAGCCGGTGCAGGCCATCCAGTCCTCGGGATACGCGGGGTCGGCCTTGAGCTTCTCCCAGGCGGGCGTCTTCTCCAGCACCGACAGCATGTCCCGGCGAATCGTGCGACTGGCGCCCTTGTACGTGTCGTAGAGCTGCTCCATGTACCCGTCCGTCCCGGCGCTGGACGTGCCTCGCTCGCGGCGCACCGCCTTGAGCAGGGCCGCGTCCACCGCCGTCGCGGGCACCGTGCCGGGCATCGGCGTGCCATCGAAGGCGAGCTCCGGCTCGTTCTTCCTCGCGCGCAGGCCGTGCCACGTGCCGTCTCTCCGGTCGGAGAGCGTGGGCTCCACGCTCGCGCTGGAGGAGAGCAGCGTCGGGTTCGCCAGCGCGGGCAGCCCGAGCGCCATCGGCAGCGGCCCACCCAGGGCGACGTTGGGAAGGGGGCGGTCCGGGAAGCGTGACGCCATCGCGTTGGCCACGACGGCCTGCACCGACGGCGCCCGGAAGGTGGAGCCAGCGACACCGGACATGCTCGCGATGAGGCCGCTGGCGTGCGCCGCCGTCCCCTGGTCCGCGCCCACCAGCAGCGCGGCCTTCTCGTAGAGCTTGTAGGCCGGGTTGGCCCACACGTACCCCTCCGGGCGATAGACCTGGGCGTTGCCGACGACGGGGTTGTTCCCGTTCCTGTCCGCGGGATTGGCCCAGTTCCAGTAGACCGGCACGCGCAGCTTGCGCGAGGGCCCGGGGGACATCAGGTCCACCGGCGAGCGGTCCAGGTGCTCCACCTGCTCGGGGTTGTACCCGTAGGCGTAGTTGCCTCCCTGCGCGGGCGGGATGAACTTCTGGATGCCCGCGCGGGTCATCGGCGCGAAGAAGGACTCCCAATGCAGTCCGCCCACCAGCCAGATGGCCAGCATCTTCGTGGGCCGGCCCGATGCCGACTGCGCCATCGCGGACGGCAGGCCATACCGGGCCAGCAGCCCGACCTGCGCGGCCCCGAAGGCCGCTTGAAAGAGATTGCGACGCGAGAGCTTCATGGCGGGCCTCAGTAGAAAACCCAGTGCGGGTGGCGGATGAAGTACGAGCAGACGCCCACGTAGGCGGGCTCGGTGTCGGTCGGCGTCGCGAGTGCCACGAAGACGTCCGTGTACAGCTCGTCCACCTGCGCATCGGTGAAGCGCTCTCCCAGGAAGTGGAGCGACCAGCGCTTCAGCGTGGCCTTGACCTCGGCCGGGTCCGCCGAGCGCGCGGCGCCCTTCGGGAACAGCGCCGTGTTGTCCGGCTTGGCCAGGGCCTTGCGGCACCAGCGTTGGGAGACCTGCGTCAGCGTCAGGGCCAGCGTGGGCGAAGGGGTCCGGTCCGCGGAGACCTGGTTCATCACCGAGCCTCCCCCCAGCCCATGGTAGCGCTCGCCGCTGATGTACTGACGGGGGGAGGGGATGGCGTCCGGTGACTGGAGCGGGAGGTACTCCTCGCCCCGTGACTCCGCCATGTCGAAGCCGAACTCCTTCGCGTTGACGAAGAAGTCGTCGTACCCCAGCCCGAGCTGTTGGTAGAGCGCGCGCTGTATCTGGTCCGCGCTCATGCGCGTGATGCGCGGGGCGTCGCGGTCCGGTCGGGCATCACGCTGCTGCGTTCCGAGCCCTTGAATCCAGGCGCGCACCGCCTCCACGGGGAGCTTCGCGGTGCCCTCCGACACGAGCTGCGCGTAGGTCTTCTGGCCGATGGGCATCTGCTTGAAGGCGCCGGTGCCCCGGCCCTCCAGCAGCCGCAGCAGCTCGCTCCCGTCGGGGTCGCCGGCCTTCACCAGCCGAACATCCGCGACGAGCAGCCCCTGGAAGGCCTCCACCGAGGCGAAGTAGCCGCGCGCGCCCTGCGCGTGGCAGCCCTCGCAGTGGGGCTTGAGCCCCTCCATGACGCGGAGGGTCTCCGAGGTCGCCGGCGTACCGCAGGCGGACTGCTCCTGCGAGCGGGTGGCGGATGGCGTGACCTCCGAGCTGCAGGCGGCCATCCAGGGGAGCACGAGGAGCCATGCGTAGCGATTCATGTCAGCGCCCCCTCTGGAAGAGGTCCGACTGCGTGAGTGACTTGATGTACGGGCGGGCCTTGCGGCCTCCGGCGAGGAAGCGCGCCACCTGGTCCTCCAGGTAGCCGGCCTCCTTCGCCGGGTCGATGTCCCGTCCCATCACCTGCGCGTGCAGGCGGCGCACGACACACCGGTCGAACGAGCCCGAGGCGACGATGAGCTTGGCGAAGCCCAGCGGCCCCACCGTCCCGTCACTCGCCTGGCCCAGCAGGTTCTGCTCCGCCGGGAGGAAGTCGATGAAGACGGCCTCCGGGTTTGCCTGGGCCTGGGCCTCGGTGACGGGCGTGAGCAGCGTGTCCGGCATGTACCAGCGGTTCCAGTGGCTGAACGGGTCCGAGTGATAGGGGTACTCGCCGGTGCGCCAGCGCGCGGGCCAGTGCCACACCTTGCCCACGCCCGGCATCGGGTAGGTCGCGCCATGGCCCTCGAATCCGTGCCCCATCTTCGCGAAGCGCTTGAAGTGGATGGCCGCGGGGTCCAACCGGCGGTGGCAGTGCTGGCAAGGCCCCTCCGTGCCCGGGTCCCGCTTGTACTCGTTGAAGGTCTGTCCCTGCGGAGGCGAGAGCTCCTCGCAGGCGAGCATCTCCAGCGCCCGCGCGCCGCGCACGCGCTCGCGAGGGTAGGCGCTGAGGAAGCCGAGGCTGGTGAGCATGCCCGCGGCGGGGATGCCCTTCATCGCGGCGGTCTGCGTGCGCGGGTCGTAGCGGTAGTCTCGCTCCTCCAGGAAGAAGGGGTTGCGGGCCGGCACGGAGTACTCGCGCCAGGCCGTCGGGTCGCCCGGGCGGTGGTTGGGGTCGACCGGCGCGCTGGCGAAGCGCGAGGGTCTCCACCAGGAGTCGTCCTCGAGCAGATACGTCAGCTCACCGGCGAGGCCTTGCATGACGTAGGCGGCCTGCAGGCGCGTGGGCCCCACGGAGTAGTTGCCGAGGATGAGGTCGGTCATCGGCCGGTCGTGCCAGCCGAGGTGCGCGAACAACCGCGCGGGCTCCTCGGCGACCAGTCGCCGCTGACCCTGAGGACTGTGAAGTCCGTAGTCCTCCCAGCCCGGATAGCTGCCCGTGTCGGCATGACAGCGGACGGCGGCGGGCCCGCAGCCACAGTTCGCGATGGGGCCCGCGGTGGCGCAGGTCACCGTCACCGGGAAGCCGCTCGCGTCGTAGGTCTGCCCCGTGGGTGACACGCTCGCCGCGAAGCCCACCAGCACCGTCGTCGCGCCCGGGGCCCACCACGCCTCGAGCGAGCGCTCCTCCGCGGGCGAGCCATCCGGCTTCAGTCCGAGACAGGCATCCTTGTCGTCGCGGAAGTATTTCCATGCTCCGGCCTTCGGGGTGCCATCCGGGCACCGGACGATGGAGCGCTGCTGCTGCAGGCCATACTCCGGGGGATCCGCCGTCGGCCCCACGGGCGGAATGTTGAACCAGTCGCGCGCCGTCTCGAACAGCGTCCGATAGAAGGTAGGGTCCTGGAGCGTGGTGTCCACGAAGGCCGAGACGTAGGCGCGTTGCGCCGCCTCGCTTCCGGCGGCCTCCAGCGCGGCGTACTCCTCATCTGTCGGAGGCTCGCCCCTCAGCGCCATCGCGCTGCGTCGCAGCAGGCGGCTGGGGATGAGCACGTCGGCCGGTACACCCGCGTCGGAGCCGTCCTCGGGCGGGGGCTCGACGCAGCCAGCGTCCTCGCCATTCGGAGTCGGCCCTCCGGACGAGCTGCTGCCGGAGCAGCCCAGCCAGACGAGGAACGGGAGAAGCCACAGCAGCGCGCGCGCATCTCGCGCGGCGGCCAGCCCTGGAGGGGGGAGCTTTCGGTGGGGCATGCGCGGCCCCTTCGCAAGTCATATGCCATGGGCGCGGGCGCGAGCGCTCCGAGTGGGCAGTGGATGTCTCTCAACGCCTGCGTCTGGGTGGCGCGGGGGAGTGTCCACCACAACTTGAGGCCCGCGCGCCACACCTGGCGCTCGCACAACCATGGGACTGGCGGCCGGATATATCAGTCTGATATGTCTGGATGGAGGAGGCAGTCATGGCGCGGGAGAGCACCTGTCGGTTCGCCATCCTGGGGATGCTGTGCAGGAGGCCGATGAGTGGGTACGACCTGCGAAGCGCCATCGAGCATTCGGTGGGGCACTTCTGGCAGGAGAGCTACGGCAACCTGTACCCGACGCTGGCGCGGATGGCGGAGGAGCAGCTGGTGAAGCTCGACCCGGAGGACGGCTCGTCGGGCGACCGGATCCGGAAGGTGTACCGGGTGACAGCGGCGGGGCGGAAGGCGCTCGCGGAATGGCTGCGGCGGCCGGTGCTCCCCCACGTCGAGCGCAATGAGCTGCTGCTCAAGCTCTTCTTCGGGGCCCAGGTGGGACCCAAGGACTCCCTGGCGCAGGTGGAGCGTAGCCGCGCCGAGGCGGAATCACTGCTGGCGGTGTTGCGCCTCATCGACCAGGAGGTCCGCCCTGCCCGGAAAGACGACCCGGAGTTCGCCTATGAGCACCTGTCGATTCGCGCGGGACTGATCGGGCTGGAGGCACACCTGCGCTGGTGTGACGAGGCCCGCGAGGCGCTCGGACGGCTGAAGCCGACGACGGGTCCGCCGAAGAAGGGCCGCTCGCGCTGAGCGGTCAGGCCCCGCCGCATGGATGTCCAGGGCGGTTGAACCCTCTCTGAAAGGAGGCACTCACGGTCTTTTCCGCAGGGTTGTTCCTCTCGTCTGTTCATTCAAACCGAGCCGGTTCGTCCGGCCCAATGACTGTCGCCCAACGTCACACCCCCATCCCATGAACCGTACCTTCCTTGCCGCAACGCTCGCGCTGTTCCCCCTGATGTTTGCCTGCCAGCCGGAAATCGATGCCGGGAATCCGGAGACGGCCAGCGCGCTGGAGCAGCGGAGCGGCACCTCCGTCGACACCCACCGCGACGCGCTGCTCGCGGCGCCCTTCGTCACCCTGGAGGCGGTCGAAACCGCGCGGTATCAAGACACCTATTATGTCCACGTGGAGACGGCCTACTACGCCACCTTCTGGGCCGACCGCGCGCGCAGCATCCCCGTCAATCTGGGCTCCGCCATCCAGCTGAACTATCAATCCACATTCTACAACTACAAGTACAACCAGGTGGTGCGGAGCAACCTCAGCACCACCCTGCAGGCTGGCGGTCACAGCTATTACATCGGGACTGGCATCTATGAGTGCGACTACGATGCCAATGGCAACATCGACCACCGCTGCGATGAGACCTCTCTGTCCCTCAGGACGGGCGTTGGCTACGACACGAGCTGGTAGCCGCTGACGATGCGTGGCGAGGCGGTCGATCCAATGACCTCCTCGCCGCGCGCGTGAAGCAAGGCTCGGGGGGGGCCGTGAGGGGATTTCGCCGGGATTTTCGTTGAGGAGCCGAGGCCGGAACTGGCGCGCTGCCGAATCGCGCGCCTGCTGGCCGCAGTCACTCATGCCCCGCAAGGGGGAGACCCGGACGATGAAACCTCGAAAGCACACCCTGAATTGGACGAGCCAGGCCCTCGTGGGGGCGCTGCTCCTGCCCTCGGCGGTCCTGGCCAACGAGACCCATGTCTACGGCATCGCCGAGTTCGGCGGCGCGTCGAGCGGCCTGTGCGAGGCGAAGACGCACAAGGTCCACACGAAGTCGGCGGCTGAGTTCGCCAGCTACTTCACGTCGCTGAAGAACAGCGGGAAGTGGTCGGACGTCCGCACCCTCAACAACGGGAGCGCGCGCGCCAACCTCTGGAGGGACGCCGCGCTGGTCTCCTCGCCGAACGGTGAGGACGACCGGGCCAACGCGGGCGTCGACGACGCCGACGTCGTCTTCGTGCATACGCACGGTGGCCACAACCTGTCCTACAACCAGAGCTGGCTGGTGATGGGCAGCAACGTGGATGGGTGCTCGGCCATCACCAACCACATGCGCCTGGGCAACACCAAGCTGAACATCGCCGTCGTCAAGGCGTGTCAGTCCGGTGACTTCGAGGTCTGGAAGGCGGGCGGGTACAACGGGCTCGCGCCGACGAGCAGCAGCTTCACCGTGTGGAACGCGTTCCACGGCGACTCGTCATGCGGCAACTTCGTGAAGCGCTACGTGAAGCGCTACGTGTCCCAGTCGCGCAGCACCGGCGTGGGCGAGAACTGGATCGACGAGTTCTACGACCGCGATGTCGGCAAGAACAACGACGACTGCCCGGTGTCCATCGTCTTCGGAGAGACGGAGGCCAAGCGCCTGAAGATGTTCGAGTCCGGAGGCTGGACGGACCGCCACAACACCGGCCCGAAGACGCGCTCCTCCTACTACGGCGTCTACGAGTGCGACCCCGACAACGGCATGAAGCTGCCCTCGGAATGACCTCCCTCCAAGCCCATGCCCGGAAAGAACTCCACGCCATGAAGACCCAATTCATCCGTCTCTTGACCGCCCTCCCGCTCGCCGCCGCGCTCGGCTGTGACAGCGGCGCGCCCGTCGACCCCGCGGAGCTCGACACCCAGGTGGCGCCCGCGACCCTCGGCTTCGTCTTCGACTCCACTCGCATCGCCACGCCCCCCTCGGGGGCCCTTCCCACCACCTTGCTGACGCAGAGCGCGTTCACGGACGCGGCGCTGCAGGGGTTGCTGGTGGGCTCGACCGAGGCCTTCTCGGACGTGGAGGCCTTCGGCACGCGGAGGGACCGGGAGTCGCGCACCTGGCGGCTGGAGAGCGACCCCGCCGAGGGGCAGGTCCTGGTGCTCAACAACCTGGGCAGCGGACCGGCGACACCGCAGGAGCCGGCGGTGTTGCAGCGCACGGCCCTGGCCCGCCTGCAGCGCTGGGGCATCCCCACGGCGGAGATGGGGCCCGTGCTCCAGCGGAAGACCTTCGTCCAGCATCGTGAGGAGGGCGTGGAGACCGCTCCCATCCTCCACCGCCACAAGACCTTCGTCATGCGGGCCATCAACGGCATCCGCGTCGAGGGGCACCGCGCGGTGGTGACGCACGGCGTGGATGGCACCTTCCAGCGCGCGCTCATCACCTGGCCTCCGCTGGCCCGCACGGGGCATCTGCTCCGCACGCGCCTGTCCACCGCGGACATCGAGCAGCGCGCCCGGGAGGCGCTGCGGGCGGAAGGGGAGACCGCGGGGAACGTGCGCCTCTTCTGGAAGTATGTCCCCACCCAGCTGTCCACCGGTGAGTGGACGCTGACGCTCGAAGTGGGCGCCGGGACGGCCGGTGTCACGGGCCCCAACGGCTCCGAGGAGCCGCGCATCATCGACGTCGACGTGAGCGCGATTCCGTAGTCGTGCTCCTTCGGCCCCGCCGTCGCCGTGGGGCGGCGGGGCTTGCGCGTGGGCGCGTGGGCGGGTTTCGATATGCTGGCGACGTGAGCGAGGCCCTGCACAGCCATCTGGAGCGCGCGGTGGAGTGCATCGCGCGGTACGAGGAGCAAGAGGCCTTGGGGGCCGTGCTGGATGCGTGGCGCGAGTGTCGCGCGCCGGAGCTGGTCGTGTTCGCCCAGGACCTGGAGGCGCGTCTCGACTCGGCGGAGGCGGAGAGGGCAGGGCAGGCCGCGGAGGCCCGACGCGCGGCGCGGGACCTGGCTCGCAAACTCGAGGAGCGGGGCACTCCCGACGAGGTGGAGGCGCGGCTCGATGCGGTGCTCGGTATGCTGCCGGAGCCCCGGTTGATCGCCGGGCTGCTCGCCATCACGCGCCTCACTTCGGTGGCGGAGCCTCAGGCGGTGTTGAAGCTGTGCGCGGCGCTTTGGCATGTGGGGCCGCCGTTCGACGTCGCGCCCCTCGAGGCGCTGCACGCACGGATGCGGCCAGCGGCCTGGGCCGCGGCCGCGCGGTTGTCTTCCGTCATCGGCCTGGGGCTTGACTGGGTGCCTCCGGAGCTCGACGCGAAGGCGCGGCAGCTGCTCGCGGAGCTGCGGGACGCCTTCCGTGTCCGCGGGGCGTACGCGTCGCGGAGCGCCAGCATCCTGGCGCAGTGGTTGCCGCGCATCCATGCGAACCCCGAGGACGAGTCCGTGCGGCTGGTGATGGCGGACCAGCTGCTGGAGGTGGGTGACCCCCTGGGTGAGCTCATCATGCTCCAGTGTTCCGCCGCTCCGGACTCGGAGCGCATCGACGCGTTGCTCGCGAAGCATGTCCGGAGCTGGGAGTTGCCCCTGGGGGGCCTCGTCGAGCCCGGGACGACCCGCTTCGAGCGGGGCTTGCCCGTGGCGGTGCGAATGGCGGGCCGGGCGGCGAGTCTGATTCCCCCCGAGCCAGGACCCGCCTGGTGTTCGGTGCGGGAGATCAACTGGGCGAGGGTTGGGTGGTCGGTGGTCCATGGACAGTGGCTCGCGCATCCGCATCTTCGAGGCGTGACGCGGATGCGACGCGTGGAGCTGTTCTGGGCCCGGTTGATGGGGCAGCCGCCCAACGTCAGTCGACTGGAGCTGTGTGGGCCTGTCGGGCCCCACTTGAGCGGCACGCCCGCGGCGGCGGATGTGTTCGACAGGCTGGCCTTGCTGCCGAGCCTGTCGTGGCTGGAGTTGTGCGACGCGTACGTGTCCGATGTGAGCCTGTGCGCGAACTCCAGGCTGGCGACGAAGCTGGCGCGGATCGACATCATCGGCCAGGGACGCTGGACGCTCACGGTGACGCCGGGCGCGGAGGTGCCCATCGAGGCGACGCTGGTGAGTGAGCGCTCCATCGAGGCGTTCGAGCGGGTCCTGCTCGCGGCGGAGAGGTTCGGGACACGGGCCCTGCGGGTGCGCTGGGAGCGCCGTCTCGATGCCGGGTGTGTCGAGCGCCTGCGCCGGGCCGCGTCTGGCTTCTCCCACGTCGATTGGGCGTGAGGCCCGCTGTGCCAAAGGACAATTCATCTGTCCGGTGGCGGACGGCCTCCCAGCGCTCGCTTGAGCGATGACTGGCAATCCCTAGCATCTCCATGCGGAGGCCTCACTCCCATGGGCAACCGACTCGATCTCCTGTCCCGCGAATACCTGGAGTCCCCTCACGCTCATCTCACGGAGCTGCGACGCCGTGGCCCCGTCGTCCAGGTGGACCCGGGAGGCATGTGGCTCGTCACCCGCTACGAGGAAGCCCAGCAGGTGCTCAAATCCGCGAGCCTCTTCTCGTCCCAGGGGCTGCGAGCGTCCGCGCAGCCCGCGTGGCTCCAGCGCGTCAATCCTTTCGCGGATTCGCTCCTCTTCCTGGACCCGCCCCAGCACGGGCGACTGCGCGCGCTCGTCAGCCGTGCCTTCGCTCCCGCGGCGCTGGCCCGCTTGGAGGCCCGCATCCGGGGCGTCGCCCGGGAGCACGTGGCCGGGATGATGAATCAGAAGAACGTGGACTTCGTGGACGCCTTCGCCATGCCCATTCCAGCCACGGTGATGGGCTGGCTCCTCGGACTGGACGCCTCGTTGCATCAGCGTTTCAACCGCTGGGCCAATGACCTCGTCACGATGAGTGGAGTCCGACCGGAGGACACCGGGGCGATGGCGCGCTACCACCAGACCCTCGAGGAGATGGAGCGGTACTTCCAAGGCGTGCTGGACGACCGGCGCGACGCGCCTCGGGATGACATGGCCAGCGACCTGCTTCGGGCGCAGGTGGAAGGGGAGGCGCTGACGAACCACGAGTTGCTGAGCTTCCTCTACCTGCTGCTCGTCGCGGGGCTGGAGACCACCGTCAACCTGCTCAACCAATGCGCGCTCGTGTTCTCCCAGCATCCGGAGCTGCTGCTCCGCCTGCGGGAAGACCCCGCCCTCATTCCCCGCTTCATCGAGGAGACCCTGCGCTACGAGCCCAGCGTGATGGCCACCCTGCGCCTGTGCACCCAGGACGTGACGTTGGCCGGAGTGGAGCTGCCCCGGGGAGCCCTGGTCCTGGTGTCACTGGCCTCCGCCAACCGCGACGAGAAGTATTTCCCGGACGGGGACCGCTTCATCCTGGAGCGGGAGGGCCCGCAGCGTCTCTCCTTCGGACATGGCCCCCACTTCTGCATGGGGGCCATGCTCTCGCGGTTGGAGGCACGCGTCGCCCTGGAGGAATTCGTCTCCCGCGTGGAGCGCCTGGAGCTTCGGACGGACCACCTCGACTGGACGACGGCCCTGCTCGTCCGTGGGCCGGTCACGCTTCCCGTCGAGGTCTTTGCTCCCGAGTCAGGGCAGCCCGTGACGGCGCGCATCGCATGACCACTGCCTACCCGCCGTGGGGAACCTGGAAGGGGAGGGGGTACCAGAAGGGGCCCAGGTGCATTCCCAGTCCCAGGGTGGGCCCTTCCTCCCAGAACCGGCGGAACCGCACGGCCGCCTCGGCTCGCCCCGTCTTGTCCTGTCGCCAGGTGCGCCGCACGTAGACGTGGTCGTGGATGACGGTGCGCAGCTCTCGCTCGGTGAGCCGGTATCCGGGGCGCTGGGTCCAATAACAGTCCATCTTGCCGATGATGAGCGGGGGCACCAGCTCCGGGGTCACCATCGGCTTGCCAAAGCCAATCATCAGCGTGGCCGGGGGGATGTCCTCGCCATAGAGCGCGCGGATGGCCTCCTCCCGCGTCCGGGCGCCGCTGCGCGCCACGGCCTCGAGCAGCTCGTTCCAGGGGGCTCCCGGCTCGTCGACCAAGGAGCACCAGAGCGTGTGCTCCCCCCTGGGCATCAGGGCGACCGCCCGCTCCGCATGGGGCCGCAGCGCTGGCATGCTCGCGCTCCCCACCAGCCGCACGCGCCACCCGTTCTTCACGAAGAGCTCGGCGGACTCCGGCTCCGTGACGACGAGCCCCGTCCAGTCGATGAGGCGCTCTCGATAGTGAGGGGTGAGCTCCTTGAAGTGGCTCGGGGTGAGGTAGGGCGTGAAGACGTGGCGCACGCCGTGGTGGAAGAGCACGCGCACGCACTCGTTCATCCGGTCGAGGGTCCAGCGCGCATACGCCTCGGTGTGCAGGTCGACGCCGGCCAGCGCGGCGCTGCGGCGGGTTCCCTCCACCATCCAGACGAGCGTCGTGGGCGCCACGGCGCGGACCTGCTCGACGGGGGCCGCGAGGAACGCTTCCAACGTGGGCACTTCAGTCGACATGGGAGGGCTCCACCGAGGGGCGGGACTGCGCGAGGGAGAGGGCCAGCACGGCCATCGCCGTGCTCAGCAGCGGCACGTCGAAGGAGATGGGGCGAGGGCCCAGCTGGTCAGGGATGGAGACGAACTCTCCCGTCCGCGGGTCTTGTTGGTGCAGGAGATACCCGGTGGCGCGCCGCCGGCACGAGGGCGGAATCCGGTCCGCGCATCGCGGCAGGGACAGGGCCGCCAGCGCGTAGGCGGTGCTCAAGCCATCCGGGACGGGCGCGGCGGCCGATTGCCTCCACCCGCCGTCCTCACCCTGGCTCTCCAGCAGGTAGCGCAGGGCGCGCTCGTGCACCAGGTCGGGAGGAAGTCCGGGCTCCGCCTGGTCGTGGCACTCCAGGGCCCACAGCACGCGGAAGATGCTGTACGACTCGCATTGGCTCCAGCTCGTCTCGAAGCGGCCATCGCTCCGTTGTCGCTCGCGAAGGAACTGTCGGGTCCTGTGCATCGCCGGACGCAGGTCGGGGCGGCGGTGGAGCATCAGGCCCTGCACCAGGAGGATGTTGGCGGTGAGCGTGATTTCGGATTCAGCCTCGCGCTCGTAGGTGGGGTAACCGCCATCCTCTCGATGCAAGGCCTGGAAGTAGTCGAGCGCGCGATGGACGACGGGCTCGAAGAGGACCGCATCCTCCTGGAGCAGGACCTGGGTACAGTTGGCGGTGCTGTCCGTATCCGTCTGCTGGACGCCATCCGTGAAGCCCCATCCGCCGTTGGGGTGCTGCCGTCTGGCGAGGAAGCGCGACACGTCCCGCCGCGCCTCGGGG
Organism: Myxococcus fulvus; assembly: GCF_900111765.1. The sequence goes on from NZ_FOIB01000003.1 coordinate 122,938, forward strand.
AGCAACGCTCCCGCCTGGAGACTCAGGCCGATCATGGCGTTGAGCCACACGTCGACATCGTGGAGGAACGGGATGCCGCCGTCCTCCTGCTCCAGCAATCGGAGGAAGCGCAGGCCGCGAGAGAAGGCGGGGTGGGTGGGGCCCAGGGCCATCATGGTCACCAGGGTGATGAGCGACTGCTGCTCCCAGCTCCCGTTGGGGGCTTGTCGCGACTCGAGGAGGGCCAGGTCGCCCGCGGCTGGCGTGGACGTGCCTTTCGAGTGGCGCGCGTGGATGAGCCGTAGCGCGGCACCATAGGACTCGCTGAATCGATGGACCGCCCGCTCCGCGAAGTCCTCCGGAATCACGCCGGAGTGCTCCAGGCTCGTGAGCCCCAGCTCCACCATCACCATGAGCAGCAAGGCCTTCTTGCGACGCTTCGCGTACTCCAGGGTGCCCAGCAGGCGCTGAAGGGGCTCCAGGGCATCGTCGGTCCGTGCACGCCCCAGGGCGGCCAGGGCGAGAAGCCGGCTGAAATCATCCGTGTGGGCTTCGTGGCGGAGCAGATGGTCGCGCAGGCGCTGCTGCCACGCCGGGTCCAGGTCCGCGAGCTTCAGCACATGCAGGGTGAGCGCTGTCTCCAGGACGCGGCTTCGGGCCCGACCGCTGAAGCGGCCTTCCCCTTGGGATTGGAAGTGCTGGAGCAGGAAGCGGACCCCATGCGCCCGACCCGCCTCGATGTCGCGCCTGTCCGCATGAGCGCCGGGTCTCATGGCGCCTCCCATTCGCACCACGACAGGGTTCAAGCGAAAGGATGAGACGCGCGATGTTTCAGTGCAAGTGTTTCGGACATCGTCCTGGCATCCGAGGGTCAGATGTCAGGATGTCTCGTCGCCCGCAGCTGAAGTCAGACATGCCCGCAGCCGGAGGGGAGGTGCCCCGCAGTCGACAGGGCGGGCATCAATCGGGTGCGCCTGGTGCGATGGATCGCCAGGCATCGGCTCGGACCGTGACGCGACAAGGCCTTGCTCCAGCCACGTGCCGCTGCGCGGGGGCGTCAGCGGGCCTGGGGCGCCCGGACTCCCGCCGTGCCAGTCGGCACGGCGGGGGTGATGGCTCAGGTCGAGTCTCTGCCAGTCACCCACAGCGTGCGCCGCTCGACGCTGACGCCGTTGACGTTGTCCAGCGCGGTCACGGTGATGGTGTACGTGCCCGGCGACGAGTAGACGTGCTGGGTGATGATCTCGTTGCCCGCCACGCTGGCGGTGGCGCCATCGCCGAAGTCGACGACGAGATACGCCACGCTGCCGTCGGGGTCATACGCGCCGACGGAGACGTCGACCGCGAAGTTGGTGATGTAGTAGTTGATGTAGATCCAGGGCGTCTGGTTCGTGAGGGTGTTCTCCGGGCGCGTCGGCGAGCGCTCCTCCGTCGGCGCGGCCGAAGCGCCTGCCGCGGAGCCGAGCAGCAGGGTGGCGGATAGAACGGGAACCATCATGTATCGCATGAGCATCTCCTTCGTCTGATGCCGCGAGTGCTCGCGGCGGTGCGGGGGCCCTGGAGGAGTCCGCAAGGGGCTCCTGTTCATGCCGCGTGGATGTCAGGGATTGTAGAGGGCCACTCGGTGGCCACGGAAGGACCGGGGACGTTCGGTCCCACGAGTCCAAGCCGGACCCTGGTGAACTGGGCCGCACTTCTGCGTGTGGAACCTCAAGGGGACTTCGTATGGCTCCCGGGCTTGGGCGGCGACACCGACAGCTCGGGAATCTGGATGCTGTCCGACCACAGCAGGGGCGCGCCCTTGCTCAGCCCAATCTCCATGCGCTTGTTCGTGACGGAGGAGACATCCGAGCGCGAGAGGAAGACGGAGGGCTGGAGGCTCGCGGGCACCTTGTGTGGCGTCAGCATGTCGTGGGTCAGGAGCGTGCCTGGAGGCACATCCCGGGCCGCGGCGGCGATGTCCACCGCGTCGGGAAAGTCTCCCTGCGCGATTCCCTTCTCGAAGACGAGCTGCCTGGCCACGGAGCCATCCGCCTCGAGCCACTTCCAGGTCCCGTGAGGAAGACCCTGGGAGAAGGTCGCGTGCAATTGCTCGCCTCGCTCACGACCCCGAAGCGTCCAGAGCCCTTCTCGTCGCCCGTTCACGAAGTCACCCTGGGCTATCGTCGCCCCATCGGGCTCCCACTCCACGAAGGGGCCGTGGGGTTTGCCGGCCACGAAGGTCAGCTCGCAGCTCGCCACGCCCTCATTCCATGCCTTCCAACGGCCGGTGCGCTGACCATCTGCATAGGCTCCCTCCCATTCGAGTCCGGGCTTCATCCGATGCCAGGCCTGGAGAGGGCCGTGGCGCCGGCCATCCGGCAGCTCGCAATAGGCGACCCAGCCCGGCATGAGGGATGTCCATTGCGCGCCGCCGGGAGCGCCTTCCACGCGTCGCGTGCCCTTGGGACAGACGAGCGCGGCGGCCTCGGCGGGTCCCTTCGTCGCGTAGCGGTTGCCCGCGTCCTCGAAGAGCCAGTCACACCGGGGCTCGCTGGCGTAGGGCGCCAGTCGCGGGTAGCGCAGCACGTCTCCCTCGAGCATTGTCTCCAGCAGTCGGGTGCCCACCACCGCGTCGATGGCGTCCGCGGAGACCCAATACCGACTGGCGAACGCCGAAGGGACGGTGAGCGGGGTCAGCATCTTCCGCTTCAGTACGGTGCCCGCGAGCAGGGCTTCAGAGGCCACGAGGACGGTCTGCGTCGCGGCGGGCTTCACGGGAGCGCTCGGATAGGCGCGCCGCATCCTCCGGGCCGCCTCGATGCGGTCGCAGTAGGGCTGGTAGTCGGTGGGATTCCTGTAGATGGCGCTGAAGTGTCCCCACTGGAGCGCCTCGCCCGCGTCCAGCGGCTCGAGGATGCGCTGCCCGACGACATAGGCGGCGCCGTCCTCGTGGACGCGCGCCTCGAACGGAAGCTCGGAGGGATAGGATTTTCGTTGGCCCACCATCTCCCAGGTGAGCACGGTGCCCGCTGGCAGGGCACGCATGGCGACGACCACCGCCCGGTCGGCCTCCGCGAGGGCGGGGAGGGAGAAGGCACACAGAAGCGTCGTGAGAATCGCGCGCATGGGAATGTCGTCACTCTATCCAACAAGACACGTGAAGCCCTCGCGAAGCTCGAACAGGACCTCGGCGGGGTGCTTGGGGCACCCGGAGAGCGGCCTGACCCCCGGCTGGACATCGAAGTGGGCTGCCACGCCGAGGTGGGGCTGACGAAGCTGCGTGGGGCGGTGAGACTGAGAGTGACCTGGCCCTGCAAGTGGGCTGGGGTTACCGTGAAGGTCCATGCGTCACACTCTCATCGTGTTCCTGTCGGCAGTGCTGTGGGCAACGGGCTGCGCCCATTCGGGGGCTCCGTCGCTTCCCGCGAGTCATGGGCAGCTCTCCCTCGCGATGGCGTACCACCTGGATCCGGAAGGCAATCCGCGCGAGGCCTCGGAGCTGCCACCCGCGTCGTTGTTCAACCCGGGGGCGCGGGGCGGCGTCGCGCCGGTGAGGGCGCGTGAGGCCTTCGACGAGGCCGTGGCGCTGTTGAAGGGCGCGCCCACGGAAGCGCAGGTGCGGCAGGCCTCCGCGACGCTGTCGGCCGCTTGCGCCGTCGACCTGTACGATGCCTGTGAGTTCCTGCTCGCGAACTTCCAGCGCGAGAAGCGGTTGGAGGGGCCGTCGCCGGAAGTCCCGGCGGAAGTGTTCCGTCTCCGGAAGCCGCAGGTGGTCGTCCTCCGGGGGCGGGTGGACACGGACGGGCGTGCACGGGAGCTCCAGGTCGTGGAGGCGCCCTTCCCGAAGTTCGGGGAGGAGGTGATGAGGGTCGCCGCCGCCACCCGGTATCAACCCGCGATGCTCGCGGGGCACCCCATCGCGACCTCGCGCCTCTTCCGACTCCAATTCCAGATGCCCCTCGAGAACCGGACACCGGAGGCGGAGCTGGAGTGGGTCCGGATGCGCGTCGCCCGCTTCCCCGAGAGCGCCGATGCCTGGTCGCACCTGGCGAAGTTGCTGGGCTCTCGGACTCCCGAGGCCCCTGGCTATGTCGAAGCGCTCGAGCGGTTGAGCGCGTTGGCGCCGACGTACTGGTGGGCCGCGAACGAACTGTCATGGCAGTACGTCCAGACGGGACGCCACGCGGAGGCGGAGCCGAAAGTGCGGGTGGCCCGGCAGCTGGCGCCGCGCAATCCCTATGTGCTGGAGACCTCCGCCGCGGTCCTTTGGGGGCTGGGGCGGTGCGACGAGGCGCTGGCGGACCAGCGGCAAGCCGTGGCGAGGCTCCAGGAGCAGTGGCCGCGAGAGGAGCGGGAGCGGTTCGAGCGCACCCTCGCGGACTACAAGCGGGACTGCCCGGGTGGGTCCCCGCCCGCGCCGAGTCCCATCGCGCCCTGAAGCGCCGCGTCGTCGTTCTTCCTCGCGGCCTCCTTCCTCCCGAGGATGGCCGCACTCGCGGGCCCCACCAGCAGGCTGCCCATCCAGAAGAAGTATCCGAAGGTCGGATGGAGCAGCTCGAGTTGCCGGTCCGGGCTGCCGCCCTCATCCGCGGGGATGGAGTACAGGTACCAGGACAAGGTGGAGAGTCCGAAGAGCACCGTCACGACGCCTGTCCAGTAGGCCCCCCGGTACCTGCCCATCAACAGCAGGGTGAGCGTGAGCAGCAGCAGTGGATTCGCAAACCAGCCCCCCTGCATCAAGAACACGCCCAGCCAGCCGGTGAGCAGGAGCGTCATGCCCCACATCGAGTCTTCCTTCCCCGTCCCGGTGTTGTACAGGACGAGCGCGGGCTGGGCGCAGCCCAGGACGAAGAGGATCGCCGACAGGGCGGCGGCGCTCGCTCGGGTCAATCGGAGCGAGGAGGCGTGAGCACCATCAGGTCCAGAAGGAGTGGGCATCATGGAGCCTCGGATTATACCCCGGACCGTTGGACGCGTGCCTGGGCAGGGGCCGAACCCATCATCGAGGATGACGGATGCCCAGGTCTCCTTCCTGAACGAGGACGCCAGGGGGCCGCCGGGCCGACTCCGCGAACGCCTGGGGCGGTGCGATGTCCCCGGTGCCGCCTACTTCCGGGGAGGGAAGCCGCGAGCGCCCGGTCGCGAGGATGAGCGGTTCGATGCTTCCTCTCATCCGCGAGCGCGAGGCCCACCTGGCGGGGAACTCCCGCTTCCTGATTGAGCGCATCGAGAAGATGGGGCCGCCGCGGCGAAGCGCTTGCTGCCTCGCGGAGGCGCGGACGTGCGTGGCGTGACAGCCGCGTGGCGGTTGGAGATCATCTCGTGAGCCCAGGCACCTCCGCGTGGGCGCCGTGAACCCTCACGAGGTCATCTCGATATGCACACCGTCGTTCAACGGGTGGAGGCAGCACGGGCTCCGGAGTCGGGTGTGGCGGGGCGGGTCGCGCAGCGCTTCTCCGCGGGGGGGAGCGCGCTGGGCGTGCTGGAGGAGCGCCTCAATCAGCGCCCCTCGGTCCAGGCGCTGCTCCAGCGTCAGCGCGCGTACGACATGGGACCTCGCGCGGCTCTGGTGCAGCGGATGTCGTGGGGCGCAAGCGGCGTCGTCCAGCGCCAGGGAGACAGCGACAGCGAGGACGAGGTGGACGCGGACCCGTCGAAGTACGCGGACTTCGACCGGCGCGCGCACGAGGAGTTCTTGCGCAACCCCATCTATCAGCAATGGGTGCAATCGATTCTCGCGAAGGGGTCGGTCAACGTCAGCACTGGGAACACGGACCCGTATGCCCCGCTCGCGGCCTGGAGTCCGCTGGCCCGGCAGATTCTCATCCAGGAGCGGGTGACGCCGTCTCCCCGGCGCGCCAGCATGATGGCGTTCGAGGTGACCAATGCCTTGCAGACGCCACGGACGGACGCGCTGAAGGAGCGGGCGCTGAAGCACGAGTTCGAGGACCCGTCCGATATGAACGCGGGGGCGACACGCTATGCCCACGAGGCGGAGCGCTCCGAGTACGACGGCCTGTCCATGCACCACCAGATGATGGCGCATGGCATCCAGAACCTGGGGTGGCCCGCCGCGCTCGACACCTACGGGCCGAAGCTGCAAGAGGGCGGGGTCTGGGACACCTTCGAGAAGTACCTGGCGCAGCAGGAGCAGCGCGGGCACACGAACACGCACCGCTCCAACTACAACCACTGGGTCTTCGGCTGAGGCCGGGTGTCTGGCGGCCCCAGGTTTCGTGCCGCATCAGCACGGTCGTCAGCGAGCGTGGGGCGCGTGGACCTCCCACGCGACCTCCAGGCTCTCGTGCCGCCGGACGGTGACGCTCTTCAAGAAGCCCGGCGTCTGCCCAGGCACGAGCCGCAGCCCCGGGAGGCTCCGGAGCAGGGCCTCCAGCGCCAGTCGCGCCTCGAGCCGTGCCAGCGGCGCGCCGATGCAGAAATGCAGCCCCTGCCCGAAGGCGAGGTGCTTCTTGATGTCGGGCCGTCGGATGTCGAAGCGCTCCGGCGCGTGGAACCGGGTCTCGTCGCGGTTGGCCGACGCGTAGACGATGCGGATGTGGGCGCCCTTGGGGATGGGGACGCCCCCGAGCTCCACGGGCTCCAGCGCGGTCCGGAACATGGCATGCACGGGAGAGGTCATCCGCACGGCCTCCTCGACGGCGCCCGCGATGAGTCCCGGGTCGTCGCGAAGGGCCTGGAGTTGCTCCGGATGTTCGAGCAGGAGTTCCACCGCGCCCACGATGAGGCCCGCGGTCGTCTCGTGCCCGGCGAAGTGGACCTGCATCAGCATGCTCACGAGCTCCGCCATGCTCATGGGGGGCGTCATGTCGCGCGAGCCGGTGACGATGTCGCTCAGCAGGTCCTCGCGGGGCGCAGTCTTTCGTTCCTCGAGTGCCTGGGCGAGATAGCGCTGGAATTCGACCACGCCTCGGGCGCAGGCGACCTGGTGCTCGATGGGGCCATGGGCGGCGAGGACCGTGGTCAGCTCGTCGGACCAGCGCCGGAACCGGTGGATGTCCGCGCGGGGGATTCCGAGAATCTCCGCGATGATGCTGGCCGACAGCGGGTGGGCGAACCGGAGAAACAGGTCCGCCTTGCCCTCGTTCCGGAAGGAGCCGATGAGCTCGTCCACGAGGGCGCGGATGAAGGGCTCCTTCTCCGCGAGGCGCCGCCCGGTGAAGGCCTTGCTGACGAGGCCGCGGAAGCGCGAATGCGCGGGCGGATCATTGTCGACGAGGCTGGGGACCAGGGGGTAGCCGTCCATCAGCGCGGCGACGACTTCTGGAGGCGTGGTCGCGGCGCCCACGGTGATGGATTCGGCGGACGAGAAGCGCTCGGTATCGGCGACGACGGCGCTGATGTCCGCATGGCGCGTCACCACCCACGCCCCCAGCGCCGGGCTGAAGAACACCGGCGCCTCCCGCCGCGCGCGTGCGAGGAACGGGTGGGGGTTCTCGAGCTGGGGAGATTCGAGCGGGCGGTACTCGGACCCGAGTCCTGAAGCGGCGCTGGCCTTGTCCATGGGTGCCGCGAAGCCTAACCGAACGGAGGACTGCCAGCTCAGGGCTCGGAGAAGCCACCGCGCACCCACGCGTTGGCGGTGTCCCTGTTGAACTTGAAGTTCATTGGAACGCGATGCTTGGCGACCGTGGTGCCCGCGTCGTCGATGGCCGAGAGCAGGGCGTGGGGGTCGTACTCATCGGCCACCAGCTCCATGCGGACCTCGTACCAGCGGCCCTCCCAGGCGATGGAGAGCTTGCGGGTCATGGCCTGATCGCGCTGTCGGGCGGAGCGGTCGAGGACCTCCGAGGCCGTCTTCACGAAGGTCGCGAACGCGGGGGCATCGAAGGGCTTGGGGTTCTTCTTGTCGCGGCCCATGACCCACGGGCTGATGAGGACGGGCTCGGCGATGCCCTGCTTGCTGATCTCCACGGCCCAGCCGTCATCCTCCTCGTTCTTGATGACGCGGGCCGACCAACCGTTCTTCCGCCAGAACGTGGGCTCCATCACTTCGGGTTCGGCGGGCGTGCGCTCTTCACTCATGGGGTTCTTCATACCTTGCGAGGGCTATTTGCCGGAGCGGAGAATGCGCTCCTCCCAGACCACGGCACACGGCAGCCGACCGCGCGCTCGACCTCCTCGCGGCCGAGCGCTCTGCGCAGGGTCGGGCGCTGGATGGCAGCGGCTGGGCAGGTGGCTTGCTCGCCCCCTGCTTGTGGCTGGCAGGAGCCGCGAGGGAGGAATTAATCGAGAACCATGGTCATGCAACCGGTGCTCGTAACGGCGCCGGTGTAACAGCCTCCCGCGCTTCGCGGCGTAGGCTCATACTGCGGAAACACTCTTTCTGGAGGCATCCATGGCGAAGCGTGGGTGGTGGGCTGTCCTGCTTTGCCTGCTGACGAACTGTGCGTCGGCACCGACCGTCCACGGCGGGGCTGTCGGGCTATCGCTCGAGAATGACTCTGCGGAGGACTGCCGCAAGGCGGCGGACGACGACGGGGACGAGGGGTGCGTCACCATTGCGTGCGAGGGTGGCGAGTGTGGGCTCTACCGCTGCGAAGATGTGGCATCGGCGGCAGTGGCGTTCCGCACGGGCGCGCCTGCCGCGCCGATGGCGGGAGTGCGCACCTCGCCGCAGCGATACTGGGGCGGCACTCAGGTGCTGCCGGGCCGTGAGCCGGTGCTCGTCTTCCGGAAGGAACGCCCCGAGGAGCTACCGAGCCAGAAGACACTCCGCACGGCACGCAAGGAGTGGGAGCAGGCCACGAAGGAGAAGCACCACATCTTCCCCGAGCCTTCGAGCCCTACTTCAACCGGCGCGGCATCAACATCCACGAGTACACCCTCGCCATCGACGTGAAGCGGCACAAGCAAATCCATGGAGGGGCCAACGGCGCACCGTGGAACGCGGATTGGCGCCAGTACATCGAGCGTATCGAGCGGGATGCGCTCGAGGAGGATGGCCTCACTGGTGCGGAGGTGCGAAGGCGGCTCTTCGAGTTCGCCGGGGGCATGATCCAGAAGTACCGTCTCGTCGGGATGCCGATGTCATACTGGCAGCAGCTCACCGAGAACATGCGGCTGGCGAAGGAATAGGGATGCGCTACTACCGACTCGACCCCGTCGACGACGCGGCTGCCACCCAGTGGCGCTGGAGTCTCGACACCAAGCGACGCTGGGGCCTGCCGGGGACGGAGTGCCCTCGGTGTCACTCCTCGCCCTTGGCCATCGCGCTCAACTACCCGAGCGTCGACCTGTCCAGACTGCCCGAGGAGCGGGAGTACCGGAAGGCGCGGGTGGCTCCGTGGGACGAGTACGTCCAGCTCCGTGACCGCGTCCTGCCGCTGCTGCCGCCGGGTGCCATGGTTCAGCCGGGAATGGGGATGGGGCCGCTGGCGGGGCGTGTCCGTGGGCGCCCGCCACCCGTCGCGATGGATGGAGCCTGGAACCTCTTCGTCCAGCCTGAGGGCGTGGATCGGCTGCTGGCAGCGGGCCTGCGCGGCATCAAGCCCTTGCCGACCGCGATAAAGACGGCGCGCGACGTCCCTCCGCTCCTGGAAATGGAGCTCCAGGTGAGCGGCGACGATGTGCCGGAATGTCGCCCCACGCCGGTGGGCGAGCCGTGCCCTGGCTGCGGCGTGCAGCGAAGCCGACGGTCGACGGTGGGCGCGGAGTGGCTCGACGCCTCTGCGATGAACGGGCTCGACGTCTTCCGGTTCCGACGGAACCCAGCCATGACGGTTGGGAGTGAGCGCTTCGTCGAGGTCCTCCGCGGTATGGGCGATACCGGCATCCGGGTGACGGAGGTGGTCGTCAAACAGCCATCCGAGGCTGGCGCGTTCCCGTAGTTGGCGGTGAATCCTCCGAGGAGTGGACGACCTGGAAGCGGCAGTAGAGGAGCCAGGAGCCTCCACTGCCACGCGTTCATTTCGCAGCGCATCACACTGGCTTGCCTCCCTACGGAGACAGTGTGCCGCAGGCCAGTCGAGGGGCAGGAAGTCCGGCCGGGACGCGCTCTTGGAGGAGGAGTCGCGACCCACGCAGCACCTCGAGCGTCGCCTCGCGCGCTAGCGGCACGCAGGCCCGTTGCACCTGGACGCACGCCGCAGCCCGCCCAATGACAGGTGCGGCAGCTCCCTTGTGTGGGCCGCTCCAACGGGCGCGCTGGCACAGTCATTGCCGAAGTGGCGCCACCTTGCTGGGGAGGGCCATGACAAGAATATTGACGGAGTTCAGTCAGAAGAGGGTTGCGAGGAGCAAGGGGCTTGCCGATCAAGGATACTGCCTCGCCCTGTCCGCCCGTTGGGTGAGACACATCATCGACAGTGAGAAGGATGGGTGGGACGTCCCCAAGCAGTCCGTGCACAAGCGACTCCAACTGCTCAAGGACGAGACCGTCTCGCTGTATGCCCTCCACCAGAGCTACCTGTCGCGTCAGGGCAAGGTTCTGGACATGATTGACGCGCAGAGCGCACTGCTCACCGTGGCCAAGTCCGGGCTCATGGAGGACCAGGCCATCGTGATTGCCTCGGAGTTGATACGCAAGGGCTCCACCTATGTCATCTCGAACCGTCATGGCTCGACAGCCGAAGAGCATGCGATGGCGCTCTATCGCACAGGGGGTGTCTTCTCGACCTGCTTCTACTTCTTCGACCCCAACGTCGGCGAAGTCTTCGCTTCGTCCGAGGACGAGGCGGCGTTTGTCATCAACGAGTTGATGGGCCCGAAATGCGATTCCAGGACCACCGAGTGGAACCTGCTGCGCTGCAACTGAAGGCCCCCTCGGAAGTCCGTGCACCCCAACTCAGTCGAGGGGCAGGAAGTCCGGCCGGGACGCGCTCTTGGACATGGGCCCGGTGGGCCCGTCGTTGAGGATGCATTCACCCGCGATGGGCTCGGACACCTCGCAGCCCGACTTCGGGTTGCCCCAGCGCTCGGTGCGGTTCAGCCAGGACAGGCTCCCCTCGAAGGTCCCCGGCGTGCGCCAGTCGAAGGGGACCAACGCGCTCCACGTGTCCCAGGCGATGCCGCGGCCGGTGTCATCCGCCAGGAAGTCGCCGTTGGGCAGGTTCCGGTAGATGTGCCGCGCGGCATCCGCGTAGAGGCCGTGCGAGCCCTGCGCGGAGAAGAGCTCCGGCCGCCAGCCCGACAGGCCCAGGCCCTTGTCGCCATAGGTGAAGGTCTGCCCGCTGGCGTGCTGGCTCAGGTAGACCTGAGACGGACGGCCCTCCACGAAGCGCACCGTGGCGTGCTCCCAATCCCCCACGTGGTTGCCGAAGGTGGAGTAGCCGCCCACGCAGCCCCAGGGCGAGTACCAGCCGATGCAGACCCGCTTGCCATTGTTGTAGGGATAGAACATCCAATACACCACGTCGGTGGTGGTCGTGGGCTGGCCGTTCACGGTGCGCGTGATGACCTCCGCATAGACAGGCACCGGCGTCTGGTTCGGCCGCTGCCCGTCCAGGAACTGCGGGTCCGTGCAGGAGTCACAGCCCAGCGCCTGGTTCGTCACTTGATGACCGCCCTCCACGTGCACGTTGGCGAGGTGGAACTCGGTGGAGGAGGGGAAGTAGGCCTCGCTCGGGTGCAGCCACACGCGAGGGGCGAAGGCCGCCGCCGTGGCCGCGCTCACGGGCAGCCCCTGGAGCTCCGGGTGCGCCGTCGCGCTCTTGTTGATGGCCCAATAGCGACTGCCCCCCGTGTCGGAGTGACTGGGGCGCGCGACGAAGGTGGTGGCGGGCAGTCCCCGGTGGTCCCTGGCGTTCGGCTGCCAGAGCCCCACGTCGTTGTCCGCGCCGGAGCCGCTGTCATTCCATAAGGCGGCCGGGTCGGCGGCCACCACGTACTCGCTCTTGAGGCAGCGGATGAGGTCCGTGGAGGGCTTGCCGTAGCCCAGCACTCCCACCGCGCCCAGGCAGGTGTAGCCAGCGGGCGCCACGGGCTCCCAGAACGAGCCGTCATGGGTGCCGCCGGAGCCCTTGTCATTCCAGACCCAGACGTAGTCCAAGGGCCGCGCGAGCAGGTCTCCCTCGCCTTGCACCACGAGCGCTGTCGAGGGGGCAGGGCCGCCGCCGCCGTTGGGCATCGCGACATCGCCCAGGGAGTAATAGCCCGGAGCCTGGGTGAGGTTGGGCCGCCAGATGGAGACGTCGTCGTTCGAGCCTGTGCCGCTGTCGTCGTAGATCCACTGGAAGGTGGACACGGGCTTGAGGAGGAGGCGCTGGCTGAAGCGCAGCGGCGCCCTGTCGGAGGAGAGGGTGAGGTCCGCGCTCTGCCCGGGTGTTGCGGTCGCCGCGACGAGCTTGTACGTACCGGGGGCCAGGGAGACAGCGAGCCGAGCGCCCAGGTTGCCCGCGCTGTTGTCGTCCTCGGCGAGCACGTTGCCGCTGGCATCGAGGAGATAGAGGTAGGCGTCCACGGACGAGGTGAGCGTGAAGGTCACCGTCGCCGTGGGGCCCGCATGATCGACGATGAAGGTGCGATTGCCGGGGTGCGTGGGATTCCTGCCTCCCGAGCCAAGCCAGCGCCCATGCACCGTGTTGCCCTGGAGCCCGGCGAGGGACGCCTCCGTGTCGCGGAGCACGGTGTCTTCCATGGCCTCCAGCGAACCACCACAGCCCAGCGCGCTCACTCCCAGCGACGACAGCACGAGCCAGCGGCGTGAACCCAGACGTCCAGCGAGCATACGGGCCTCTTCATGTTCCTGCGTGGGCGCGCAGGATACACTCAGCGCCTGTTGATTGGTGCCGCTCCGGAGGGCGGAGCGGCGTCACACGAATGGGTGTCAGCGCCAGACCCGCGTGGCGAGCCACGCCATCGGCAGGTAGGCCACCACGATGTCGAGCACGATGAACCACGTCGGCGCGGGAATCATGAAGCTCGCCGCGATGCCGCCGGCCAGGAAGAGCGTGCCGATGGCGAACGCGAAGACGGTGCGATGACTCGCTGCGATACGGAACGCGACCAGCGCTCCGGCGAACGTGCCGAGCGCGTGGGCCAGGAACGGAAACACGAAGTGCTTTGGCTCGAACAGGTGAATCGCGGCGGCGAGGCTCTCGGCGTTGGAGGTATCGACACCGGACGGGGCGGGAATCACCCGCGGGCTGAGCATCACGAGCGCCATGTTGACGACCGAGCCCACTGCGAAGCCGAGGATGACCGCGAGGATGTTGCGAATGATTTTCATGGGGTAGGCCGCGCAGTGTGACATGCCGCTGCGCGGCTGTCCCTCTGTCCGTGGCTACGGTGTCGTCGTACAGGCCCACGGCGTCCAGGCGGAGGCGCCGGCGACGTTCTGGGAGCGGATGGCGAAGCACATGTACGTGCCAGACGAGAGGCCACCCCAGGTATACGTGGTGGTGTTGGCGCCGAGGTTCAGCGTGGTGACGCCGTTGGTGAGCTGGAACCCGGTCTCGTTGCCAGAGGTGTCCGTCCAGTTCACCCGGATGCTGGAGCTGTTGAGGGCGGTGGCCGTCTGGTTCGTCGGCATGGCGGGCACCGTGGGCGTGGTGGTGCAGGCCCACGGCGTCCAGGCGGAGGCACCCGCCGCGTTCAGGGAGCGGATGGCAAAGCACATATAGGTGTTGGGTGACAGGCCCGCCCACGTGTGTGTGGTCGTGTTGGCACCCAGGCTCACGGTGGTGACACCGTTGGTGAGCTGGAACCCGGTCTCGTTGCCAGAGGTATCCGTCCAGTTCACCCGGATGCTGGTGCCGCTGATGGCGGTGGCCGTTTGATTCGTAGGCGCGGCCGGCACCGTGGGTGTGGTGGTGCAGGCCCACGGCGTCCAGGGGGAGGTGCCCGTGGCGCTGTAGGCGCGGATGGCGAAGCACATATAGGTATTGGGTGACAGGCCCGCCCACGTGTACGTGGTGGTGTTGGCGCCCAGGCTCACGGTGGTGACGCCGTTGGTGAGCTGGAACCCGGTCTCATTGCTGGACCTGTCGGTCCAGTTGACGCGGATGCTGGTGCCATTGAGCGCGGTCGCCGTCTGTCCGGTCGGCGCCGCCGGAACGGTGAAGAAGGCGCTCTTGTTGGTGGCGAGGAAGTTCCGGTCGTAGTCGTTCAGTCCGATGGTCGGATAGTCCCACCAGAAGCCCATCACGGAGGTCTCCATCCCCCAGCCCACGCTGTCCGGGTGGGGCAGTCCGAAGCCGTGGCCGAGCTCGTGAGCGACGGCGCCGGTCTGCTTGCGCTGGCCGGACCACCAGTAGGCGCCCTCGGCCACGTGGCCCTGGAGGCTGTCGATGGCCCAGTCGCCGACGATGGCCTGGCCGCCGTTGCCGGCGGTGTATCCACGGCCTCCAGCGAAGCCGCCGGCGCCCTTGAAGAAGATCATCGTGACGTAGCCGCTCTGATTCTGAGCCGGAGGAGTGGGGTACCCGCGCGAGTGCAGCTCCGCCATGACGGCCCCCTCCATGTTGCCCGTGATGGTGATGACCCCGTCGTCGTAGATGTTCCCCGGCCCCCACGAGATGCCGTACGCCTCCTTGGCCCCGTTGGCCTGGACGACCTGCACCGGGTTCAGCACGAAGGTCGCCCCGTTGTTGTAGGTCGCATAGAAGCGCTGGATGTCGGCCATCGCGTTGTTGATGGCGGTGGCCTCCGCCTGCACCTCGGCGCTGCTCACGCTCCAGTCGGTGGGCACGAACAACACCGGCACCACCGAGTAGTCCGGCCAGGGATACGGAAACGTCGGGCTGGCCTTCGCGACTCCTGACCCCAGCGTGCTGGAGAGGAGGAGGGCTGCACAGAGGATGCCGAGACATCTGTTCATGATGTGCTCCTGGAGAAGGATTGCCCCGGTCAGGGATTCGCGCCGAGGAGGGGTGTGGAACGCGCGAGTGTAGGTCACGCATGTGTTGCCCGATAGGATGCTGGGAAGGCGGGGCGGTGAACCCATACCCCAGAGGGCATGTCAGACCGGTGATGTGCAATCTCCCAGGCGGGCGCGCGGCTCTGGGGATGGCGGACCCCGCTGAGCAGCAGCGCCACGACATGAACCGGTGGAGGCTTGGGACTTGGAAACCTCTGGACGCAGATTCGGAAGTGCCGTGGTCATCGGCGGCAGCATGGCGGGGCTCCTGAGCGCGCGGGTGCTCGCGGACCACTTCGACAAGGTGACGCTGGTGGAGCGGGATGTCCGGGGGGAGGGGCCCGCCGCGCGCAAGGGTGTTCCGCAGGGGCCGCACATCCACGTGCTGTTGGACGCGGGCCGGCGCATCCTCGACAAGTACTTCCCGGACCTGTTCGAGCAACTCCAGGTCCAGGGCGCCGAGCTCATCGACTCGAGTGGAGACCTCGCCTGGCACCACTTCGGGGTGTGGAAGCTGCGCCGCACCAGCGGCATCCCCGGGATGCTGTGCACCCGGCCCCTGCTCGAGTGGAACGTCCTGCGCCGGGTGAAGGCGCGGCCCAATGTCGCGATGCGCGAGGGCTGCTCCATCGAAGGGCTCATCCGCGACGAGAAGGGCACGGGACGCATCACAGGTGTCCGGGTCAAGACACCCCAGGGCGAGGAGTCGTGGGAGGCGGACCTCGTCGTGGATGCCAGCGGCCGGGGCTCGCGGATGCCTCAGTGGTTGGAAGCCATCGGCTACGCGCGCCCGGAGGAAGATCAGGTCATCGTGGACCTTTCCTACACGACGTGCCTGCACGAGCCGCCGCCCCACTTCCAGAAGGAATGGAAGGCGCTCTTCCTCTATCCAAATCCTCCCAAGGCCTGGCGCGCGGGGTTCATCTCACACGTCGAGGGAGGCCGGTGGATCGTCACCCTCAATGGCTACTTCGGGGAGCACGCGCCCACCGGGTACGCGGGGTTCCTCGAGTACGCGCGCTCACTGACGCGTCCGGACCTGTACGACTTCCTGAAAGAGGCCACGCCGATAGGGCCCATCTCCCAGCACAAGGTGAAGGACTGCCGGTGGCGGCACTACGAGAAGCTGCCCCGCTTTCCCGAGGGGCTGGTCATCCTGGGAGACGCCGCGTGTGCCTTCAACCCCCTCTACGGGCAAGGCATGTCGGTGGCGGGGCTTGGCGCCGAGTTGCTGGACACCTGCCTTCGCGAGCAGACCGAACGAGGCGAGCTGTCGGGCCTGGCGCAGCGCTTCCGCGAGCGGCTGCCTGAAGTCATCCGGCTCCCGTGGCTGTTGGGCACGGGCATGGACCTGCTGTATCCGCAGGCCGTCGGGAAGCGGCCCTTCGGGCTGGGCTTGCTGCACTGGTACATCCTGCGGCTGATGGAGCGCACGTCGACCGACGCACACGTCCATCGCCAGTTCTACCGGATACTGCACCTGCACGCGGGGCTGGAGGCGGTTCTCCGGCCCTCCGTGGCCTTGCCCGTGTTGGGCCATGGCCTCATGTCGCTCCTCCGCCCTCTCGAGCGGCTGGCGAATACCGAGACACGACCTCCCCCTGTCACGCCCCCGCGTCCAAGCCCTGTCCCGGTCCAGAAGTCCACCGGGTAGCCGCCGCGCGGCCTGGAGTTACACCGGTCTCGTTGAGTCCCGGCGACTTGGTGGGTCAAGCCGCAGTTCGGTACTTCTTCTCATCGTTAGCGGGGGACTGGTAGCCGAGGGCGGAGTGCCTTCGGCGCAGGTTGTACCAAGCTTCGATGTACTGGAAGACAGCCATCCTGGCCTCGGCGTGAGTGCGGGAGTTCCGTCGGTCGAGCAGCTCGCACTCGAGGCTTGCGACGAAGGATTCGCACAGTGCGTTGTCGTACGCGTCGCCGACGCTGCCCATGGAGGGGCGAACGCCGGCCTGCCTGCACCGCTGGCCGAAGTTCAGCGAGGTGTATTGGCATCCTCCGTGGCCCGCTTCGAGGCGGGCCTTGCCTTCCAGGCGTAGTAGCCGGCCTCGGTGACGCCCAGCGCCCGGCACATCGTCGACACCGCATGCTCGGCGTGGTTCTCGCTCACGAATCGGAACGCTTCTTGGGCGTCCCGACGCCTTCCTGTGCGAACCAAGCCGCGGCTTTTGAGAGGATGTCGCGCTCCTCGCGCAGCACCTTCACCTCGCGCCGCAAGCGTGCCAGCTCATGCTTCTCGTCCGTCGTCAGTCCATCCTGGCGAGTGCCTTCGTCCAACTCGCTCTGGCGTACCCAGTTACGCACCGTCGTGTCGGTGACGTGGAACTCCTGGGCCAGGCTGCTCGTCGTCCGTCCCGCTTTCACCCACTCGACGATTTGCGCACGGAACTCCGGTGGGGACGGCGGCTTCGGTTTCGGCATCGTTGGGTCCTTCTCCCACAGTTGAACGGACTCAACGAAACTGGCGCAACTCCAATCGCGGCTTGCGCGCCATCAGGAATACGTTCTGCGCGCTGTCGCCGACGTCGGGCGTCTCGATATCGACGAATCCCGCATCAGCGACTGCGGCCCGAAGCTCGTCGCGGCGGAGCACCGTCACCCGTGGCGCCTTGCCGAGCCAACGCATCACCGCGAGGAAGCCCCCGAACAGTGGCCCCAGGGGGCCGCCGAGGCACGCAGTGGAGGTGACGAGCGTGCCCCCCGGCACGGTCACGCGATACATCGCTTGCAGGAGCGCCGCTGAATCGTCAAGCAGGTGCAGGAGGTTGTAGGCGCATACGCAGTCGAACTGCGCGTCCGTGAACGCGTCCAGCGTGCCGGCAGGCTGCGCGTGGAAGACGACGTTCGCGGTGCCCACAGCCGCGGCCTTGCGGTGGGCGATGGCGATCATGTTCCGCGAGATGTCGACCCCATGCGCCTCCGCCACGTGGGGAGCGAGCTCGAGGACGATGCTGCCGGTGCCGCACCCCACGTCGAGCAGTCGGTCCGTCGGGCGGAGCCGGTCCCTGGTCAATGCGAGCTTGCGAGCGGTCGCGGCGGGGTTCGGGAGCGGTTTCTTCGCGTACCTCTCGGCGATTCCGTCCCAGAATCGAGCGTTCGGGTGCGTCGTCATGTCGGCCTCCTGGTCCGCTGCTGGATACACCGGAGGCGTTCGGTCAGCCTGGTGCGTCGGCGGAACGCTGTGGTGCGTCCGCGCGCCGCCCAGCGTACCGCGCGATGCGGCGCTCGAACCCTTCGCGGATGACGCCGCGGACCGCCTGCACGCGCGCGTTGTCGCGCAGGTCCGGGTGGTACAGGAGCCAGATATCGGCGACGTGCCGGGCGTCTGCCTCTGGAAGCCGCACCAGCCCGGGCTCCGCGTCACCGACATAGGCGGGGAGGATCACGAGGCCGAGCCCCTCGATCGCCGCGCGCACCAGCAGATGCAAGGTGGAGAACGCGCCCCACATCGGCAGCCCCGGATAGCTGCCCTCGCGGACGAGGGGCTCGAGTTGACGGCGATCTTCGATGGTGAGCCACCGCGCCGCGCCCCCGCTTGGATCGAGCCGCTCCACATGCGCCGCGCCAACGAAGTTGACGCATACGATGGGGGCAAGCCGCCGCCCGGCCAGGTACTCCGGTGGCGTGGTGTCTCTGGGGAGCGCCCGGACGGCGAGGTCGGCTTCGCCCTTGGCGAGGTTGAAGGGCCGGCTGTCGGTCGTGACCGCGATCTCCACGCTCGGGTGCCGCGCGCACCAGGGCCGCAGGTCCTCGAGGATCTGCCCTGCGACGTACTCGTCGCAGCACGTGAGATGGACCGTCCCCGACAGGCTCTCGTCATGTCCGGCAGCACCGCGCGTCAGCGCGCATACCTCGTCTTCGACGCGCACGGCGGCCGGCATCATTCGCTCGCCGGCATCGGTGAGCACGAACCCGTCGCGATGCCGGTCGAACAGCCGGGTCCTCAGCTCGAACTCGAGCGCGTCGACCCGCCGAACGACCGTGCTGTGGCTCACGCCGAGTGCAGCGCCGGCGGCGCGCACCGACCCGAGCCGAGCCAGGGCGAGGAAGTAGCGGAGATCGTTCCAGTCCACGGGGGAAGACTATACCTGGGACGCACGGTTACGAGCCGCCGCGGAGGCAAGTGCCCTGAGCCTCCGTCAACTCCACCGCGTGAGGGGCTGAAGTCCAGTACGGAGACAAAGGGCCTGGAATCCTTGAGGTTTCCCTCTCGATTCCAGGTCCCTCCAGGGGCGAGGAGTACGGGACTCGACCCCGTACTCCAACCGACGCTCCCCCCAAGCTGCACCTTGCCATGGGGCCCGAGGGCGGACGATTCTCCGCGCCCCATGAGCGTGCTCGACAAGGTGCTGTCATTGCGGCCGGGCAACACGGTGGCCCGGGTGGGCGCGAGCTCGCGCGTGCCGCTGCTCAACCCGCGTGAACCGCTGCGCGCCCTCGAGCGTCTCCCGGTGGCCCTGGCCTGTCTCCCCGTCCAGTCGAAGGCCGCGCTGCCGGGCCTGCTCCGCGCCGCGCGCTCCGAGGACGCCGTTCTCGGACTCGCCTGTCCGCACCCCACCGCCGACCGTGGCGCCGCCGAGCGCTTCATCGCGGCCGTGCACGAGGCCGCCGCCGAGGCCGAGCACGCACGCCCCCTGTTCCTCCAGGCCGGTCCCATCCGCGTTACCGGCTCCGACGAGGACTCGCTCGCCCCCCTGCGCGAAGGCCTCTTCCGCGTGGTCGACGCGGGCTTCACCCTGGTCTCCCTCGACCTGTCCCGCCTGGACTCCTACGCCGCCGTCGAGGCCGTGAACGCCCTCGTCAGCCCCGTGACGGAGCGCGAACTCGCCCTGGAACTCAGCGCCCCCACGCCCGCGTCCGGGGGCCTCATCGACGCGTACCGCACGCTCCTCGAAGGCCTCTCCCAGTGGAAGGTCCCCCTCCGCTTCGTCCGCGTCTCCGAACGTGACCTCGGCGGCGCCGAACCCGACGTGGGCACCCTGCGCTCCATCGTCGACCTGGCCGCGGACTACAACGCCTCCGTCTGCGTCGGCGACGTCCGCGAGGGCTTCCCCCGAATGCTCCCCACCTACGTCGCCGCGGGCGCGAAGAAGGTCGACTGCGTGGGCCCCTTCGAGCGGCTCGCGCTGACCTCCTGGCCCCCCGAGGTCCGCGAGAGCCTCGAGTCCAAGTCCGCCGCCTCGGGCGTCGCCGCCGGAGAGCTCCTGAGCGTCGTCGAGGACTCCCTGCCACCCCTCGACCCACAGGCCCGCGAGCGCCTCGAAGCCCTCTCCTTCGCCGAAGCCGCCGAGGTCCTCGCCGCCCTGGGCGCCGCGGGCACGGGCCACTCGGTGATGCGCTTCCTCGCGCAGAACCAGGGCGAGTAGCCCCCCGCGCGGTGTAGAAGGCCCCATGCGAATCGTCTCAGGCTCCGCGAAGGGCAGGGCGCTGGCCGGCCCCAAGCCCACGTCGCAACACATCCGCCCTACCGCGGACCGTGTGCGGGAGACCATCTTCAACGTCCTCGGCCAGTTCCTCGACGGCCAGCGCGTCCTCGACCTCTACGCCGGTACCGGCGCCCTCGGCCTCGAGGCCCTGTCCCGCGGCGCGGGCGCCGTGGTCCTCGTCGACCAGGACCGCGAGGCCCAGGCGCTGTGCAAGCAGAACACCCAGGCGCTCGGCTTCTCGGCCCAGGTGGAGCTGCTCTCCCAGCCCGTGGTGCGGGGGCTCGACACCCTGGGCCGGCGGGGAGACCGCTTCGAGCTCATCTTCGCGGACCCGCCCTACGCGGCGCGCGTGGTGGAGACGGTGCTGGAGGCCGTCACGGCGGCGAAGGTGCTGGCGCCCGGCGGGATGCTCGTCGTCGAGCACGACAAGCGCGAGGAGGCCCCTGAGTCCCACGCCGGGCTCACCCGGGAGGACCAGCGCCGCTTCGGGGACACCCTGGTCAGCTTCTACCGGGCGCCGTGAGCATTCCTTGACCGGCCCTCGGCCCCGTCCGAGACTCCCCGTCTCATGCCTGTCGCCATCTACCCAGGTTCGTTCGATCCGCTCACCAACGGGCACCTGAGCCTCATCCAGCGCAGCCTGAAGATGTTCGACAAAGTCATCGTCGCCATCGCGGTGAACCCCAAGAAGACCCCTCTGTTCACCGAGGACGAGCGCCGCGACCTCATCCGCGACGCCGTGAAGGACGACCGTGTGGAGGTGGACGCCTTCCACGGTCTGCTGGTCGACTACGTCAAGCGCCGCGGGGTGAACGTCATCGTCCGCGGGCTGCGCGCCGTGTCCGACTTCGAATACGAGTTCCAGCTCGCGAACATGAACCGCAAGCTGGCGCCCACCGTGGAGACCGTCTTCATGATGACGGGTGAGGACTACTTCTACATCTCCTCCCAGCTCGTGCGTGAAGTCGCCTCGTTCGGAGGGGATGTCACGGGGCTCGTGCCGCCCAACGTCCACGCGGGGCTGCAGGCGAAATTCGCGCGGAAGACGTAGTGGCCTGACAGCCCTTGTCGGACTGGCCCTGGCGCGCTACGCATCCGGGCCATGAAACTCGCCCGCCGGCTCCAGGCCATCAAGCCCTCCCCGACGCTCGCTCTCAACTCCCGCGCCAAGGCGCTCGCGGCCCAAGGCGTGGACGTCGTGGTCCTGGCGGCGGGCGAGCCCGACTTCGACACGCCCGACTACGTCAAGCAGGCCGCGGTCGACGCGCTCAACGCGGGCTTCACCAAGTACACCGCCACCGCGGGCATCCCCGAGCTGCGCGAGGCCATCTGCAACAAGCTGGAGCGCGACAACGGGCTGCGCTTCACCCCCGAGCAGGTGCTCGTCACCTCCGGCGGCAAGCAGGCGCTCTACAACTTCTGCCAGGCCGTGCTCGACGAGGGTGACGAGGTCATCATCTTCGCGCCGTACTGGGTCAGCTACCCGGACATGGTGCGGCTGGCCGGCGCGACGCCCGTCATCGTCAACACGCGCGAGGAGGACGGCTTCGCGCCGGACCCGGACGCCATCCGCCGGGTGCTCACCCCGCGCACGCGCGCCATCATCATCAACAGCCCGGGCAACCCCACCGGCGCCGTGTACTCGCGCGCCGCGCTGGAGGGCATCGCCGACGCCGTGCGCGGCCACGACTGCCTCATCGTCACCGACGACATCTACGAGAAGCTCCTCTACACCGGCGAGCGGCTGGGCATCAGCGACGTGGCCCCGGACCTGGTGCCCCGGCTCGTCGTCGTCAACGGCATGAGCAAGGCGTACTCCATGACGGGCTGGCGCCTGGGCTACGCGGCGGGGCCCCGGCCCGTGCTGTCCGCGATGCAACTGGTGCAGGACCAGTCCACGTCCAACGCCTCGTCCATCGGCCAGAAGGCGGCGCTGGCGGCGCTCAAGGGCCCGCCGGACACCATCGCCACCATGGTGAAGGAGTACAAGGAGCGCCGGGACTTCTTCGTGGGCGGCCTCAACGCGCTCGACGGCGTGCGCTGCCGGATGCCCGAGGGCGCCTTCTACGCGCTGGCGGACGTGCGAGGCCTCTACGGGCGGCCCTACAAGGGCAAGGCCGTGGCGGGCTCGGTGCAGCTCTCCGAAATCCTGCTGGATGACTTCCGCGTCGCGGCGGTGCCGGGAGATCCGTTCGGCGCCGAGGGCTACATCCGCATGAGCTTCGCGACCTCGCGCCAGGTGCTCGCCAAGGGACTGGAGCGGCTGGGCGAGCTGGTCCAGGCGCTGCGCTGAAGTCCCCTGGCTCCGGTGTCGCCCTCGTGCGCGACGCCGGAGCGCAGGGTGTGCCTCAGTCCGTGTAGGCGAAGGCGCGGTGCTCCTCGCCATAGGGGCGATAGACGAGCACCGCGGCGCGGCCGGAGAGGTTGCCCACGGCCACCCAGATGTCCTTCGCGTTGCGCAGGTCCAGGCCGAGCCGGGCGGGGGCCTTGCCGTACTTCTTCTCCATCGCCTCGAGCGTGAGCACCTCCACGTCGTAGAGCGAGATGAGGTCCGTGCGCTTCACGCGCAGCTGCTTCACCCACGCGGCGACCAGCTCCTCGGGCGTGGCGTAGCGCTTGTCCTCGAGCTGGAACGGATAGAACAGCTCGTTGGCGGTGCTGCGCACGTCGCCGGTGAGCAGGAACTGGAAGAGCACTCGCGCGCTCGTCTGGATGTCCTGTCGCTTGATCTCCTCCGCCGAGGTCGGCGGCGCGGGCACCGTGTCGAGCCCTGCCTGGAGGTTCGAGGGCACCGCCGGCGGCGGCGTGGCGGCCGTCGGAGGCGCCGCGGTGGGCTTCTGTGCGGGCGCGGGGGCCACGGGCTCGGCGCGCTTGGGCGGAGGAGGCTTCGCCTCGGCGGCGGGCTTCTGCGGCGCGGCGGCGGGCTTCTCCGGGGCGGCGGCGGGGGCCTCGGCGGGCGTGGGGACGGGGGCGGGGGGCGGCTCGGCCTTCACGGGAGGCGAGGCGGCGGGGGCCTGGGCGGCGGGCTCCTGGGGGGGGGGGGGCGTGGCGGCGGGCTCGGGCGTCTCCTGCGCCAGGGCGAGCACGGGCGAGGTGAGGGAGAGGATGAGGGCCAGGGACCAGCGACGCATGCGACCTCCGAGAAGGGGCGGAGCGTAGCAGAGCGGGGCCGTCTGGCGCGTGCCGGGTGTGGACCCGGCGCACCGGGCGTCCGGGCGGCCGGCTGGCGACGGCCACATAACATCCGTGCATGCCGGGGCAGAGGTTGGTATGGGGGCGCCCCGATGCCTAAGCGTACCGATATCCGCAAGGTTCTGGTGATTGGCTCGGGCCCGATTGTCATCGGGCAGGCCGTCGAGTTCGACTACTCCGGTACTCAAGCCATCAAGGCTCTCCGGGATGAAGGCGTGGAGGTGGTGCTGCTCAACAGCAACCCCGCCACGGTGATGACGGACCCCGAATTCGCCTTTCGCACCTATATCGAGCCCATCACCGTCGACGCGGCGGAGCGCATCCTCGCCGCCGAGCGGCCGGACTCGCTCCTTCCGACGATGGGAGGCCAGACGGCCCTCAACCTGGCCAAGGCGCTCGCCGAGCAGGGCATCCTGGAGAAGTACGGGGTGCGACTGATTGGCGCGTCGCTGGAGGCCATCAACAAGGCCGAGGACCGTCAGCTCTTCAAGGCGGCCATGCAGAAGATCGGCGTGGCGCTGCCCAAGAGCGGCTACGCGACGACGCTCGACCAGGCCATGGCGCTGGTGGAGGAGATCGGCTTCCCGTCCATCATCCGCCCCTCCTTCACGCTCGGCGGCACCGGCGGCGGCATCGCGTACAACCGCGAGGAGTTCGAGACCATCTGCCGCTCGGGCCTGAAGGCCTCGCCCACGTCCACCATCCTCGTCGAGGAGAGCGTGCTGGGGTGGAAGGAGTACGAGCTGGAGGTGGTCCGCGACACGGCGGACAACGTCATCATCGTCTGCTCCATCGAGAACCTGGACCCCATGGGGGTGCACACGGGTGACTCCATTACCGTGGCGCCCGCGCAGACGCTGACGGACCGCGAGTACCAGCGGATGCGTCAGGCGTCGCTGGCCATCATCCGGGAGATTGGCGTCGACACGGGTGGCAGCAACATCCAGTTCGGCATCCACCCGAAGGATGGCCGCATGGTGGTCATCGAGATGAACCCGCGCGTGTCTCGCTCCAGCGCGCTGGCGTCGAAGGCGACGGGGTATCCCATCGCGAAGATCGCCGCGAAGCTGGCCCTGGGCTACACGCTGGACGAGCTGCGCAACGACATCACCCGCGACACGCCGGCCTCGTTCGAGCCGACGCTGGACTACGTGGTGGTGAAGGTGCCGCGCTTCAACTTCGAGAAGTTCCCGCACGCGGACCGGACGCTGACCACGAGCATGCGCTCGGTGGGCGAGGTGATGGCCATCGGCCGGACCTTCCCCGAGGCGTACATGAAGGCGCTGCGCTCGATGGAGCTGGGGCGCGTGGGGCTGGAGCCGCCCGAGCTGCCGCAGGAGAAGGAGGAGCGCGAGAAGGTGCTGCGCGAGGCCCTGCGCATCCCGCGCCCCGAGCGGCCGTGGTTCGTGGCCCAGGCCTTCCGCGAGGGCCTGACGGTGGCGGACGTGCACCAGCTGTCCGCCATCGACCCGTGGTTCCTGCGCTACATCGAGATGCTGGTGCGCGAGGCGCAGTCCATCCAGGAGTACGGCCGGTTGGACCAGCTCCCCGACGAGGTGCTGCGGCAGGCGAAGGCGCACGGCTTCTCCGACAAGTACCTGGGCAAGCTCCTGGGCTACCCGGAGGAGGAGGTGCGGGCGCACCGGCACTCGCGCAGCATCCGTCCGGTGTTCAAGCGGGTGGACACGTGCGCGGCGGAGTTCGAGGCCTTCACTCCGTACCTGTACTCGACGTACGAGGAGGAGGACGAGGCGCCTCCGACGGACCGGCAGAAGGTGCTCATCCTGGGCAGCGGTCCCATCCGGATTGGGCAGGGTATCGAGTTCGACTACGCGTGCGTGCACGCGGCCTTCGCGCTGCGCGAGGCCGGGTACGAGACGGTGATGGTCAACTGCAACCCGGAGACGGTGTCCACGGACTACGACACGTCGGACCGGCTGTACTTCGAGCCGCTGACGATTGAGGACGTGCTCGAGGTGTCGCAGCGCGAGAAGCCGGTGGGGGCGATCGTGCAGTTCGGCGGGCAGACGCCGCTGCGCATCTCGGTGCCGCTGGAGAAGGCGGGCCTGCCGATTCTCGGGACGCCGCCGGACGCGATTGACCGTGCGGAGGACCGTGAGCGGTTCAGCGCGCTCATCGAGAAGCTGGGGCTGACGCAGCCGGAGAACGGGGTGGCGCGCAGCCACGCGGAGGCGTTCAAGGTGGCCGAGCGTATCGGCTATCCGGTGATGGTGCGTCCCTCGTACGTGCTGGGCGGGCGGGCGATGGAGACGGTGTACGACGCGAGCAGCCTGGAGCGGTACATGCGCGAGGCGGTGAGCGCATCGCCGGAGCACCCGGTGCTCATCGACCGGTTCCTGAAGGACGCCATCGAGGTGGACCTGGACCTGGTGGCGGACCGGACGGGCGCGGTGATGATTGGCGGGGTGCTGGAGCACATCCAGGAGGCCGGGGTGCACTCGGGTGACGCGGCGGCGACGCTGCCGCCGCACTCGTTGTCGCCGGACCTGGTGGAGCGGATGAAGGACCAGGCCATTGCGCTGGCGCAGGAGCTAGGCGTGGTGGGGCTGATGAACGTGCAGTTCGCCATCCAGGGGAAGACCATCTACATCCTGGAGGTGAACCCGCGTGCGAGCCGCACGGTGCCGTTCATCTCGAAGGCCACGGGTGTGGCGATGGCGAAGATCGCCGCGCTGTGCATGGTGGGCAAGACGCTGGTGGAGCTGGGGGCGACGCAGGAGCCTCAGATGAACCACGTCGCGGTGAAGGAGAGCGTGTTCCCCTTCGCGCGCTTCGCGGGGGTGGACGTCATCCTCGGGCCCGAGATGAAGTCGACGGGCGAGGTGATGGGGCTGGCGCAGGACTACGCGTCGGCCTTCGCGAAGAGCCAGCTGGCGGCG
Organism: Myxococcus fulvus; assembly: GCF_900111765.1. The sequence continues at coordinate 149,229 of NZ_FOIB01000003.1, forward strand.
GGGGTGAAGCTGCCGAAGAGCGGCAAGGTGTTCATCTCCGTGAAGGACGATGACAAGCCGGCGGTGGTGGACCTGGCGCGGCGCCTGCGGTCGATGGGGTTCACGCTCATCGTGACGGCGGGGACGCACAAGTACCTGGCGACCAAGGGCATCGAGGCGCAGGTGGTGCAGAAGGTGAAGGAGGGCCGGCCGAACATCGTCGACAAGATCGTCGACGGGGAGATCGTGCTGGTCATCAACACCACCTTCGGGAAGCAGGAGATTGCCGACAGCTTCTCCATTCGCCGTGAGTCGTTGATGCACTCGGTGCCGTACTACACGACGGTGCAGGCGGCGCGCATGGCGGTGGGCGCGCTGGAGTCGCTCAAGCGGGCGGACCTGGAGGTCAAGCCGCTGCAGGAGTACCTGGGCGTTACGAGCACGGTGCCGGGCAAGGCGCGCCGGTAGGGTTCAGGACGGTTGGTCCTGAGGTGAATCGCGGCCCCGTTCCCTGACTTGGGAGCGGGGCCGTGGTGTTTCTGGGGTGGCTGGCTGGATTCTGTGGTCCTGTGCATTCGGTAATGCAACTTTGTGTCACCCTGGTTACCGGAGCTAGTTCCTGGTCGGCCTCTCGCAGCGCAGTTGATTCGTGAGAGACAGGGAACTACTCACATAGTATACCTATAAGGCGGTAGCCATTTGGGAATATCCAAAGACACTGCCCCCCCAGTGGACCAGGAATTTGCCCGGGACCAAACCGCCCCTGCATAGTGCAGCAATAATTGACGATCCTTAGGGGTGGGGTGTCAATTTCCGATTTTTGAATGCGGACCCGTACCTGGGCCCGGTCGGTCGCCGTGTCACTAGAACACTCGATACGATAGGTAGTTGTTCGTCGAGGCTCAACTTCAATTGTGTCGGTTGACTCCACGTCGCCAATGTCTGGGCTGATTGCGCAGGAGGTTGCACAGGAGGACTCCCAAGAAAGATTGACAGTCTCCTCTCCGTTGCTTGGATTGGGGGTCGCCCTAAATGATGATATTTTAACTGGGCAGAGGACAATGAGGTCGATGTCTTTGGCCGACTCTCCGCCTGGTCCGCGGCATTGGAGCGTGTATTTTCCTGAGGCAGAAGGTGAGACTTGACGCGTTCCGCTTGTACTGCGAGTGCTTTCCTCATCATTGAATCGACATTGAGTGCTGTTGGTTGAGGACCATCGAAGCGTTGCTCTCTCGCCTTTTCGAATAGTGCTCGCTGATGCCTCAAGCTCGATGAATGGAGGGTCGTCTTTGGCGACGACCTCAATTGTGACACTTGCTTCATCCCTGCTTGATTCGTTTGAGCATACCAATAGATAGCTTGTTGACTGTGTCGGCCGGGCAATGAGTGAGTCGGATGGTTTGACGGATTTCCCATTCAAGCTGCAGATAGTGGCTCCACTTGCTCTCCACTGAAGTTGAGATTTTGCGCCTAGCCTGACCTCTGATGGGGATGCAGTGAATTCGTTTATGTGTGTTAGTATTGCTTTCGATAGGTTTACGGGGACTTTACGCGCAATTGCCAATGAGAGTACGTCCTCAATTCTGACTCCAAGTCCAATGCCGTCATTGGTTGGATCTAGACCTGTTGTGAGGCCAACGATATTCCAGTTCTTGTCGAGAATTGGCCCTCCTGAGAATCCTCTTGTTGCGGCTTCACTAGAGAAGCGGAAGGCGGATCCGGGCTGCCCTTTGCTGAGGAGGGCGTTGTTGGAGTCTGAGAGTAAGTTTCGCCACTTCCCTCTGCCGATTAAGTTCAGTGCACTGCCCGCGTTTAGTGCGGTGATGCTTGATGTGCGTGCAAATGTCCGGGTAGCAATTGTTGCTACGTGTTCTTCTGGCCCAGGGCATCGCAGGAATGCTACGTCGATAGTTGGATGTCCTGAGGCAAGAAGAGTGCATGCTTCTCCTGGTACAGGGGCGGCAACATCCCCACTCGGGAAAATCTGAGGCATTATCTTCTCGTCGCCGAGTATAACGTGGGCAGCAGTTGCGATAATTAAATCGTGCCCTTCTATGCCAATGACAAATCCGCTGCCCCTTGCGCCGTCTTCATCGCCAATTTTGAGGGAGATGAAGTGGGCGCTCGCACCATCTATCGCTTTTGCGTGAAAAGTGACGGTTGTGGCTGGTGGCGAAGAAGGTGTTGATGCGGGGATGGTTAGGGATATGAGAAGTGTTGTAGTGATTGAATTGAGGGCTTTTGTTGTCATGGTGGAATTATTATTTCCCATGGATATCTACCCCTGTCCATCGTAGGAGTGAGGCAAGTAGCCCAAAGAGAAATACAATGGCTGAGTACGTGGCGGCCCGTGAGCGGTCTGCCATCCAGGTGTCTAGATATGAAAGTGCAACAGGGCGCCGATGGTTCGGATTTCCGAACGAGGCATTGGTTACATTTCCTACGAACCGCGTTCTGAGGTCGCCATTTGGCAGGACGGTGATGCTTCTTATGGAGGCGTGAATTTTTTCTGTGGCAAAGAAGTCGAACTCTGAGAGGAGTAATGACTCTCCTATGTCGCGACGTAGGGTGCCGGCAGTGATTGATGATTGTTCGGGTCCGTTTTGGGTGTTGTCTATGAATTGAAGTAGGCTTGCTTCGATGGGATCGCAGATCAAGCACTGGCTTTGCGTGTTTTGGCGTGGCGTGAATTCGATTGTGGCTCCTGTTGTTGGATCGAAGGTGAATATTTCGTCCGATGTTTCGGTTTGGTGAGAGTCGCCGGTTTCGCTCACGCGTTCAATAGTGGACCGTCCGGTTGTGGTCACTCGAAGGGGGCCGCGAGGTGGTTGCTTGTTTTGCGGCTCAATCTCAATGTTGAGGCGGTTTCCTCGCTGTGATTCCATGTGTATCGTCGTGAGTGGAGCGAGTGACACCGCTTCAAGCGTAATTCGAGAGCTTGGTTCTGAGGTGTTTATGGCGACCTCTGTATAGCGCCGCTTGGGCTCGAGAGCGGAGGGCAGGGAGTCTATTGGGGTGATTTGAGTTGCCGCGATTCGTAAGTTGGATGTGGTAGTGGCGCCGAGTATTCGGCCGCCGCTATGTAGTTGAAGTGTCAGGCGTCTTGATGTGATGTCTCCGTCTATTCTGACCGTACTTGGGTGTGTTTCTGCTGCCAGAAGTACAATTAGCGCCGAACTGCTGAGTAGTGCCAGAGCGAGTACGGTGTTTTTTTGTGGGAGTGGCTGGGTTCTCTCTGCTGCATCTAGCTTTGTCAGGAGGCGGGCTATTTCTGCTGGCTTGGCATTGGTGGACAGTGCCGTTTGTAGCGATGCTTTCGCTTGGGTGACTGAATTTTGGTCGCTAGCTGAGGACACAGAAACTCCATCACATGTCGGGACCGAGATGAAAATCCTCGGACGTGGGGGTGCCCTCGTGTCCATCTGGAATGAGGGCGCGAATGCGAAGTGTGGCGTGCTTTCCGATTGGAATTTGTCCTCGAGGGATTTTTACGAAGAAAGCCTTTGTTATCGTCGTTTGATTGGTTGATTCGAGCGTGAGGGTGGTGCTTTTGTCGATAAGGAGGGTTGCTCTGATTTCTCTTAGGGGTTCTTCGGAGTGAAATCTGAGCCGAATTGGATCGGGTGGCGTGGCACTGCTTTGAGTCTTGGTTATGCGGACTGGGCAGAATATTTTGGTGCCATTTTGGGTGGCAATGGCGATGACTGCGATTTGGTGTATGGGGATGTCTGATTTTGCCAGGAGTTCGGTGGTCCAATTGAATGGAGGCGTGGTCTGTGTATCCATTCGATAGGCTAGTTCATGCGTTGCCACGGCTCGTACATGTGCTTCGCCGCAGGCCCACTGAAGGAGTAGGTTCTTGGTCTGAGGAATGGTCTCAGTAAGCTCTGGCACAACCCCAATGAGAGATATTCGTGCGTCCAATGCCTGTGAGGTTCCTGGTGCATAGGTGCCTTCACAGCGATCTCCTCGTTGTGTGTATGGATGTTCAATGTCTGGGGGGATTGTTGTGTTGGTTGGTAGGTTTTCTTTGCAGTCCATGGCTAGAGCGCACAGTGGGTGTAGTGTGAGGGCGACGACTAGAAGACGGCGCATGCGCTGGGAGGTGGTGATTGTTGGAGACATTGGGTGTCCTTGTGGTGTGGTTCTGCTTGGTGTTGTCGTGGGATGATTGTCTTCCTGGTTGGGACGGGTGTTTTGTTTGGATGGGACTTTCTTGTTGTGTTTGGGGCGTGTCGATGTCTTCAGATTGTCCCTGAGTTGGGGCATCACGGTTCTGTGCGGACGAAAGTCCTAAACTTCCCTGAGGTCCATATCCTTTCCCATGGCTTGTGCTGCGAACCACCGCATCTATTGTACGCCAACGCACTGCGTGGATGCCTCAAGTGCCTCGCGGTGTTCGCTGCTTGGTCAAGGTCGGCGCTGACCCTGCGTTACGCGTTGTCCATACGACCGCGGTGGTATTGCATCTGGCATTGGGTTCGCTCGCGGTGTGTTCTGCCTTCGTCGCCGGACAGAAGCGCTTCCCGTCCCACGCCTGGGCGGCTACCCTTGACGCGCTGCTTCCGCCCCTGGACCTACATCCTCCCCCCGAGGAGCTTCACGCATGTCGTCGTCTCTGCCCCCCGCGTTCAACATTGCCTCCGTGGACGTGGAGGGCTTCCACCGGGACCTGAAGGCACTGCGCGCGGAGCTCGACGCCAATCTGGGCGAGGCGGACGCCAAGCACCTCCGGAAGATCGAGCGCTGGGGCCGCATCGGCACGCTGCTGGGCATCGCCACCTGCTGGATCGCCCCGAACCCGTTCAGCGCCGCCGCGCTCAGCGTGGGCCGCTCGACGCGCTGGCTCCTCATGCACCACGTGGGACACCGCGGCTATGACCGCGTCCCCGGGCTCCCCGCGTCCCGCACCGGCAAGGGCTTCGCCAAGGGCGCTCGTCGCTACCTCGATTGGCTCGACTGGATGCTCCCAGATGCCTGGGTGTTCGAGCACAACGTGCTCCACCACTCGTACACCGGTGAGGAGTCGGACCCCGACCTCCTCGAGCGCAACGCGGAGGGCACGCTGCGCAACCCGGCCCGACCCCTGTTCCTGCGCTACGTCCAGCTCACGCTCCTGGCCCTCACCTGGCGCGCCTCGTACTACGCCCCCGAGACGCTCAGCGCCCTGCGCCGCAAGGGCCGTCGTGATGGCGGCTCGCTCTCCGGCGCCGAGTGGAAGGAGCTGCTACTTCGCTGCTACCTCCCGTACGCCGCCGTCCAGTTCGTCCTCTTCCCGGCCCTGTTCCTCATCATCGGTCCCTGGGCGGCGTTCAGCGCGTTCTGCAACTCGCTGATGGCGGATGTGCTCACCAGCGTCCACACGTTCCTCGTCGTTGGCCCCAACCACACCGGCGAGGACCTGTACCGCTTCGACACGTCCCCCGCGAACAAGGGCGAGCGCTACGTCCAACAGGTCATCGGCAGCGCGAACTACCGCACCGGCGGTGACCTCAACGACTTCGCCCACCTCTGGCTGAACTACCAGATCGAACACCACATCTGGCCCGACCTGCCGATGCTCAAATACCGCGAGGCCCAGCCCAAGGTCCTCGCCCTTTGCCAGAAGTACGGCATCCCCTACGTCCAGGAGAGTGTCTGGACCCGCGTCCGGAAGATGGTGGACGTCGTCGTGGGCAAGCGCTCCATGCGCAAGCTCACCCCTCGCGAGGGCGCGGAGACCGCTCCAGTCGCCCCCGAGTCACTCCAGGCTCACGTGGCCTGACTCACGGGCTCAGCTCGGTGATGCGCGGCGCTGGCGGGGCGGCATGGCCCTCGTCAGCGTCTTCGCCGCTGTGTCTCCTTTGTCCTCACGACGCAGGACCTCCGCGTCCACGACGCGGGCACCATCGGCCGAGACCGGCGGTCCGAGCGTCACCACCAGCACCCGGTAGGACTCCTCCAGCCGCTTGTGCAGCTTGATGAAGTTCACCTGCGCCGTGCCGGGCATGTCCTCGGTGTACGTGAAGTACCAGCGCAGCTCGTCCAGGTGCGTGTAGTACCGGTCCACCACCGCCTGCTCCTGCTCGGGCAGGTGGATGAGCTGCTCGAAGGCCCCCTCCGCGTATCGCGAGGCGATGGTCTCCAGCAGCGGCCCTCGGCTGCGCAGGCGCGAGAACAGCGCGAACATCTCGTCACGCCGTGCTTCCAACCGGCGCATGATTCCAGCCGCGTCCATCGCAATCAGGTTGCGGACACGCGCGGCAATCTCATCGGCCTTCTTGCGACGAGCCATGGAGCCGCAGCCTAACCTCTGCTCGTGAGCCGGGCCAATGGGGCCGAACAGCTTGGCCTGATAGACGAAGCGCGGTCGCTCAGGTCGATGACCTCGATCTTGCCTCGCCACGGGATTGCATATGCCTGTGCCTCGGGTGCTCCCACGATGTGCGATGTCGGACGCATGAACGCCCGGTCATCCCGGGCAACGGGCCGCCGCTTTTCGACGGCGGGGGACTCCAGGTCGCCTGCTACGCTCGCCGCATGGTGCTCAAGATCGTCCAGGCGGGAGAGCCGGTGCTGCGTCAACAGGCGCGAGACCTGACGCCCGAGGAGATTGTCAGTCCGGAGATTCAGCGGCTCATCGTGTTGATGCGGGACACGATGCGAGATGCCCCGGGCGTGGGGCTCGCGGCGCCTCAGGTCGGCGTGGGCCTTCGGCTGGTCGTCATCGAGGACCGCGCGGAGTACCAGGCCGGCGTGGCTCCCGCGGACCTCTCGGCGCGCGAGCGGCAGCCCGTGCCCTTCCATGTGCTCATCAACCCGAAGCTGACGGTGGAGGACGCGACCCCCGCCGAGTTCCATGAGGGCTGCCTCAGCGTGACCGGCTTCGCGGCGCTCGTGGCCCGAGCGCGCGGCGTGCGCGTGGAGGCGCTGGACGAGCAGGGCCGCCCCGTGACGATTCGCGCCACGGGCTGGTACGCCCGCATCCTCCAGCACGAGCTGGACCACCTCGACGGCACGCTCTACGTCGACCGGATGGCCACTCGCAGCTTCACGACGGGAGAGAACCATCGTCGCCACTGGGCCGGACGCTCCACCGCCGAGGTGCGGTCCGCGCTCCGGATTCCTTCCGACACAGAGTGAGGCTTTGGGGGCTCGTCGAGGAGCACAGCTTCGACGGGCCCGCATCGGTACAGCGCGAAGTCGAGCCCTCCGCGCGTTGTACCCGGGGAAGGGAGCGCCTACGGTGACCTCCGTCAAACCCTGACGGGGGAACACCGATGACTGTCGCGAATGAAGACCTCACCCGGCCCATCTTGATTGGCCGCTCGAGCTCTCACTTCACCCGCATCGCGCGCATCTTCGCGGCGGAGCTGGGCGTCGCCTACGACTTCCACATCCTGCGGGACATCATGTCGCCCAATCTCCAGGATTACGGCGGCAATCCCGCGCTCAAGATTCCCGTGCTGCGCACGGCCCGAGGCTCGTGGTTCGGTACGCTCAATGTCTGTCGCGAGCTGCGGCGCCACTCCACCAACAAGGCCCGCGTGCTGTGGCCCGAGGACCTGACCGAGTCCCTGTCCGCCAACTTGCAGGAGCTGGTCCTCCAGACCATGGCCACGGAGGTGACCATCGTCATGTCCAGGGTGGGGGGCGGGGCCCAGTCCGGGGCTCACCATGACAAGCTGCGCACGAGCCTGCTCAACATGATGGCGTGGCTGGAGCAGAACGTGGACGCCGCCCTCGCCGAGCTCCCTTCGGAGCGGAGCGTGAGCTTCCTCGAAGTCTCCCTCTATTGCCTCGTGATGCACCTGTCGTTCCGCGAGGTGCTGGACACCACCCCCTACGCGGCGCTCACCGCGTTCTGTCAGCGCTTCGGCCAGCGGGCCTCGTGCGTCGAGACGACCTTCCGCTTCGACACCTGAGCACGCGCGTCATGCCCGGGGCCCACGTGCCCCGGGTTGCGACGTGACACGAGTCGCGCGATAAGCGACGGCGATGATCACCGAGGTCCAGGCAGGTCCCTATACCGTCCGAGGCATCTCCGTCGGCGGTGTCTACACCTCCCTCCAGGTGCCCGAGCTGGACGTGGTGCTCGACGTCGGCATCCCCATCCGCTCGTTCGCCGGGTGCGACCGCATCTTCCTCAGCCACGCGCACCCGGACCACGCCAGCGCGCTCGGGGCACTGCTCGGCATCCGGCGGTTGATGGGGAAGGGCGCTCCGCAGCTCTTCATCCCCGCCGAAATCGAGGCGCCCGTCCACGAGGCCCTCCAGGTCCTCTCCCGGCTCCATCACACGTCGATGGAGGTGACCACCGTCCCCATGCGGCACGGAGATGTGCAGCCCCTCGGGCAGGGGCTCCACGTGCGCGCCTTTCGCACGCATCACCCCGTGCCCTCGCTCGGCTATCAGTTCTTCCGCCGCGCGACGAAGCTCCGCCCCGAGTTCCTCGCGCTGCCGCCGCAGGAGATCGCCCAGCGTCGCAAGGCCGGTGAGGACCTCTTCACCCAGGTGGACCACCTGGAACTCGCGTACGCGACGGACACGCTCTCGCGCATCCTCGAGACGGAGCCGACCTTGTTCGACTCGCGCGTGCTCGTCATCGAGTGCACTTTCGTCGACCCGAAGCGATCCGTGCAGGACGCGCGAGATCGCGCGCACCTCCACCTCGACGAGCTCCTCGCCCAGGCTGACCGCTTCCGCAACGAGGCCCTCGTGCTCATGCACTTCAGTCAGGCGCTCGGCCCGCAGGAGGTGCACGCCCTCGTTCGTGAGCGGTTGCCGCCCACGCTCGCGGAGCGCGTCCGCATCTTCGCGCCCGAGTCGGGTCGCTGGTTCGGTTGAGCGCCGGGCTGTCGCGCTGAACAGCTCAGTCCGGCCGCAGTGCCTCCAGCTCCGCGAGCACCGCGCGCAGCTCAGGCGCCTCCAGCACCTTCTCCACCGACGCGAAGAACTCGGACAGGTCTCCCGCGCCCTGGTGCTCGTAGACGCAGGCCTGCAGCCCCATCTCCAGTCGGTCCACCTGCCGCACGAGCCGCGCCTCGAACGACGTGCCCTGTTCGTACTCGTCCCAGAGCGCCAGGTACTCCGCGCCGCGCGGCAGCTTCCCCACGAGCTGCTCCATGGCCCGCCGCTCTCGCGCGTGCTTGTCCTCTCGGCCCACGCCGTCGTGCGGCGTCAGGTCTCCCACGTACGCCTCACCCAGATCATGCAGCAGCGCGATGCGCACCGCGCGACCCGCGTCCGCCTCCGGGAAGTGGCTGTCCGCGATGAACAGGCACAGCAGCGCCACGAAGAGCGAGTGCTCCGCCACGCTCTCGCAGCGCTCGGTCGGAATCCCCACCCGCAGCCAGCCCTGACGGAAGAGCTGCTTCAAGTGGTTCAGCTCGAAGTATGTCTCGATGAGCGGGAGCGTCTTGCGTCCTCGCAACAGGGCCACGGGCGGCGAGCTCTTCGTCTTCATGTCACCCTCCACGGTACATCGATCCGCGTCCGTACTCCGGGTGAGGTGGGGCACAAGGTCCGGAAGTCATCCGCGTGCGTGTCTCAGGTGCCACGTGCGTTCACCTCGTCACCTCGCGTGAAGTAGGTCCCAGGTCCGGAGCTCCTCCGCGTGCGTGTCTCAGGAGGCGAAGTGCGTCCACCATCACCTCGCGTGAGGTAGGGCCCCAGGGCCGGGAACCCTCCGTGTGTGTCTTCGCGCGGCCACGTGCGTTCACCCCATCACCTCGGGTAGAGGGGAGGCGAGGGGAGCGTGTCCACGCATCCGGACATGGCTCCGAGGAGGGGGAAGCACCCATGGTGTCGTCTCGTTGGTTCGTCGCCGCGCTGCTCGTATGTGTCGTCGCCTGCAAGCAGGAGCCTCCCGCTCCCACGCCGGTGGCGCCCGTGGCCACGCCCGTCGTCACGGAGCCCGAAGACCTGCCGTTCCCCGAGACACCCCTGCCGCTCGTCGCCGAAGCCGCGCCGCCCGACGCCGAGCCCGCGAAGCCTCCCGAGCCCCCGTTCACCGGTGACCTCCCGGCCCTCCGCAAGCGCGGCGTCCTGCGCATCCTCGTGGAGACCACCGACGAGAGCTCCCTGCCTCGCCAGGGCACGCCCCGCTCACAGGACCGCGAGCTGCTCGAGCGCTTCGCCGAGAAGCACGGCCTGTCCGTCGAGCTCATCGCCGTGGAGCGCTTCGACCAGCTCATCCCCCTGCTGAAGGAGGGACGCGGAGACATCATCGCCGCCGACCTCACCGTCACGCCGGAGCGCTCCCGCGAGCTGTCCTTCACCCGTCCCATCGCCCTGGTGAACGAGGTGCTCGTCGGCAAGAAGGGCGCCACGGACCTGCCGCGCAAGCCCGAGGACCTCGCGGGCCGCGCCGTGCACGTGCGCGCCAGCTCCACCTTCGCCGCGTCCCTCGCCGCGCTCGCGAAAGCCAAGGCCCCGGGCCTCACCGTCCACCCCGAGCCCGAGAGCCTCGACTCCGAGGAACTCGTGTGGAAGGTCTCGCGCGGAGAGCTGCCCCTCACCGTCGTCGATAGCCACCTGCTGGCCGCCATCCAGACGTACAATCCGGACGTCGAGGCGCTCTTCCCCGTCGCGGAGAAGCGCGCGCTCGCCTGGGCCGTGCGGCTGGAGAACCCGATGCTGCGCACCGCGCTGGACGCCTTCCTCGTCGAGCGCGCCCTCACCGACCATCGCGAGCAGCGCTTCACCGGAGACCTCGACGGCATCCGCAAGCGCGGCGTGCTCCGTGTGCTCACCCGCAACAGCCCCGTCACCTACTTCCTCCACCGCGGCGAACAGGCGGGCTTCGACTACCAGATGGCGAAGCTCGCCGCGGACGCGCTCAAGGTGCGCCTGGAGGTCGTCGTCCCGGACACGTACGAGGAGCTGCTCACGTGGCTCAAGGAGGGCCGGGGAGACGTCATCGCCGCCGCGCTCACCGTCACGCCCGAGCGGCAGCGCGAGGTCGCCTTCAGTCGCCCGTATCTCTTCGTGGAGGAGGTCCTCGTGCAGCGCGTCGGCGCGCCCCGTCCCGCGTCCCTCGCGGACCTGAAGGGCCAGTCCATCCACGTGCGTCGCACGTCCAGCCACTTCGCCCACTTGAGCAGCCTCGCGACCCAACACGGGTTCACCGTGGTCGAGGAGCCCGAGGACCAGGACACGGAGACGCTCATCGACCGCGTGGCGCGCGGCGAGATTCCCTTCACCGTCACGGACAGCCACATCCTCGCCGCCGAGCGCGTCTATCGCGAGGACGTGGAGGCCGCGCTGACGGTGCCGGGGCAGGGCGAGCCCGCGGGCAAGGACGGACACCACGGCATCGCCTTCGCCGTGCGCCCGGGAAGCGTGAAGCTGCGCGCCTTCCTCGACGGCTTCGTGCAGAAGACCTACCGCGGCACCGAGTACAACCTGGCCCGCCGCCGCTACTTCGAGGGACGCCGCGCCGAGGCCCCCGCGACCACCGAGGCGGCCGTGGCCGCGGGCACCATCTCCCCCTACGACCTGCTGGTGCGCTCGTACTCCTCGCGCTACGGCATGGACTGGCGATTGATGGTGGCGCAGATGTTCCAGGAGAGCCGCTTCGACCCCACGGCGCGAAGCTGGGTGGGCGCGCAGGGCCTCTTCCAGGTCATGCCCGCCACGGGCCGCGAGCTGGGCTTCCGCAAGCTCGAGGACCCCGACCAGGGCATCCACGCGGGCGTGAAGTACATGCACCAGCTCCTCGGCCGCATCGCCCCGGAGATTCCCTTCAAGCAGCGCCTGCGCTTCGCCCTGGCCTCCTACAACGCGGGCCTGGGCCACGTGCTGGACGCGCGCCGGCTCGCGCAGGAGCAGGGCCTGGACCCCAACCGCTGGTTCGGCAACGTGGAGAAGGCCATGCTCCTCTTGGAGAAGCCCAAGCACTACCGCCGCGCGCGGCACGGCTACTGCCGGGGCTCGGAGCCCGTGAAGTACGTCTCCGAAATCCAGACGCGCTACGGCGCCTACGTGTCCGTCGTCCAGCACTGACGGACACGGGCCCGCGTCAGAGTCCCACGCCCACGTAGGCCGCGGCCCACGGGCCGCTGAGCGAGACGGAGAAGCTGTCCGGGCCCTTCACCGGGCTCACCTGGAAGTTCTTCGCCTGCGACACGAACTGCGTGTAGCCGACCTGCATCCGCGTGTGGAACCAGCGGTTGAGCTGGTACTGCAGCGCCGCGCCCGCGCCTCCGCCGAAGATCCACTTGCGCGAGCGCGCCTGGAAGTACCGGCCGTCGATGACCGGGTCTCCGCCGCCCGTCCCGGGGATGTTCGCGGAGATGCGGCCGGTGGCGAGCGACACCTCCGACGCGGCGCCGAAGAGGCTCACGCCCAGGCTCAGCGAGTCCGTGAGCGACAGGCGCTTCTCCAGGCCCGGCCGCAGCGCCAGGACCTGGACGTCGTCACCCAGCAGGTACCAGTCCACGCCATTGGTCCACCACCAGTCCGTCCGGCCGGAGCCGCGCACCATGTTGAAGTGGATGCCGCCCGCAAGGCGCACCGCGTTGGCGCGGGCGCCCACGGTGCGCACCTCGTTCCTCAGCCCGGGGATGTCCGTGGTCGGATGCTGCATCCGCCCCCAGCCGCCGCCCACATCGACGGCGACCTGGGGGATGCGCCGCTCCTGCTCGGGCGCCGGTGGAGGAGGCGGCGTGTCGGCGAAGGCCGGGGACACCGGCCCCCACGCCATGAGCCACCCGAGTGCATACAGGGACGTGCGCATGATGGACCTCTAGAGCCCCGCCACCTTCGCGGCGCTGCTCACCGTGTAGACCAACGTCAACTCCTGCTGCGAGCGCGGCGGCGCCGTCAGCTCGAAGCGGGCGATGCCCTCCGCGCTCACCTTCGTGGGCGCGGGGCGGGTGGTGTCCTTCTGGAGCGTCACCTCCACCGACTCCACCTCCGAGACGGGGATGCGCTCCTCCAGCGCCACCGCCGCGGGCTGGGCGCTCATGTTGGAGAGGAACATCTTCACGTGGTGCGTCTTCTGCTTGCGCCCCGTGAGCCGGCTCGTCTCCTCCTGGATGTCCGTCATCCGGGCGACGCGCAGCGAGTCCTCGCTGCCGAAGCCCAGGCGCACGCGCTCACCCTTGCCCGTGAAGCGCAGCTGCGAGCGCCCCACGTAGCCGCTGGTCCGCACCAGGTCCACCGGCCCCGCCAGCAACACGGACGGGCCCACGTTGTCGAACCTCGCCACGCGGTGCACCAGCGGCGACAGCTCCGGGCACACCACCAGCTCCGACGCGGCGGGCGCGGTGAACTGGAACAGGGGGATGCGGTGCGGCTCTCCGTCCGCGGGGATGTTGGCGCGGTGGGGCGCGGTGAGGGACAGCGCCTCGCCGCCGTCATCCATGCCCGGAAGGCCCTCGTCGCGTCGCGCGCCGGCCCCCTCGCCCGTGTTCTGGATGACCTCCTCGCGCACCGACACGTCCACCACCTGCTTCTCGCGCTCCGTCTTGTCGCGCAGGAAGAGCCAGTCCGTCTCCAGCCGCGGCGGCGCCGCGCCCAGCGTGGGACGCGCCGTGGACAGCGCCAGCTCCACGTCCTTCCACTCCTCCTCGGTGCGCTGCCACACCACGGCCTCGCACTCCAGCCGCACCGTCGGGCCCTGGGTACCCTGGGCCGGCTCCAGCGTCGCGCGGTACGCGGGGCGCCACGCGGCGCAGGGCACCAGGTAGGTGATGGACAACAGCGCCGTGCCGCCCGCGGGGTGGCCCACCTCGAGCTCGGCGTGCACGTCCAGCTTCGTCTCGGGCTTCTGCGTATTCGACAGCGCGCCGCGGGCCTGCGCGAGCTGCTGTTGCAGGCGCTGCTCCTCCACGGCCGCCAGCCGCCGGGCCGAGTCCACGGCCTCCAGCGCCTCGCGCACGCTGTCGAGCTGCTGCTTCCACGTGTCGGGCTGCGCGACGCCTCCACCGGACTGCTCGGAGATGGCGCGGTACACGTCCGCGTGGGCCGCGGTGAGCAGGCCGTGGCGCGTGTTCAGCCGCTCCCGGTCCGCGCGGGCCTGACGCTCCAGGCGTTCCAGGTCCGCGACGCGGCGGCTCAGCTCCGTGGCGTGCTCGCGCAGCGCCTCCGGGGGCTGGGCGCGCGTCACGCGGCGCACGCGGGCCTGGGACACGGTGCCTCCGGCGAGCTTCGCCTGGAGCGAGCGGTCCACCGCCAGCGGCGACAGGCCGGCGATGACCAGCCGCTGCGCTCCGGGGACCAACGGGACTTCGCCGCGACGCTCGACGAGCGCGCGATCTTCCAGGACGGTGACCTTGACCACCGGCAGGGTGAGGGGCGTGCTCATCAGGTCCTCCGGTTTCCGCCGCCCAGCATCTTGCTGGCGGGAATCTTCACGGTCCACGTCGCCTTCAGGGTCTGCGCCTCACCGGGCTGGAGCACCACGCGCCAGGCCCGCTCGCCTTCCACGGGTGTCTCGCCCGGGAGCGGCGTGCGCTTCTGCCAGGGTGGCGCCGTCTCCGTCTCGTCCACCTTGATGTCCTTCTCGTAGCCGGTCGGCACGGCGGGCACACGCTCGCAGACCTCCACGAGGATGCGATTGGCGAGCCGGTTGGCCAGCTCCACCGACACGTGGTGCGTGAGCATCGTCGCGCCGCCGAAGATGCCGCCGGTGGCCTCGTCGAAGCGCGTGTTGCGCGCGACCTTGATGGACTCCTCCACGCCCAGCCCCAGGCGCTGGGTGGCTCCCGGGGGCATGGTGGGCAGGGGCGAGGTCATCAGGAACTCGTCGCCGAGCGTGACGTCCACGGGGCCGGCGAGCAGCGGGTAGGGCGTCCGGTTCTCCACGCGCACCGTGCGGAAGGCCTTCGGCTCCACGGAGGGGACGATGACGTACTCGGCGGACAGGCCCACGGGCACCGACAACACCGGCAACGTGTGCCAGGCCGAGTCCGAGGGCACGTCGACCCGCGACTCCAGGTCGAACTTCGCGTCGAAGTGCATCGCCGACTCGCGCGGCGGCACGGACCACGTGGGCAGGGGCAGATGCCGGAGGCTCGCCACCTGCTGCTCGCTCACGGCGATGAACGAGAGGACGTTCACTTGAATCTGCATGGCCTGCAGGGCGATGAGCTCCCGCGTGACGTGGGTGGGACGCGAGCGCAGTCGACCTCGGCCCTCCAGGTCATCTGCGGCGGCCAGCGTGAGCCGGTCGTAGTCCAGCAGGCTGTCGGAGGGCTCCAGGCGCGGCGCCGCGGAGAGGCGGTCCACGCTCGCGCCTCCACCTCCCATGGCCCCGTCGACGTCGGCGAGGTCCAGCGAGGCCATCGGCATGTCGTCGTCGTCACCCGGCGCCTCGGCCAGGACCTCTTCCTCCGTCGGCGCCTGGTTCCTGGCGAAGGAGCCCCGCGAGCGCGAGCGCGCCCCCTCTTGCTGGGGCGCCGCGGAGGGGCGGGGAGGCGGAGCGGAGGGCGCCATGAGACGCTTGGCCTTCGGCGCCGATGATGGCGCGGAGCGCACGGCGCTTCCGGGCACGCTGCGGAGCCTCTCCATTCCTGACCCGGTAATCTCGTCGTCCGCGCGGTACGGCGCGGGCGCGGGGGGCGGAGGGGGCGGCTCCATCGGCGGCGGCCTCGGCTTGGTGAGCGCCGGAGCGCGACGAGCGTCATACCCCGCGAACAGCTCGTCGAGCCCCGGTGGCGGCTCACGCCAGCCCGAGCGCGGCGGTGGCGGCTGGCGGCGGCCGATGCGCAGCGCCTTGAGCTCGGGGACCTCGGCCCTGCGGTCCAGGGCCGCGGTGGACACGGACAACTTCACGCCGGTCCAGTCCTCGCCGGTGTTCTGGCTGACGGTGGCCCGCATGCGCAGCGTGCCTTCCTCCAGCGTGCGAGGCAGCCGCAAGTCGTAGGTGGGCACCCAGAGCGCGCCGGGCACGGCGTACTCCAGCGCGATGAGCGCGGGTGTCTCGCGGGGCCAGGGGTTTCCAGACAGCGTGAGCACCGCGGCGCGGTACACGCGGGCGCGCTCGCCGCGGACGGACGAGGAGGCCTCGTGCAGGCGCTGGCGTCGCAGGCGGACGTCGTTCTCCGCGTCGCGCAGCTCCCGCTCCAAATCGAGCTGCCGCGCGTTCAGCGTGGCCAGCTCCGTGTCCACGAAGGACGTGAGCGCCAGCAGCGAGGCGAGCGGTGTCTGGTGGGGCGTGTAGCGGGCCTTCTTCTGCGGCGGGAAGGTGGGCTTGAGCTTGCCCACGGCCTGCAGCTCTCGCCGGGTGACCTCCAGGCGCGCCGTCACATCGGAGACGCGCGAGAGGGCTTCCTCCAGGGCGCGGTGCTCCTGGGGGACGTCGACCTCGGGAGGGAGCTGGACGTCGAAGGTGGGCCGGATGGCGCGGATGGTGAGGCCGGGCGGGCCCTGTCGCACCGCGGCCCGGAGCGTCCCGGTGCGCAGCGAGAGGGGAAGTCCGTTGAGCTGGATTTCATTGGGGACGCGGTCCTCCACCAGTTGGAGGGTGGCGATGCGCGTGCAAAGCGCCCCCTCCGCGTGAACGGTGACCGCATCCAACATGGATGGCACGACGAGCATGCGCCCCCTCGGCTCAGGTGAGGGCGCAAGGGTAGTCGAGATGGGCTCCGGAATCATTCCCCCCTGGGGGCGTCGGCCCCGGTGGGGCCGTGGGTCCCTAGGGGTGGGGTTCCGGGGACCAGCGGAGCACGCGCCCACCGGGCAGTCGCAGGGCCCACTGGCGCCGCCGCGTCGTGTCGTGACGCTGGCCCACGAGCACGATGCCCCAGCGTCGCACCAGCTCGCCCGAGGGTGTCACGCGCCAGCTCGCGTCGAAGTCGAGCAGCTCCCTGGACAGGGTGCCCGGCAGTCGGCCCTCATCGCGCAGGGCCTGGGCGAAGCGCCGTCCCTCCACGCGCGAGTCGGGCTCCACGGACATGGGATTGGACCGGGCCCATTGCTCGAAGCGCGGCGCGAAGTCGGGACCGAGCGCGGAGGCCAGCAAGGGCCAGGCACGCTCCACGCCCCGACGGCGCTTGTTCATCAGGGACTGCGCGGCCGCGAGCACGCGGGCCTCGTCGAACCCTGGTGGAACCGGCGCGCCGACTCCGAGCGCGCGCACGAGCTCCGCCTGGGCGCGGGCCTGTCGCTCACGGGCGCTCATGCCATGCCCTCATGTCGCTCCGTGCCGCGCAGGAGCGCCTGCTCCATCGCGGACAGCTCCGCGGTGAGCTCCGCCTCGGGAGGGAAGCGGTCGTCGCGCTCGAGCATCACGGGGACGGACCCCAGTCGCGCGGTCAGTCGCTCCAGCAAGGCGAGGGGCCCCGAGGGGAGCGGATGCGCATGTGTGTCGTGATACAGCCCGCCGCGCTGGACACCTCCGGCCACGTGTACATAGGCCAGTCGCTCGCGAGGCACGGCCGCGAGCACCGCGTCCGCATCCGTTCCGTGATTGAGCACGTGGGCGTGGAGGTTGGCCACGTCCAGCAGCAGCGAAGCCCCGGTCCGCTCCAGCACACCGCGCAGCAGGTCCGCTTCCGTGAAGGCCGCGTCGGGCCACTCGAACAGGGAGGCCACGTTCTCCAGCGCGAGCGGCACGGGTAGCGCGGCCTCGGCCATCCGGATGTTCTCGGTCAGCACCTCCAGCGCCTCCTCGGAGCGCTGCACCGGCAGCAGGTGCCCCGACTCGAGCCCCCCCGCGCGGACGAACGCGAGGTGCTCGCTGACACACACCGCGCCCAGTCGCTCCGCCAGTCCCGCCAGCCACTCCAACCGCCGCGGGTCGGGCGGCTCCGCGGAGCCCAACCCCAGCGAGACCGCGTGCAGCACCACCGGGACACCGCGCTCGCGCAGCCGTAGGAGCGGCTCGGGGATGGGGCCCTTCGGCGAGAGGTGCTCGGCGAGCACCTCCACGAAGCCGAGTCCGGGTCGTCGGTCGATGAAGAGCGCCAGCTCGCGTCGCCACCCGATGCCGACTCCCCGAAGACCGGGCACCGTCAATCGCCACCTCCACCGCAGCCGCCGCAACCCCCACCACCGCCTCCGTCGCCTCCGTCGCCACCGCTGCTGCAGCTGCTGGAGCCGCTGCAGCCGCTCGAGCCGCTCACGCCGCCGAAGGATGAACCCGAGGGGTCGATGTGCCGGCGCATCAGCTCGAAGTCGGTCATCGCCACCGCGCCCAGGCCGAAGAGCGCGACCGCCACGCCCAGGTCCTGGCTGTTCATCACCTGGGAGTTCTCCGTGCTCATGATGGACGTCTTCAGCGGCTGCTGATTCCAGCGCAGCGCATGGAGCAGCGCCGAGCCCCGGCGGCTGGTCCACACAGGCTTCGCGAGGAAGAAGAGGGTGACCACCGTGACGAAGCAGAGGAAGCCCAGGAAGGCCACGGGCCTCTCGCGCTCCAGGCCCACGTTGATCTTCGCGAGCCCCAGCAGGAGGACACCGAGCAGCGGCAGCATCGGCATCCACCGGGCCCGCGTGGCCTGTCCTTCGTCGACCAGCCAGCCGCGCTGTTGCAAGGGATGCTTGAGCCGCTCCAGGGCGGGCTCGATGCTGGCGACCAGCTCCGCGTTGCTCTTCTTCGACTCATGGACCGCGGCGTAGACGAGCCGCTCGAAAGGGGACGCGAAGTCGGACCGCTTGCCCGTCGTCGTCAGGCTCGTGCCGTCCATGACCAGGGCCTTCTCGTGGAGCAGCCTGGCCAGGGCCGTGTGCGCCACGGCCTTGGGGCCGGAGAGCATCGCGAGCTCGTACGGGTCCAGCTTCTGCGGCAACACGTCCGGGCTGCCTCCGGGCGTGCGCAGCATCCAGCGCAAAAGGAGTCCGAGCGCCAGGGCGCTCATGGCCGACAGGACGTACAGCGCGAGGAAATCCGGGCCCGACAGGTTCAAGGGGTCCATCGTTGCGCCCTCCCACGGTTGGTTCGCCCCCTGATGAAACGCCGTCGGGCGCACGTGACAGCCCGGTCCCGTGACGTCTTCGTGACGTCCGGGTGTCACCGGGGCGCCATGTGTCGGGACCTGTCGGCCAGCCTAGCGTGGAAGCCTTTGCGCTGGGGAGGTGCGGCCCCCGCGACCCAGGGTCAGCTCGCGTCCTGACGGGCCACGGGCTCAGGCGTCGGCTTGGGGCGCTTCACCTCTTTGCCCGTGCAGTCGTGTCCGACGACGGGCGGGAAGGTGCTGCTGGGGCGGTACTCCCAATGCCACGGCTCGGAGGGCACCGTGCGGCGGAAGCCGAAGCGACAGGCATTGGCCTCCAGCCATTGATATCGCTTCGATGTGCGCTTGCCGATGACCAGGTCCACCGCGAGCCCTCGCTGGTGGTTGGAGCGTCCAGGCCGCGCCGCCTTGTTGCCCCGACCCCGGCGGTACTGCTCGTACAGGACGCGTTGCTCGGGCAGGGAGCGGTAGCCGCTGGTGACCCGTAAGGCAACGTCGTGCTTCGCCGCGTCCAACGTCATGCGTTGGAGCGCCGAGGCCGCGTCGCGGTGAAGCCGGTGGCCGCCGTCGATGTGGACCAGCTTCGCGGCCTTCGTCTTGCGACGAGGCCGGGCCTCGGCCGCGAGGACGGCGGTCGTGAACAGGCACGCGAGGAGAACGGCACTCCAGCGGAATAGCGCGAGCGACATGGCGGAATCCGGCCCGGGGGTTGGGGCCTGACTTTCGCGCGTCTATTCCCGCAGGCAAGCAGCCGGGGAGCCGAGCCCTCGACGGACGGTTTCGCTTCGTCAGAACAACGAGAGCTGCGCGGCGGCGGGCTTCGGCGTCGGTGCGGGCAACGGCTGGAAGCCTCGGGCGCGCGCCCAGTCCTCGCTCGGGCCGGACCAGTGGTGCAGGTCCATGCGCGCCTGGCCACGCTCGTCGAACCCGACGCCCTCCGCCTCGAGCAGCTCCTTCTGTCCGTGGCCCGTCAGGCTGATGCCGCCCGTGCGGTTGATGATGCGCTGCCAGGGCACCGTGGCCGAGCGGGCACCCAGCGCGCCCAACGCATGGCCGACCACCCGCGCGTCGCAGCCGTCGCCGACGATGGTCGCGATGTCGCCGTAGGTGGCCACCTTGCCGGAGGGGACGGCCTCGACGACGGTGTAGATGCGCTCGAAGTAGTCGCGCTCGTCGCGCGCGGGCTGCGTCATGGGGGCGTTGCTCCTGTCGAGGATACGGTAGACCCGCGGAGGCTCAGCCGCTGCGCGAGCCCAGGCCCGTGGCTTCGCCGGCCTTCAGGCGCTCGTGCAGCGTGCGGGCCTCCAGGTACCAGAACTGCACGTTGCCGAAGCTGAGGATGTCGCCGTCGCGCAGCGTCGCCTCGCGCAGGCCCAGGGTGCCCGCGTTGAGGAACGTGCCGTTGGTGGAGCCCAGGTCCTGCACCGTGCAGCGATTCTGGGATTCGTTCCAGCGCAGCTCGGCGTGCAGCTTGGAGACGGACGCGTCGTCGATGACCACGTCGCAGTCCATGCGCCGGCCGATGCGCAGCCGGTCCGTGGCGTGGAGGGGCGGGAGCGTGGCGACGCGCAGGTGTTCGAATTCGAACAGGAGGGTCATCATGCCCAGGCTGATGTCCTCGGGCGCGGCCATGCGGGTGGGCGCGAGCACGGCGGCCGAGGCCTCCGAGGGCGGACGCTGGATGAGGGCGAAGGGCCCCAGCTGGCGCTCGAAATCCCTGGCGGGCAGTGACGCGGCGAGCGCGCGCAATTCCTGGACGGACAGCACGGACGGCAGCCTAGCGGCTCACCCCGCGTGCGCCCAGCGTCCGCGAGGGTCCCTGTACGGCTTTCATTGACCTGCATGTCATGGGTTCCCTACATTGGGACCTTCATGGAGGGGGCCGGGCTCCGCGAGGAGCGCCGGCCCTCGACTTTTTCGTGAACCTGGGAGTGGTGGAAGGAGCTGTGTCGATGGCTAGCGGGAGCGACAACATCCCGATGACCCCCTCCGGGCTGCGCAAGCTCAAGTCGGAGCTCAAGCACCTGCAGTCCGTCGAGCGAGGGAAGATCTCGCGGGAGATCGAGGTCGCCCGCGCCCACGGGGACCTGCGCGAGAACGCGGAGTACCACGCGGCGAAGGAGAAGCAGTCCCACATCGAGGGCCGCATCCTGACCCTCAACGACTGGATTGCGCGCGCGGAGGTCATCGACATCAGCAAGCTGGGCGGTGACAGGGTCGTCTTCGGGGCGACCGTGGACCTGCTGGACACGGAGACGGAGAAGCCCGTCACCTACCGCATCGTCGGGGAGATGGAGGCGGACCTGAAGAAGCGCTGGCTCGCCGTGACGGCGCCGGTGGCCCAGGCGCTCATCGGCAAGCGCGTGGGGGACATCGCCACGGTGCAGAGCCCCGGTGGCACCCGCGAGCTGGAGATCCAGAAGATCCGCTTCGAGGATCCCCAGGACGAAGCCCCGGCTGGCGAGGGCTGAGTCCGCCGTCCGACGGGAACAGATGAGGACAGCCGACGGGGGAGCGGGCCTTGGCTCGCTTCCCCGGTCGCGTTTTCTGGGAGACGTCACCCCCGTTCCGTAGGATGGATGGACGTGACTCACGCGTGAACCATCCGCTCGCCAGTCTTGTAGGGCCCCTGCGCTACGCGTGTCAGCGCGACTTCGCCATGCTCGCGACGGTGAAGGGGCTGACGCCCGTCCTGGAGCGCGCGCTGGCGGGAGCCAGTGGCGTGAACGCCGAGGCGCTGGGACACCTGCGCGCGGCGCTGCCGTACGTGGACCACCCCACGCCCGAGCGCCGCAAGGCCGCGCTGCGGCGGGTCGTCGCGGGCCTGAAGCTCAGCGGCGTGGTGCTGCCGGCGGAGCTGGAGGGGCTCGCGAGCGGGGAGGGCGCCGCGCCGCGGGAGCCGCGTGGAACGCTCCACGAAGGACCGGGGGACGCTCGCGGCGAAGGGCCACGGTCCGCAGAGCCCATGCCTTCTCGCGAAGGCGGGCGGGCGCGAGAGGAGCCGGACGTCGCGCCTCGTCGTCAGGCTTCCGGTGCGCTGGACGCCGCGCCAGGTTCACCGCGAGGGAGGCCGCCGTCGGAGCCTCGCGGTGAGGCGTCGGGAGCGCGGCTTGCTCCTTCGGGAGATTCGAGCTCTCCGCGAGGGATGGCGGCGTCGCAGCCTCGCGGTGAGGCGTCGGGAGCGCGGCTTGCTCCTTCGGGGGATTCGAGCTCTCCGCGAGCGATGCCGGAGCTTCGCCAGGCCGCGTCCGGAGCACGTCCTCCGGCGTCGGGAGACTGGACGCGCGGAGGGGCCGACACGGCGCGGACGCCTCGCCCCAATCCGAACGCGGGACGAGT
This sequence comes from Myxococcus fulvus, assembly GCF_900111765.1. The sequence goes on from NZ_FOIB01000003.1 coordinate 171,428, forward strand.
CCAGGAGGGACAGTTGGGCCCGGTGGTCCGGGGCTCGAGCGGACGCGCCTCGGCGGACGGCGGACAGGGCGGGCCGCCTCCGGGCTACGTCCAGATTCCCCCGTGGAAGTCGAACGAGCCCGTGCCGACCTCTGCCCGGGCGAAGACCTCGGCGCCCCGCACCGGGGGCGCGGAGATGGGGAGCTCGCCCCGCGCCTCGTACGGCGCGCAGGTGGGCCTCGCGCGTCCTGGTACGCCCTTGGCACCCCGCGCCGACGGACGTCCGGGCCGACAGACCTCCATCGACACGGGCCCCGCGAGCACGTCTCCGGCCAAGGCTCGCAAGGAGAAGGAGCAGCGCAAGAAGAAGCGCGCCGTGGCGGCGGAGGCCTCCCGCTCCGAGGCGAAGCTGCTGTCCATCGCGCCGCGCTCGGGGCCGTTGTCCTCGCCGCTGAAGACGCTGGGCAAGCGGCTGGGACCCCGGCTCATCTCCGCGTTGGACAAGAAGGGCCTGCGGCGGATGGGTGACATCCTCTTCCTGCTGCCTCGCTGCTACGAGGACCGCAGGCGGCTGCTCACCATCGCCGAGCTGGAGCCCGGCGCGCGCGGTGTCACGGTGGGCATCGTCAAGGTCGCCGACTTCGTGCCCGGCAAGCAGGGGCGACGGATGTTCCGCGCGGTGGTGGGGGACCGCTCGGGCAGCATCGCCGCCACGTATTTCAACGCCGGCCCCTGGCTCAAGAGCCGCTTCACCGTGGGCAAGCGCATCGTCCTCTCCGGCGAGGTCCGCGCGACGATGAGCGGGCGGGAGATGGCGCACCCGGAGATCGAGCCCGCCGAGGACCTGGACTCCGCCGGCTCCGTGCACTTCAACCGCATCGTCCCCGTGTACCCGGGCTTCGAGCGCGGCGAGCAGCGCTCCTTCCGCGAGCTGGCCTCGCGCGTCGGTGAGCAGTACGCGCACGAGCTCGAGGACCCGCTGCCCCCGGAGCTGCGCCGTCGCCTGGAGCTGATGCCGCTGCCGGAGGCGCTGCGCTTCATCCACTTCCCGCCGGACTCGGCCGACCTGGAGGCGCTCGACGTCCACCAGAGTCCGGCGCACCGTCGGCTCGCGTTCGACGAGCTGTTCTTCCTCCAGCTCGGCATGGCGCTCAAGCGCCAGGGCGTCAAGGCGGAGCCAGGCATCGCGTTCGACGTGTCCCCCACGCGGATGGACAAGGCGCGCGCGGCGCTGCCCTTCCAGCTCACGGGCGCCCAGGCGCGCGTGGTGGAGGAGCTCGCCCGGGACATGGCTCGCGAGGAGCCGATGAACCGGCTGGTGCAGGGCGACGTGGGCAGCGGCAAGACGGCGGTGGCCATGGTCGCCGCGATGGTGGCGCTGCAGGCCGGCTACCAGGTCGCGGTGATGGCCCCCACCGAAATCCTGGCGGAGCAGCACGAGCGCAACTTCCGCAAGGTGCTCGGTCCGCTCGGCTTCCAGGTGGGGCTGGTGAGCGCGTCTGGCACGGCCAAGGCCAAGCGCCAGGTGCGCGACGCCGTCGCCCGGGGAGACATCCACCTGGCCGTGGGCACGCACGCGCTCATCCAGCAGGACATGTCCTTCGACAAGCTGGGGCTGGTGGTCATCGACGAGCAGCACCGCTTCGGCGTGCTCCAGCGTCACTCGCTGATGAGCAAGGGCCCCAAGCCGGACGTGCTGGTGATGACGGCCACGCCCATCCCGCGCACGCTGGCCATGACGCTGTATGGAGACCTGGACCTCTCCATCATCGACCAGCTCCCGCCCGGCCGGACGCCCATCAACACGCGCGTGTTCAACGACAAGCAGCGCGCGCGCGTCTACGAGTCCATCGCCTCGGAGCTTGCCAAGGGCCACCAGGCCTACGTCGTGTATCCGTTGGTGGAGGAGTCGGAGAAGCTGGACCTGGAGGACGCGACGCGCGGCGTGGAGAAGCTGCGGGCGGCCTTCCCCCAGGCGAAGGTGGGCCTCTTGCACGGGCGGATGAAGGCGGAGGAGAAGGACGCGGTGATGGAGGACTTCCGCGAGAAGCGGCTGGACGTCCTCGTGTGCACCACCGTGGTGGAGGTCGGCGTGGACGTGCCCAACGCGTCGGTGATGGTGGTGGAGGCGGCGGAGCGCTTCGGCCTGTCCCAGCTCCACCAGCTCCGTGGGCGCGTGGGTCGTGGCGCCGCGGCCAGCTACTGCTACCTGGTGGCGAGCAGCGCGCGCTCGTGGGAGTCCACCGAGCGGCTGTCGGTGATGGAGGCCAGCAGCGACGGCTTCGTCATCGCGGAGAAGGACCTGGAGATTCGCGGGCCGGGCGAGTTCCTCGGCACGCGGCAGAGCGGCCTGCCAGAGCTGGCGGTGGCGAACCTCGCGCGGGATGGAGACCTGCTCTCCATGGCGCAGGCCGAGGCCCGGCGCATCCTCGCCAGGGACCCGGACATGAAGTCCCCCGAGCACCAGGGGCTGGTGAAGGCGCTCGAGGAGCGCTGGGAAGGCCGGCTCGCGCTCGCGCGGGTGGGGTAGCGCGCGTCAGGGCCCCGCGTCGGGGCTCGCGGGCTTCGGGAGCGGCTCGTAGTCACGCTCCTCCACCCACTTGCGCTCGTTCGTGGTCTTCCGCCCCGTCTCTCCACCGAGGACGCCCTCGCCCTCGCTGCAGGTGAGTCCCAGCCTGCGCGCGCAGGGGTCCACCGCGACGATGCCGCAGGACTTGAACGAGTAGATGCCGGGGCTGTCGTCCGAGTCGCCCGCGAAGGTGTCCTGCGTGAAGCCCAGGTCGATGAGCGTGCACCCCTGGGGCTCCGAGCCCTGGGACATGGAGCACAGGTACTCCGCGCTGTAGGAGCCCCCTGAGGTGGAGCCCGACGTCCGATAGAGGTCGGCGTATGAGTCGGGGCAGAGCCACGCCGTCTGCGCGCACTCCGGGAGCTGGGCCTTCTTGCAGGGGGCGTCGTCCCCATCGCGGGTGAACACCCCGTCCTCACCACCGCCGAACTTGTCCACGTTGAAGTAGGTGTTCTTGCGGGTCTTCTCATCGCCCCAGCGCACGGCGTGGCGCGCGGCGTCGAGAGCCGCGGGCTTCTTCTTCGCGCGGAACAGGCACAGGGACAGGTCCGACCACGCGGCGCCGTCCTGGGGTGACAGCTTGGTGAGCTTCTCGAACAGGGGACAGGCCTTGGCGAACTGCTTCGCGTCATAGGCCTTCTGGGCCTGGGCGCGGAGGGTGGCGGCGTCCGGAGGCGCGGCCGTGAGCAGCAGGAGCAGGGGTGTCAGCATGGAGGGCTCCGCATCAGAGGCGGGTGGCGGCCGTGACGTACACCGGGAGGCGGAAATTCATCTCCAGGGTCTTCTCCTCTTCGGTGGAGCCCCACACCGCGAGTTCCCAGGAGACCTCCTCGCCCAGCTGTCGCCAGGTGGAGGAGCGCGCGTCGGTGATGAGGAACGTGAGCGGAATCTTCAACGGGCGGTCGGCGCGCAGCCCCTCGAAGTCGAGCTCCTGGGTGTGCTCGTGTTGGAGGGTGCGGGTGGTGATGCGACGCTGGCTGTTGCCCGTGCCCTTGGTGCGGGTCACCTGATGGATGCGTCGGAGGGTGACGGTGAGCGAATGCAGTGACGGGACGTCGTGCTCCGGCAAGAGCTCCACCGTGTCCTCGCCTCCCAGCGACAGGGGAATCTGTGGGAGTCGCAGGCTCACGCGTCCGAAGACGCGGCGTGCCTTCCAGCGGCGATAGAAGGCTCGCAGCAGGAAGCGCCAGGTCACGTAGAGCCCGGAGGTCGTCAGGGCGAGCAGCATGAACCCACCGCCGAGCCGCTCCTGCTCGCGCGCGTCCGGGCGCAGGACTTCGGGAGCGAGATACCCGAAGGCGCCGAGCAGCCCCACGATGACGAGGCCCCCGAGGATGGGCCACAGGAGCGGGCCGGTCGCGAGCTGGGGCGCCACCGTCTCCTGGGTCCATGGGTGGTCCCACAGCCAGGGCTCGGTGCGGTGCTCCCTCGCGAAGGCTCGCAGCCGCAATGAGCGCCGCATGCGGACCGCGCCCCAGACGCCACACACCAGCGTCCCCGCGAGCAACGCGCCCTGAAGACCGGGCGGCTCGGGTGTGTCGGTCCGGAGGCCGAGGAGCTGATACCCACCGACGAGCGCCAGCAGCAGCGGGATGATTCCCTGGACGAACGGGAGACGCGTGGGCGGAGGTTGGATACCTCCCGGGGCTTCGACTCTCCCGAAGATGAACGCCGGCTCGGCCATCGCGCGAGCGTAGGGTGGGGGGCCTTGTCTTGGATAGCGCGCCGCAGGGGAAATTCCCGCGAGCGCATGCGGGCCGAGGGCCCCACCCGCTGCTGCGCGTGCCTCGCGTGGTTAGGCTTCGGGCATGGGAGATCTGGAGCGCGCCGAGTATCTGTTCGGACAGGGCATCCATGACCCACGTGTGCTCGAGGGCATCGGCCGGCTGAGTCGGGCGGAGTTCGTGGCGGAGCACTCGCGCTCGGAGGCGGGCGTCGACGCGCCGCTGCCCATCGGCCATGGACAGACCATCAGCCAGCCCTATGTCGTGGCGTTCATGACGCAGGCCCTGCGCCTGGAGGGGCATGAGCGGGTGCTGGAGATCGGCACCGGCTCCGGCTACCAGACGGCGCTGCTGTCGCTCTTGTGCCGCGAGGTGTTCACGGTGGAGATCATCCCGGAGCTCGCCCGCTCGGCGCGCGAGCGGCTCCACCGGCTGGGCTTCGAGAACGTGTACTTCCGCCAGGGCGATGGCGCCGAGGGCTGGCCGGAGCAGGCGCCGTTCGACGCCATCATGGTCACCGCCGCGCCGGCCGAGGTGCCCGCCGCGCTGCTCTCCCAGCTCCGACGCGGAGGCCGGATGGTGGTCCCTGTCGGGCCGCTGGAGGGCGCCCAGCAGCTCCTGCTCATCCACCGGGCCAAGGAGGTGGGGCATCTTCCCCGGGTGGAGTCCCTGTTGCCCGTGCGCTTCGTCCCCCTGACGGGCCCGTCGGGTCTCCCCCAGCCCTGACGGGCCCGAGAGGGGAGCGGTCCGCCCGGATGCCTGGAAGCCACCACGGGCCGAGAAGTCGCGTTGCCCCCGAACGTGGCCGCCCGCTAACGTCCCGGCATCATGATCATCTGTCCGGTCTGCGACCACGTACAGCCCGAGGGCACCGAGTGCGACGTCTGCGGGAAGCGCTTCCCGGTGGCCGCCGCGGGCGCGACGCCCCCGGTGGCCCCGCTGCCGGAGCTGGAGCTGACGCCGCACGCGGGCGGCCGTGACGCGGTGAACGCGCAGCCGCTGCCGGAGCTGGACATCACGCGGCTGCGCAGCGGTCCGGACCTGCCGCCCCAGGTCGTGCAGGACCTGGAGCTGACGCGCTCGGCGCCCACGGGCGACCTGCCGGTGGCGGTGCTCCCGGAGCTGGACACCGGCCGCGCGCCGGATGACGGCGTGCGCACCGCGGCCCCGCTGGGCGCCGTGACCTGCCGCTACTGCCGCAACGTGCAGGCGCAGGGGCTGCTCTGCGACAACTGCGGCATGCGCCTGCCTCGCGCGCGCGTGGCGCCCGCCGTGGTGGCCGGGAAGCCGGGCGCGGACGACGACAACTGGATGGCCTGCCCCTCGTGCCACACCCGGGGCCGCCCGGGCCGGGCCTGCTCCGAGTGCGGCACGCGGCTGCAGGAGAAGACATGAGCGCCCCACAGTCCGGCTTCAAGGCGGAGTACGCGTGCAGCGAGGGCTGCGACTTCCGGGCCTCGCTCCTGGACGTCGTCTATCGCTGCCCCCGTTGCGAGGGCTTGCTGGAGGTGCGTCACGACGTGGCCGCCCTGCGCTCGGTGCCCGCGGCGGAGTGGAAGCGGCGCTTCGAGTCGCGCTTCGGTTCATCGCGCCTGCCGGACGGCTCCGGCGTGTGGGGCAAGCGCGAGTGGGCCTTCCCGCAGCTCCCCGTGGAGGACATCGTCTCGCTGGGCGAGGGCCGCGTCCCGCTCAAGCCCCTGCCACGCATGGCGTCCGAGCTGGGGCTGTCCGCGTTGGAGCTGAAGGAGTGCGGCGTCTCGCCGACGGGCAGCTTCAAGGACTGGGGCATGACGGTGCTCGTGTCCGCCGTGAAGCACATGCGGGCGAAGGGCGTGCCCCTGCGCGCCGTGGCGTGCGCGTCCACGGGAGACACCTCCGCGGCGCTGTCCGCATACTGCGCGGCGGCGGGGATTCCCGCGGTGGTCTTCCTGCCGCGTGACAAGGTCTCCCTCGCGCAGCTGGTGCAGCCCATCGCCAATGGCGCGCGCGTGCTGTCGCTCGACACGGACTTCGACGGCTGCATGCGCCTGGTGCAGGCGGTGACGGCGGACACGGGCCTGTACCTGGCCAACTCGATGAACTCGCTGCGCATCGAGGGTCAGAAGATGGTCGCGGTGGAGCTGTGCCAGGACCTGGGCTGGGAGCCGCCGGACTGGGTGGTGATTCCGGGCGGCAACCTGGGCAACGCCAGCGCCCTGGGCAAGGGCTTCGAGCTGATGCTGGAGCTGGGGCTCATCACCCGCAGGCCGCGCATCGCCGTGGCGCAGGCCCAGCGCGCCAACCCCCTGGCCCGCGCCTTCCGGGGCGGCTTCCAGGAACTGCAGCCGATGCAGGCCGAGAGCACGCTGGCGTCCGCCATCCAGATTGGCAACCCGGTGTCCTTCCGCCGCGCGGTGCGAATCCTCAAGGCCTTCGACGGTGTGGTGGAGGAGGCGACGGAGTCGGAGCTGGCCAACGCCGCCGCGCGCGCGGACCGCGAGGGCACCTTCACCTGTCCTCAGACGGGCGTGGCGCTCGCGGCGCTGGAGAAGCTCGTCGCCCAGGGCGTCATCGCGAAGGGCTCACGCGTGGCGGTGGTGTCCACCGCGCACGGGCTGAAGTTCGCGGACTTCAAGGTGGGCTACCACCGGGGCACGCTGGCGGACGTCACCAGCCGCCACGCGAACCCCCCGGTGCAGCTGCCCGCGAACCTGGACGCGGTGCGCGCGGCCCTGTCGGACCTGGGCTGACGGCGCGACTCAGTCCGCGAGCAGCGGGACGCGCTTGTCGATGGTGAGCCCGAAGCCCGCGAGGCCCCGGTAGGTGATGTCCGAGTTGGTCATCACCTGCAGCGTGCGCACGTTCAGGTCATTGAGGATCTGGCAGCCCATGCCCAGGTCGCGCGTCTCGTGCGGCCCCCGGCGCAGGTCGGCGCTGCCGTCCGGGTTGCGCTTGTGGTGGATGCCGAAGTCGTCCCCGTGCATGCCGGGCAGGTACACCAGGACGCCGGAGCCCTCGCGCGCGATGCGGGCGAGCGACTGGTCCAGCAGCGCGTTGCAGTTGCACGTGGGCGAGCCGAACACGTCGCCCATCGTGCAGGCCGCGTGCAGGCGCACCAGGGCGCTGGGGCGGGCGGCGGGGTCTCCCTTCACCAGCACCAGCGACTTGGCGCCGTCCGGCAGCCACGTGTACGTGAGCGCGGTGAAGTCACCGTAGCGGGTGGTGACGGTGTGCTGGCCCGGCTCGCGGCGCACCAGCCGGTCCTTGCGGCGGCGGTACTCGATGAGGTCCGCGATGGTGATGACGCGCAGCTTGTGCTCCAGCGCGAAGGCCTGGAGGTCCGGCATGCGCATCATGGTGCCGTCGTCCTTCACCAGCTCGCACAGGATGCCCGAGGGGCCCAGGCCCGCCAGCCGGGACAGGTCCACGGTGGCCTCGGTGTGGCCCGCGCGGCGCAGCACGCCGCCCTCGCGGTAGCGCAGCGGGAAGATGTGCCCGGGGCGCAGGAAGTCGTTGGCCTGGCTCTCCGGGTCCGCCAGCGCCAGGATGGTCTTCGCGCGGTCCGCCGCGGACACGCCCGTGGTCGTCCCGTGCCGGTAGTCCACGGACACCGTGAAGGCCGTGCGGTGGGACTCGGTGTTGTCCGACACCATCTGCGGCAGCCGCAGCGCGTCCAGCCGGTCCGCCAGCATGGGCATGCAGACGATGCCGCTGGTGTGACGCACCATGAAGGCCAGGTGCTCGGGCGTCACCTTCTCCGCGGCCATGATGAGGTCGCCCTCGTTCTCGCGGTCCTCGTCGTCCGCGACGATGACGAACTTGCCGTCGCGGATGTCCTGGATGGCATCCTCGATGGAGGAGAGCTTGGCGTCGTGGCTCATGGTGGCTTCGGTCCGCTCGCGGGTCTGCATGTGCAGGCGCATGTAGCGTCTAGGTCCGGGGCTGGCAAGCCAACCCGCCACCCGGCGTGCGCCCGGATGATGGGCCGGAGTAGGTCTTCCAGGGGCGCTCCCCCGACTGCCCGTTTCGGTGTGGGTGGAATCATGTGCGACCTGGAAGGTTGGAGTCCCCAGGGACGATGACTCGACGCGTGGAACGGGCTGCGGTAGGGTGTCCGGTTCCGAGATGAGCGCCAACACCCAGGATTTGAGGACGCGGCTCGACCAGCTCCAGGAGAGCCTGTCCGTCCGCCAGAGCACCACCCACTTCGCCCACACCGGGGTCGCCACCATGGTGGCGCTCATGCTCGGTGGGGCGGCGGGCAAGCTGTTCTACGACTCCCTGCGCACCCCGCTGCTGGCCTGGGGTGTGGCCCTGCTGGCCGTGGTGCTGCTGGGGTATGCCTTCCGCCGCTACGTGCTGGGACGCCGGGTGCTGGCGGACGAGCTCCAGCGCTACCAGACGATGCTGGAGCTGCGCAGCCAGCTCCGGCTGGACGAGCCCTCGGCGCTGCTGCCCCAGTGAGCGGGGCGCGCAAGGTCTCCCGTCGGGGCCGGTTCATCGTCCTGGAGGGATTGGACGGCGCCGGCACCACCACGCAGGCGGAGCGGCTGGCGGCCGCGCTGCGGGCGGAGGGGCATGGGGTGCTCACCACGCGTGAGCCCTCGGAGGGCCCGGTGGGGACGCTGATTCGCCAGGCCCTCACGGGCCGCCTGGGCCTGCCCAAGGGCGCGGGGCCCCTGACGCCCCAGACGCTGGCGCTGCTCTTCGCGGCGGACCGCACGGACCACCTCGCGGCGCGCGTGTTGCCCGCGCTGGAGGAGGGCAAGCTCGTCCTGTGTGACAGGTACGTGCTGTCTTCGCTGGCCTACCAGGGGGCGTCGTTGCCCATGGGCTGGGTGGAGCAGGTGAACGATTACGCCGTGTCGCCGGACCTGACGCTGTTCGTGGGCGTGGCGCCGGAAGTCGCCGCGAAGCGACGGGCGGCGCGGGGTGGGGCGGCGGAGCTGTTCGAGGCGGACGAGGCGCAGCGGCGCATCGCGAAGCAGTACCTGGCCGCCATCCGCCGCCGCGCGAAGAAGGAGCGCATCGTCCACATCGACGGTGAGCAGGGCATCGAGGCGGTGACGCAGGCCTCGCTCGTCCAGATTCGCAAGCTGCTCGGCCGCAAGCGCTGAGGCGCGCGGTCAGAGAGAGGCGTCGAAGTCCAGCTCGGCTTCGGCGCCGCCTCCGTAGCAGGGCCCGTACGTCACCCCCTCCATCTTCAGCCGCATCCGTCCGCGCAGGTGCGTGGCGCTGTTCTCCTCCAGCACGAGCCGTCCGTTGACCACCTGCATCACATCCAACGAGACGGGGTCGGGGGGCTCGAAGCAGGAGGTCTGCACCCAGGCGGCCTTCATCTCGGGTGAGTTCTCCACGCGAGGTTTGAAGGTGTACGAGCGGAGGGTCTCCGTCTTCTTGACGTAGCTGGTGCCCGCGAGTTCGAGCGTCCGGGGGCCGGTGCCGAGCAGGGCCTTGTCCATCACGACGTGGATGCAGGCGGAGCGGCCCACGTCCTCGGCCACGTTCCGCCCGGTGTCCGAGCCACAGAGGACCAGCCTCGTCTCCTCGTCCGCGCTCAGTTCGCTGCGGCGCTGGTGGTCGAAGTCCTTCCATTTTCCGTCACGGATGACGCGCAGCGTGCCGTCCTCTGCGCCACACGCGGCGAGGAGCAGGAGGAGCGCCACGGGCGCGGAGGACAGCCTTCGAAGCGGACGGATGGGGTTCGAGGTCATGCCGTCCCGGGATTGCAAGCCGGGTGCCTCCACGCGGTCCGGTGCGCCCCAGCCCCGAGGGGCGGGGCCGGCCCTTGGAATTCGGACATCGCGGACAGGCCCCCCGACTCACGCCACGGAAATCCGAGCCGTTGCGGTAGAGTCCGCCGCTCCATGGAGCGCACGGGCGCGGCGGCGATCATCATCGGCAACGAGGTCCTGACGGCGAAGGTCCAGGACCAGAACGGTCCGCACCTCATCAAGAGGCTGCGCGAGGTGGGCATCCCCCTGCGTTCGGTGGAGACCATCCTGGACGACGTGGACGCCATCGTGGACGCGATGAACCGGGCGAGGCAGCGCGCGCGCTACGTGTTCACCAGCGGCGGCATCGGCCCCACGCACGACGACGTCACGGTGCGCGCGGTGGCGATGGCGCTGGGCAGGTCCGTGGTGCGCCTGCCGGAGATGGTGTCGCTCATCGAGGCGCGCGCCCCCGAGGGCAAGGTGACGCCGGAGGGCATGCGCCTGGCCGACGCGCCCGAGGGCGCCGTGCTGCTGCCCCAGGCGGGCACGTGGTACCCAGTGCTGACCGTCGGTGACGTCTACCTGCTGCCCGGCGTGCCGCAGCTCTTCCGGATGCAGCTGGAGACGGTGCTCGCGCGCCTGAGCGGAACCCCCGTGGTGCTCCAGAACCTGTTCCTGCGCCTGGGCGAGAGTGAGATCGCCGCCGTGCTGGACCACGTGGCGCTGGACATGCCGCACGTGGCCATCGGCTCGTATCCGGAGTTCGACCCGGCCAAGGACTACCGGGTGAAGATCACCGTCGAGGCCGGCGAGCGAGGCCCCGTGGAGGAGGCCGTCGCGCGCATCATCGGCGGCCTGCCCGACGGCGCGGTGCTGCGGCGGGAGTGACGACGCCCCCCGCCGCGCCCGGCGACTACAGCGACAGTCCCAGCCGCTGGCGCAGCCGGAAGAAGTCGTCGGTGAAGGACCAGGACACCAGGGTGCGCAGCCGCTCGCCCTCGCGCACGGCCTGGATGACCGGCTCGGCCGAGTCCAGCTTGGCGCCCGCGAAGTTCGGGTCCTCGCGCAGCACCATGCCCAGGCCCACGGACACGTCGCCCGCCATCAGCAGGCCCGCGCGGTCCGCCGAGTAGTCCAGCGCGTCCAGCCACGGCGCCAGCTCCAGGCTGCGCACGTCACCCAGCGACATCGCGGGCGCCTCCAGCGCCTTGATGGCCTTGCGGGAGAACGCCTTGCGCAGCTGCTTCACCGCCTCGTCGTTGCGCCGGCCCAGCGCGGAGAAGTTCTGCGCGTGGATGCGGATGGCGTTGCCGAACAGGTCCGCCGTCTCGCCCTGCGACAGCTTCTCCAGCACCGCCGCCTTGTTGAGCAGGCCCAGCGCCGCGCGGCCCAGGAGGAACTTCTGCTCGCGCGCGTTGAAGCGGCGCACCACGTCCTGGCCGATGCACACCGACATGGGCTCGGTCGTCTCCAGCACCGTCAGCCCGCGCCGCGCCTGGTACGCGTCGAACTCCTCGACGCCGAACACCTGCGCCACCGCGCGCACGGCCTTGTACACCGCGCTGTCCGGCTTGAGCTTGTCCGTCTTCGGGTTGACGCCGACGATGTCGAAGCTCGGCGGGTAGACCTTCTCCAGCTGGTCTCCCATCGCCCGCAGCACCTCCAGCAGCGGACCCCGGACGCCCGGGTGCAGCAGCACCGTGTCCACGTCCGTCGACGTCAGCGCCTCGCGCGCCTCCTGCGCCAGCCTCGCGCGTCCCTCCGTGTAGAAGGCCAGCTCCACCTCGTTCGTCGAGCGCAGGAACTGGAGCACCGACGCCACGCAGAACGCCTTGTCGAGCTGCTTGAGGCCCTCCCACAGCTTGAACAGCGCGTGCAGGCTGTCCACCCGCGTCGGGTCCTGGCGGAGGATCTGCTTGTGCTCCTCGATGGCCATCGGCACGGACGACGTGTCGCGCGCGTACAGCCCGGCCAGCGCGAAGCGGGCCGTGAGGTTCGTGCCGTCCGCGTCCACCACCTGCCGGTACAGCCCCGTGGCGCGGGCGGGCTCGGACAGGGCTCCCGCATACAGCTCCGCCACCCGCACCCGCAGGGCGCTCGCGCGGCGCGGGTCCGTGGACGCCGAGGCCTGGGCCTCCAGGAGCTGCGCCAGCTCCGGCAGGTTCCTCGCGCGCTCGTACAGCGTCACCAGCTTGTCGATGAGCGTGGTGTCGCCGGGCGACAGCTCCAGCGCGCGGCGGTACAGCGGCGTGGCCGCGGCCGCGTCACCCAGGCCCTCGTCGTACGTGCGCGCCAGCTCCAGCGTGAAGCGCGCGCGGGCGTCCGGGGGCAGCTCCTGCTGCAACAGCTTGTGCAGGCAGTCCACCGCGCCCGCGTAGTTGCGCGCCTGCGTGTGCAGCGTGGCCAGCCGCTCCAGCGCCTCCTGGTGCCGGGGCTGCGAGGCGAGCACCGTCATCAGATAGGCGATGGCGCGCGTCGCGTCGTTCAGGTGCGTCTGGTACAGCGTGCCCAGCGTCAGGTGGAAGGGCGCGAGCGTGCGCACGTCCCCGCCCAGCTGCACGCGCTGGGTCAGCATGGCGGCGGCCTCCGCGTACTGCTGGGCCTCCAGCAGCAGGGCGGCGCGCAGCTCCAGCGCCTCGATGTGGCCCGGCTGCGCCGACAACGCCTTCTCCAGCAGCGCCACCGCGCGCGGCTTGTCTCCCAGCGCCCCGTGGTGCAGCCGCGCCGCGCTCACGAAGCCCGTGGCCGCCGCGACGTGGTCCTTCTGCGCCAGCTTCGCCTCGGCGCGCCGCTCGTGCAGCGCGGCCAGGTCCGCCGAGCCGCCCCGGTGCGCCAGCAGCTCCTCCAGCCCCGCCTGCGCGGCCGGGTGCAGCGGGTCTCGCTCCAGCGCCTGCTTGTAGAGCGCCGCCGCGCCGTCCGTGTCCTTCTGGATGAGCGACGCCAGCCGCGCCGCGCCGATGAACGCGTCGATGGCGCCGCGCGGGTCCTTGCTCAGCCGCGCCTCGGCCTCCAGCGCCGAGCGCGCCTCGGCCGCGTCTCCGCGCCGCATCGCCACGCGCCGCGTACCCTGCAGCGCCGGGATGCACTGCGGCTGCAGCTCCAGCGCCTGCTTGTAGAGGGCCGCCGCGCGCTCCAGGTCCCCGAAGCGCGTCTCCGCGAGCTCGGCCGTGCGCAAGAGCATCTCCAGCGCCTCGTCCACATCGCGCGCGTGCGCCAGCCGCAGGGTGTACAGCCGGGCCAGGCCCGACACGTCCCCCGCCAGCTTGAGCGAGCGCTCCAGCGCGAACGCGAGCCGCGCGTCACCCGGGTCCGCCTCGAAGGCGCGCTTGTACGCCTCCAGCGTGCCCTCCGCAGGGCCCTTGTCCAGGTCCACCACGGCGGACAGTCGCAGCGCGGTGGCCAGGCGAGGGTCATTCACCCGCTCGGCGATGCGCTGACGCAGCTCCGCGCGGCGCGGCCGGTCCGACGCGCGGATGCGCTCCAGCAGGGTGAGGGCGGTGAGGTTGCCCGCGTCCAGGCCCAGCACGGCCTCGCAGCACAGCGCCGCGCGCGAGGGCTCCTGGAAGCGGTCCAGGTACAGCCGCGCCAGCTTCAGGTACGCCGTCACCTTGGCCGCGGGCGTGTTCCCCACCTGCGTCTCGCGGTCCAGGATGGAGACCAGCTCCTTCACGTTGTCCTGCGCCAGGAACAGCCGCTCCAGCGCGCGCAGCGTGGCGGCGTGGCCCGGCGTCAGCCGCAGCACCTCCTGGTACGTCTCGATGGCCAGGTCCGGGCGGCGCAGCGCGTCCTCCCAGATGACCGCGGCCTGGAACAGCGCGTTGGCGCGCTCCAGCGGGTCCGTGCGGTTGGCGGCCTCCTCGCGCAGCATCGCGACCAGGCTCTCCCACGCGCCCTGGGCGCGGTAGATGCGGGCCAGCGCGCGCAGCGCGGGGAAGTAGCTGGGCGCCAGCATCAGCGCCTCCTGGTACGAGGCGATGGCGTCGTCCTCGCGCGACAGGCGCTGCTCGTACAGCTCACCAATCTTGTAGATGAGCGCGGCGGCCTGCTCGGTGGACTGCGAGCTCTCCGACTCCGCCCGGTACATGTCCACCAGCTTCTCCCAGCGGCCGTCCTGCGCGTACAGCCGGCCCAGGGCCTTGAGCGCGGGGAGGTACGATGGGGACAGCGCCAGCACGCGCTCGTACGCGGTGATGGCGCCCGCGCGGTCCTTCAGGTTCTCGTCCAGGATCTCCGCGTTGCGGTGGAGCAGCGACAGCACCTGCTTGGTGTCGCCGGCGAGCGACGCCTCCAGGTCGTGCGTCTCCAGCAGCTCCCGGAAGCGCTGCGCGCGCTCGTACAGCCGCGCCAGGTTGCGGATGGTGGGCAGGTGGTCCGACGCCAGGTCGAGGATGCGCTTCATGCACTCGATGGCGTGGTCCAGGTCTCCCAGCCGGTCCTCATACACCCCGGCCATCTTGTTGAGCGTGGTGATGAGCTGATCCCGGTCCGACGTCTGGAGCAGGTCCTGCTCGAACATCGCCACCAGCTCCGCGAAGCGACCCTGGCGCTCGTAGAGGCGGGTGAGGGCCTTCTGCGCGGGCAGGTAGCCGGGTTGCAGCTGGAGGCAGGAGTTGTAGCGGGAGATGGCGTCCTCCTGCCGTCCCAGCCGCTCCTCGAGGATCTCCGCGGCCTTGTACATGCGCGCGGCCTTCTGCTTGGCGTCCTCGGCGGCGGCGACCTCCGCGTCGAAGACGGAGACCAGCCCCTCCCAGTTCTGCATCCGGTAGTACAGCTTGCCCAGGCCCGCGAGCGCCGCGGCGTGGCCGGGGATGCGCGCGACGATGGCCTGATAGCGCGCCGCCGCGTCCGCCTCGCGCTTGAGGACCTCCTCGTACAGCGCGGCCAGCCGCAGGTTGGTGGCGACCAGCTCGCTCTCGTCGTTGAGCGAGCCCACGCGCGCGAGCAGCACGTCCGCCAGCTCCTCGAAGCGGCCCTGCGTCTCGTAGATGCCGGCCAGCTCGCTGAGGATGAGCGGGTCATTGGGCGCCGCGTGGCGTCCGTCCAGGAGCGCCGCCAGGGCCTCGCCCTTCTGACCCAGGCGCTCGTGGACCTTGGCGATCTGCAGATAGGCCGGCGCGGCCTGGGGCCCCAGCAGGGTGGCCTCCGCCGTGAGCGCCTCCAGGAGCTCATCGGTGCGGCCCTCGCGCTCGGCGACGCGCTTGAGCGCGGCGAGCAGCAGCGGGTCCGCGCGGTCCAGGGCGAAGGCCTCGCGCAGGAGCGACGCGGCGGGCTCGCGCTGCTTGAGGCGCTCCTCGAGCAGCAGGCCCGCGGAGGTCAGGTAGTGCGCGCGCAGCGAAGGCTGCTGCATGGTGGCGGCCAGTAGCCGGTAGACCTCCACCAGCGCGGCGGCGTCATTGCGCGCGGCGTAGACGGACTCGAGCTGCGTGAGGACCACCACGTCGGTGGGGCGGCGCTCCAGGCACTGGCGCAGGCACGCGGCGGACTCCTCGTCGCGGGAGAGTCGCTCCTGCAGGACGATGCCCTTCTCGAACAGGAGCGCGGCCTGGTGGCGCGCGTCGTCGGTGGCGGCCAACTCCGCGTCGAGCAGCTGGATGACCATCTGCCAGTTGCCCACGTCCGCGAAGAGCCGGCGCGCGGCGCGGATGTTGACCAGGTAGCGAGGCGCGAGCTTGTACGCGTTCTGGAACGCGACGGCCGCGTTGCGCGGGTTCTTGAGCGGCTCCTCCCAGAGCAGGCCGACCTCGTGGAAGAGCTGCGCGGCGGTGGTGGCGTCCGTGGCGCTGAGCGTCCGGGCCTCGCGCTCGAGCGAGGCGATGCGCTCGCGGGCCTCGTCCTCCATGCTGGGCGTGGGCGCCGCCTGGGGCGCGGCCTGGACGGACTGGGTGAGCACTTCCGTGGCGGAGGGGCCCGTCTTGCCAGACACGACGGCGGACGGAGGAGGGGCGGCCGTGACAGGGGGTCGCGGGATGTCGTTGCGCTCGCTCATGAAAGGCCGGCTCCGAGGGCCAGGGATGATGAGGGGAGAATGGCCGGGACCGGTCGTAACACGCGCTTGCCCGGTCCCTCAACTTCCCGACTTTCCAGGCGATTTGGGTGTCCGGATACCCGGGGAGCAGCCGTGCGCCTGCTCGGGATTCCGGGTGGGAGGCGACTTTGGCGCGGGGTCCATCCCGGTGTTGTGGTGGAGTTCGTGGTGAGCAGGCGTTCCCACGAAGGAGACACAAGGTGCCGAGGCAGATGACGCGGTCCCAGGTGATGAAGGCGCTCGAAGCGGCCGGCGACCCGAGGGTGCGTGAGCGCTATGTGCGCGACGGCGCCGGGGAGAACGTGTTCGGCGTGTTGATGGGGAAGGTTCGCGCGCTCGCGGGCGAGGTGGGGCAGAACCACGCGCTGGGCCTGGAGCTCTGGGCCACCGGGAACCACGAGGCTCGCCTCCTCGCCTGCATGTTGTTGGATCCGGACGCCCTCACGGAGAAGGCGGCCCGCGAGCTGGTCGAGCCGCTCACCCTGCCGCTCCTGGTGGATGAGCTGGTGGGCAGGGTGCTCGTGAAGGCGCCGGTCGCCGAGGCCCTGGTGAAGCGCTGGAGGGACGGCGATCAGGAACTGCCGCGCCGCGCGGGTTGGAAGCTCCTCGCCGGGCGGATTGCGGCGGGACTGGCGAAGGACCTCGATGTCGGAGCGACGCTCGCTCGCATCGAGAGCGAGCTGCCGGGTGCTCCGTACCGCGTGAAGGAGGGCCTCAACTACTGCCTCGTCTGGATCGGCCTCCACCTGTCGGACCACCGCGACGAGGCCATCGCCATCGGTGAGCGACTGGGACGCTGGGACACGAGGCCCATCCCGAAGGGCTGCACGTCCAGCTACGCGCCGGAGTGGATCGCCGCGGTCCTCGCCCTGCGCAAGGGCGAGAAGACCGAGGCGCGCAAGAAGATGGAGGCTGCGGCCGGGAAGAAGAAGCCAGCCCCGGCGCGTGAGAAGCCCTCGACGAAGAAGGCGGCACCCGCGAGCAAGAAGCGCGCGCCGAAGAAGGTGGCGGCCCGGAAACGCGCGGGCTGAACGGTGGGCGAAGCGAGGCTTCGCCGAACCGGACGGTCCCTACAGCAGCTCGTTCAAGTTGCTCTCCGCGATGCTCGTCATCAGGGAGACGCGTTTGTGCAGCCACAGCCCGAACGGCTGGATGCGGCTGACGGGTGTCTTCTTCGGTATGTCGGTGATGCTCTCGTCGAACGGGACGATGGCCCGCTCCCCGGCGGCGTTCGACGAGCGGTTGTCGAAGGCGAAGGACCGGTTGATGTCCCAGCCGCCGTGGAAGGGCTCCAGGTCCTCCAGCTCCTCGTTGCCCGTGGCGTCCACCAGCCCGCTGATGTCGTAGACGTCGCTGGCGATCTCCAGGCAGCTCCAGCCACCCCCGGTGACGTTGCCGCAGTAGAAACCCGGCAGGTCCTCCGCGGCGTTCGTGGCGAGGATCCACGTGGCGGAGCCATAGACGCGCAGGAAGTAATCCCAGCTCGACTCCTTCTTCTTGGGCTTGAGCGGCCTGGCCTTCAGCCACTGCCCGAGGCGCAGCTTGTGGAAGCGCACGAAGAACGACACATGTTCCTCGGCGGACGCGATGCGCTTCTTGTCCTTCTTCGCGTCGACCAGCTCCGCGATGAAGTGCCCCGTGGGGATTCGCTCATGGAGGTCCTTGAGCATCGCCACGGCGATGTCCACGGCCTCGAAGGCGTCCTGGGGCTTCGGGAACTTCGTGCCCTTGGGGTGCGAGGGCTTCTTGGGCGCGCCCTTCACGGGCTTGGGCTCCGGATTATTGGGGTGCTTCGCGTTCCAGAGCTCCTGGTTGTACTGCACGAAGCCGTCCTTCTCCTTCGCGCGGACGCGCTTCTCCGCGTAGGCGACGGCCGCTTCCCAGCTCTTGTGCGCCTTCTCCTTGCGGTCCTCGATGGTGTGGTTCCCATCGACATGCATGGACCAGTACTTCTTCCCAGCTTTGATGTACTGGCGCTCGAGCACCTTCTTCGAGTTCGGGTTCCAGGCGTTGCCGTCACGGAAGCCCAGCTTGCGGTAGCGAGCGAGCAGCTCCTCGACCTCGGAGGCGTCGACGAGCGCGACGTTGTGGTGCCCGTTCAACGTGCCACGGCGAACCATGGCCTTGTCTCCGCGCACCGAGATGTCGACGTAGAGGCGCCAGCCGCCCCGGTACATCACGTGTCGCGCCGTCACGGGCGCGGAGAACTTCTCCGCCTTCGGGTCCCGCTTGTAGAGCTTCCCCGCGCTCGAGACGCGCAGCTCACCGCCCTCCGAGTAGAGCCAGATCTCATCCTTCACATCGAGCTGCGGGTCCGAGTACCAGATGGCGTCGCCGCCATTGAGCTTCTGGAGTCGCTTCCAATCAGGATCAGCCATGAGAGGACTTCTCCCCTGGAGCGCGGAGAACGTCAATGCGTTCGAGGCGGCGCATGAAGTCATTCAGGTGTCGCGCCATGGTGGTGACGTGTGGCGGTTCGATCATCGTCTGGTGATTTCCGGGGACGCCGATGAGTTCCAGGCCTCCGCGCACCAGCTCCTGCCACGGGCGCTCGGGATGCAGCGGATGGGGCGGGGTGTATTCCTGGGCGCGCAGGTAGATGGCTCGGCCTTCGGTGGGGCCGGGCTCGTAGCTGAACAGCGCGCGCATGTGCGCCTTCCAGACGGAGAGGAAGACCTGCAGGTCCACCAGGGAGAACGACTCCGGCACCGTGGCGCCATCGCGTGCACGACGCAGCACCTCGAGCATCTGCGCCTGTGGCTCCAGTCCTCGCAGCAAGGTGATGAGCTCCGGTGACGAGTCCCCGAAGATGGCCGTGAGCAGCTCCGCGTCGTCCTCGAAGCGTGTGGGGAGCTGGCCCGGGCCAGGAGTGTCGAGGAAGACGAGCAGCTCGGGAGGGACGCCGAGCTGCCGCAGTCGCTGTGCCATCTCGTAGACGATGGTGCCGCCCATGGAGAGGCCCACCAGGTAGTAGGGCGGCTCGGGGCGCAGTTGCAGCAGGGCATGCAGGTGTACGGAGGCGAGCTGCTCGACGGTCTGGAGTGGCTCGCATTCGCCGTTCACGCCGGGCGCCTGGAAGCCGTAGACGGAGCGCTCGGGACCGAGTGCACGGACCAGCTCCTGATAGCAGAACACCGTGCCGCCAATCGGGTGCATGCACAGCAGCGGCGGCAGACGGTCATCGCGCCCTTGTTGGAGCAGGACGACGCCATCGGGCAGTGACGGTGCCTTCGTGACGGAGGCCACGGGCGCGCGTTGCTCGTCGAACCACGCGGCGAGCGCCGCCACCGTGGGGCTCTGGAAGAGGACCTGAAGCGGGACCTTGAAGCCGAAGCGCTCGGACAGCTTCGCGACGAGCTGCGCGGCGAGCAGTGAGTGTCCACCCAGGTCGAAGAAGCTCGCCGTCACGCTGAGGACCTCTCGGCCCAGCACCTGCGCCCACAGCGCCGCGAGCTCCTCCTCGAGGGGCGTGCGCGGCGCCACACGCGTCGAATCGTCAGAGGACGCTGTGGGGCGAGGCAGGGCGCGATGGTCGACCTTGCCGTGGGTGGTGAGTGGCAGCGCGGACAGCACCACGAAGTCCGACGGCACCATGTGAGGTGGCAAGGCGCTCTGGAGGAAGTCGCGGAGCGCGCGAGGAGACAGCTCCGGTTCACTCGCGACGTAGCCGACGAGGCGCCGGTCGCCCGGGATGTCCTCGCGGACGAGGACGATGGCGTCACGGACTTCGGGATGGGCGCGCAGCGCGGACTCGACTTCGCCCAGCTCGATGCGGAAGCCGCGCAGCTTCACCTGGTTGTCGGCGCGGCCGATGAAGTCCAGCGCGCCGTCATGGCGAAGTCGGACGAGGTCTCCGGTGCGATAGAGCCGAGCGCCGGGCGTCGTCGAGAACGGATGCGGGATGAAGCGCTCCGCGGTGAGGTCGGGCCTGTCCCAATAGCCCCACGCGAGTCCGTCGCCCCCGACATGAAGCTCGCCCGTCACACCCGTGGGGACGGGCCTCAGGTGCGCATCGAGCACGTAGGCGGTGCTGTTGGCGATGGGCCGGCCGATGGGAACGGAGTGTTCCTGCGGCGTGCTCACGGGGTGCCAGGAGCTGAACGTGGTGTTCTCCGTGGGGCCGTAGACGTGGAGGAGTTGTCGAGGGGCGCCGGCGGAGAGGACCCGGTTGACGCACGCGAGGTCGGCGTTCTCGCCACCGAAGAGGAGGAAGCGCAGGCCGGAGAAGGCCGAGGGTTCCGTGCGCGCGACGAGGTTGAAGAGCGCGGTGGTGAGGAACAACGCGGTGATGCGCTCCTCTCGCAGCCGGCGGGAGAGCATGGCAGGGTCGATGACGTCGTCCTTGTCGAGGATGACGAGCGTCGCGCCGTTGAGCAGCGCGCCCCAGAGCTCGAAGGTGGAGGCGTCGAAGGCGATGGTGGCGGCCTGTCCGACGCGGTCGTCCGGCCCGAGCTGGACGTAGTCCGAGCCCGACACGAGCCGGAGGACGGCGCGGTGGGGAATGCAGACACCCTTGGGCCGGCCCGTGGAGCCCGAGGTGTACGTGACGTAGGCCAGGTCCTCGGGGCCGGTGTCACGCGCGAGTCGGTCCGTCGTTTCCTTGTCGTTGCGCGAGAGGTCATCGATGCACAGCGGTGCGGCGATGTTCTGGGGAACGCGGGACACGAGGGAGGTCTGCGTGACGATGCACTGCACCTGCGCGTCACGGGCCATCAGTTCCAGTCGTTCGGAGGGATAGTCCGGGTCGAGTGGCACGTATGCACCGCCGGCCTTGAGGATGGCGAGCAGCGTGACCACCAGTCGAGGCGAGCGAGGCAGGCACACGCCGACCCGAGGCCGAGCGCGGCTCACGCCCTGCGCGCGAAGCAGGTGCGCGAGCTGGTTGGCCTGTCGTTCGAGCGCCGCGTACGTGAGCACCGTGGTGCCGTGTTGTAGGGCGATGGCCTCCGGCCGTCGTGCGGACTGGGCCTCGAAGAGGTCGACGATGGAACGCTCCGCTGGGTCGTCGCGAGCGGTGTCGTTCCACTCGACGAGCCACTGATGCCTCTCCTGCGCGGAGAGCAGGTCGAAAGAGTGGATGGATGCGTGGGGATGCTGAGCCACATGCTCCATCAGCGCGCGGAGATGTCGCGCCATGCGCTCGATGGTCGCGGGTGTGAACAGTGACGTGGCGTACTCGAAGATGCCCGCGAGTCCGTCCGCGGATTCCTCCAGGGAGAGCGTGAGGTCGAACTTCGACGTCCCGGGATGCAGCTCCATCGTGTCCACCGTGATGCCCGGGAGTTGAAGCTGACCGGTGGGCGCGTTCTGGAGAGCGAACATGACCTGGAGCAGAGGGCCATGGGAGAGGGAGCGCTCGACGCGGAGCTCGTCGACGAGCTTCTCGAAGGGAAGCTCCTGGTGGGAGTAGGCGGAGAGGCAGACGTCACGAGTGCGGAGGAGGACGTCGAGGAAGGAGGGGTTGCCGGAGAGGCGAGCAGGGAGGGGGAGTGTGTTGACGAAGAAGCCGATGAGGGATTCGAGCTGGGGGCGGGTGCGATTGGCGATGGGAGAGCCGACGAGGAAGTCGAGCTGGCCGGAGTAGCGGGAGAGGAGGAGCTGGAAGGAGGAGAGGAGCGCCATGAAGAGGGAGGCGCCGTGCTGACGAGCGAGGGAGTCGAGAGAGGAGCGGAGGGAGAGTGGGAGAGAGAAGCGGTGCAGGGCGCCGTCGAAGCGCTGGAGGGAAGGACGAGGGAAGTCGGTGGGAAGCGAGAGGACGTGAGGGACGCCGTCGAGGAGGCGAGTCCAGAAGGAGAGCTGGGAGGAGAGGACGTCGCCGGAGAGGTAGGAGCGCTGCCAGGAGGAGAAGTCGGCGTACTGGAGGGAGAGAGGAGGCAGCGAGGAGGAGGAGAGCTCGCGGTAGAGGACGCCGAAGGACCAGCCGTCGGAGATGATGTGGTGGAGGTTGAGAAGGAGGACGTGGCGCTGAGGAGCCAGGTGGAAGAGGCGAGCGCGGAAGAGCGGACCGTTCTCGAGGTTGAACGGCGCCTCGGCTTCGCGCTGCACGCGTCGCGCGGCCTCATCGTCGGGTGACTCCAGCGTGGAGAGGTCGAATTGCTCCCAGGACAGCTGCGCGGAGTCCTGGATGTGCTGGGTGGGAGCGCCGTTGCCGGGGAAGGTCGTGCGAAGAGACTCATGTCGGTCCACGAGTCGCTGGAGGCTCGCGCGGAGCGCCTCGGCATCGAGCGCGCCGTCCAGCCGCATCGCGAAGGGCATGTTGTAGACGCCCTGTTGCTCGTGGAGCTGGCTGAGGAACCAGAGTCGCTCCTGCGCGAAGGAGAGCGGAGGCGCCGTGTCCGGAGTCCTCCTGGGGATGAGCTCGGAGTCGTGTCCCGAGCGTGAGGTTTCGAGGAGCCTCCCCACGGCACGCGCGAAGCGTTCGAGAGTCGGCGCCTCGAAGAGCAGCTTCACGGGAACCGTGACACCGAGCGACTCCCGTGCACGTGAGACGACCTGCGTGGCGAGCAGCGAGTGCCCGCCCAGGTCGAAGAAGTTCGCCGTGACGCTGAGCTGTTCGAGCTGGAGGACCGAGGACCAGATGGCCGCCAACGCCATTTCCAGCTCGGTGCGAGGCGCCACGAAGTCCTCGATGTTGTCAGCCTCCGGCGCCGGAAGCGCGCGTCGATCGACCTTGCCATTCGGTGTCAGGGGTAACGCAGCGAGCACGACGAAGGCCGACGGCACCATGTGTGCCGGGAGCAGGATTCGCAGGTGCTCACGAAGCGCTGTCGCGGACCCGGACGTCGCGGCGTAGGCCACGAGGCGTCTGTCTCCTGGCACGTCCTCCCGGACGAGGACGACGGCGTCGCGGACGTCGGGGTGTGTACGCAGCGAGGCTTCAATCTCACCCAGTTCGATGCGGAAGCCGCGCAGCTTCACCTGGTTGTCGGCGCGGCCGACGAACTCCAGCTCTCCGTCCTCGCGGAGTCGGGCGAGGTCTCCGGTTCGATAGAGCCGAGCCCCCGGAACCGAAGAGAACGGATGCGGGACGAAGCGCTCGGCGGTGAGGTCGGGTCTGTTCCAGTAGCCCCACGCGAGGCCCTCGCCGCCGACATGCAGCTCGCCGGTGACACCGATGGGAACAGGCTGTCGGTGGGCATCCAGGACATAGGCCGTGCTGTTGGACACGGGGCGGCCGATGGGAACCGGGTGCTCCTGTCGCTGTCGCACCGGGTACCAGGTGCTGTAGGTGCTGTTCTCCGTCGGGCCGTAGAAGTTCGCGAGCTGCACGGGCGCGCCATGGGTGAGCACGTCGTTCACACAGGACGGGTCCGCTGCCTCTCCGCCGAACCCCAGCCATCGCAGGCCCTTGAAGACCTCCGGCTGGGTGCGCGCGACGAGGTTGAACAGCGCGGTGGTGAGGAAGAGGGTGGTGATGCGCTCGTCCTGGAGGCGGCGGTTGAGCAGCACCGGGTCGATGACCTCGTCCTTGTCCAGGATGACGAGCGTCGAGCCATTGAGCAGTGGAGCCCACAGCTCGAAGGTGGAGGCATCGAAGGCGATGGTCGCGGCCTGACCGACGCGGTCGTCAGGACCGAGCCGGACGTGGTCGGCCTCGCGAACCATGCGCACCACGCCGCGATGGGGAATGCAGACCCCCTTGGGAAGGCCCGTGGAGCCCGAGGTGTAGATGATGTGCGCCAGGTCCTCGGACGTGCTCTCGCGAGGGAGCGCGGTCGCATCGAGCTTCGTCAGCTCCTCGCCAGGTGAATCGAGTCCCAGAACGGGGACACCCGAGGCGAAGGTCGAGCGGAGTGCCTCGAGGCTCACGATGGCGACGACCCGTGAGTCACGGGCCATGAAGTCCCGTCGCTCAGAGGGGTAATCCGGGTCGAGCGGCACGTAGGCGCCACCGGCCTTGAGGATGGCGAGCAGCGTGACGACCAGCTCGGGAGTGCGAGGCAGGCAGACGCCGACCTGAGGACGCGCACGGCTCACCCCGTGTCCCCGCAGGCGTCGCGAGAGACGATTGGCGCGAGCGTCGAGCTCTCCATACGTGAGGCTCGTCGACCCGTGCCGCACGGCGATGGACTGAGGACGCAGGGACACCTGCTCCGCGAACAGGTCGATGATGGACGCGCTGGCCGAGGAGGCGCGAGCCGTGTCATTCCACTCGACGAGCCACTGAGTGCGCTCCTTCGCGGAGAGCATGTCGAGGGAGTGGACGGGCGCGTGAGGGTTTCGCGCGACCTGCTCCATCAGGTTCCGCAGGTGCTCGGCCATCCGCGCCAGGGTGGTCGGCGAGAACAGCGCCGTGGCGTACTCGAAGACGCCGTTCAGCCCGTGCGGTGTCTCCTCGATGAAGAGCGTGAGGTCGAACTTCGACGTCCCGGGATGCAGCTCGAGATGCTCGACCGTGACGCCCGGCAAGGTGGGCGGAACACCGGGCGCATTCTGGAGAGCGAACATGACCTGGAGGAGAGGGCCATGGGAGAGGGAGCGCTCGACGCGGAGCTCGTCGACGAGCTTCTCGAAGGGAAGCTCCTGATGGGAGTAGGCGGAAAGGCAGACGTCACGAGTGCGGAGGAGGACGTCGAGGAAGGAAGGGTTGCCGGAGAGGCGAGCAGGGAGGGGGAGTGTGTTGACGAAGAAGCCGATGAGGGATTCGAGCTGGGGGCGGGTGCGATTGGCGATGGGAGAGCCGACGAGGAAGTCGAGCTGGCCGGAGTAGCGGGAGAGGAGGAGCTGGAAGGAGGAGAGGAGCGCCATGAAGAGGGAGGCGCCGTGCTGACGAGCAAGGGAGTCGAGAGAGGAGCGGAGGGAGAGTGGGAGAGAGAAGCGGTGCAGGGCGCCGTCGAAGCGCTGGAGGGAAGGACGAGGGAAGTCGGTGGGAAGCGAGAGGACGTGAGGGACGCCGTCGAGGAGGCGAGTCCAGAAGGAGAGCTGGTAGGAGAGGACGTCGCCGGAGAGGAGGGAGCGCTGCCAGGAGGAGAAGTCGGCGTACTGGAGGGAGAGAGGAGGCAGCGAGGAGGAGGAGAGCTCGCGGTAGAGGACGCCGAAGGACCAGCCGTCGGAGATGATGTGGTGGAGGTTGAGGAGGAGGACGTGGCGCTGAGGAGCCAGGCGGAAGAGGCGAGCGCGGAAGAGCGGACCGTTCACGAGGTCGAACGGCGCCTCGGCTTCGCGCTGGAGGAACTCCTGGAGGTCGTCAGGAGACGAGGTCAGGTCGACGATCCGCCAGTCGAGCTTCATGTCCTCGGAGATGACCTGTGTGGGAGTCCCGTCTCCAGGGAAGCGCGTGCGGAGAGACTCGTGACGAAGGACGAGGGCTTGAAGACGCTCACGAAGCGCGGGGACATCGAGCTCACCTTCGAGCCGGAGCCCGAAGGGCATGTTGTAGACGCCCTGCTGGTCATGAAGCTGGCTGAAGAACCAGAGTCGCTCTTGCGCGAACGACAGGGGCAGCGCCGAGTCGCGGCTCACCGTGGGAATGAGCGTGGAGCCGGTGGGCTGGGATTCGCCGAGGAGTTGTTCCACCACGCGCGCCAGGGATTCGACGGTGGGTGACTCGAACAGGACGCGGACGGGAACGTGGACCCCGAGCGTGTCCTGGATACGCGAGACGACCTGGGTCGCGAGCAGTGAATGCCCACCGAGGTCGAAGAAGCTCGCGGTGACACTGACGCGCTCCAACGAGAGCACCGTGCTCCAGATGTCGACGAGCCGCGACTCCAGCTCCGTGCGAGGCGCGACGAAGTCCTCCGCGTCGAGCAGGCCGAGGTCCGGAACCGGAAGCGCGCGTCGGTCCACCTTCCCGTTGGGTGTCAGCGGCAGCGAGTCGAGGACGATGACCGCCGACGGGACCATGTAGCTGGGGAGTCGGTGTCCCAGTTCCTCGCGCAGCCGGGTCCCCTCCACCTGCGTCACGGCATAGGCCACGAGGCGTCTGTCTCCAGGAGAGTCCTCTCGGACGAGGACGGCGGCGTCGCGGACGTCGGGATGCGCACGCAGCGCGGCTTCAATCTCGCCCAGCTCGATGCGGAAGCCGCGCAGCTTCACCTGGTTGTCGGCGCGGCCGATGAACTCCAACTCTCCGTCCTGGCGGAGTCGGGCGAGGTCTCCCGTGCGATAGAGCCGAGCCCCTGGTGCCGAGGAGAACGGATGGGGAACGAAGCGCTCGGCGGTGAGGTCGGGCCTGTCCCAGTACCCCCACGCGAGACCATCTCCACCGACATGCAGCTCCCCGATGACACCGACGGGGACGGGTTGCCCGTGGGCATCCAGGACATAGGCCGTGCTGTTGGACACAGGGCGCCCGATGGGCACCGAGAGCTCCGAGGACGGCCGCGCCTGATACCACGTGCTGTACGTGCTGTTCTCGGTGGGGCCGTAGCCGTTCACGAGCGCGCCAGGGGCGCCATGCGTCAGCACGCGCTGGAGACACGTGGCATCCGCGGCCTCGCCGCCGAAGATGACCCAGCGCAGGCCGGAGAACGCCTCCGGGTGCACGCGCGCCGTGTGGTGGAAGATGGCGGTGGCCACGACGAGCGCTGAGATGCGCTCCTCCTTCATCCGGCGAGCGAAGACCGAGGGCTGGATGAGCTCGTCCTTGTCGAAGATGACGAGCGTGGCCCCGTTGAGCAGCGCGCCCCAGATCTCCAACGTGGAGAGGTCGAACGTCACGGTGGTGACCTGGGCCACGCGGTCGTCGGGCCCCAGTCGGACCTGGTCCCGGTCCATCGCCATTCGCACCACGCCCCGGTGCGGAATGCAGACGCCCTTGGGGCGCCCCGTGGAGCCCGAGGTGTAGATGATGTGGGCCAGGTCGTCCGCGGTGCTGTCGTTCGGCAGCGGCGTGGCGTCGACGCGCTCCAACGTGTCGAGCGTCACGGTGTGCCATGGACCCTCGGGGAGTCGCTCACTCAGCGCGCCGTGGGAGACGAGCGCCGTGAGTCGTGCGTCGTGGGCCATGAAGGCCAGTCGTTCGGTGGGGTGCTCCGGGTCGAGCGGAACGTAGGCTCCGCCCGCCTTGAGGGTCGCCAGGAACGCGACGATGAGGTCAGGAGACCGGGGCAGGCACACGCCGACCTGGGGACGCCGACGGTCGACGCCCCGAGCGCGCAGCACCCGGGCGAGCGCATTGGCGCGGGCATCGAGCTGGGCGTACGTCAGCTCGCTCCCGCCGTGCCGCACCGCCACGGCGTCGGAGTCGCGTGCCACCTGAAGGTCGAAGAGCTCCCCGAGTGACGCCTGCGACGGATACGCACGCGTCGTGTCGTTCCACTCGACCAGCCACCGGTGCTGCTCGTCCTCGGAGAGCATCGAGGCCAGGGCGCAGGGACGTTCAGGCGCACGGGTGAAGGCGTTGGCGAGCCGGACGAAGTGCTCCGCCATCCGCGCGGCTGTGTCCGCGGAGAACAACGCAGTGGAGTACTCGAGGGCACCACGCCACCCGTTGGCCGAGGGCTCCACCGAGAGGAAGAGCTCGAAGCGCGCCGTGCCGGTGTCCATCTCCAGCGGCGCGACCTGAACGCCTGGAAGGCGGAGCTGTCCACCCGGTGCGTTCTGGAGCGCGAACAGCACCTGGACCAGTGGACCGCGCCCCGGCTCCCGTTCGACGTGGAGTTCATCGACGAGCCGCTCGAAGGGATGTTCCTGATGGGCGTAGGCGCCGAGGCACACGTCACGGGTGCGATGGAGGACGTCGCGGAACGACGGGTTGCCGGAGAGGCGGGCCGGGAGGGGAAGGGTGTTGACGAAGAAGCCGATGAGCGATTCGAGCTGGGGCCGCGTCCGATTGGCGATGGGCGAGCCGACGAGGAGGTCGAGCTGCCCGGAGTAGCGGGAGAGAAGCACCTGGAAGGTGGCCAGCAAGGCCATGAAGAGCGTGGCGCCTTCATCCTGCGCGAGCCCTTCGAGGGCTTCGACCAACGGCAGCGGAAGCGAGAAGCGGTGGACCGCGCCCTCGAAGCGTTGACGTGGTGGACGAGGGAAATCCGTGGGCAGCGTGAGGACGTGAGGCACATCGTCCAGCAGGCGCTTCCAGAACGTCTGCCGCGTCGCGAGGTCCTCACCCGCGAGCTGCACCCGTTGCCACGATGAGAAGTCGGCGTACTGGATGGAGAGCGGAGGCAGGGCCGGGGCCGTGCCCTCGACTCGCGTGGCGTACTCGGCGGACAGCTCCCGGAACAGCACGCCGAAGGACCAACCGTCGGAGATGATGTGGTGCAGGTTGAGCAGCAGCAGGTGGTGATGCTCGGCCCACGTCACGAGCATCGCTCGGAAGAGGGGCCCGCGGGCCAGGTCGAAGGGCCGTTCGGCCTCCGCCTGCACCAGGCCTCGCGCCTCCTCCTGAGACGCGGCGGACCTGCGCTCCAGTGTCATGGACCATGACTCCAGGACCTGTTGCTCGGGCGCTCCGTCGCCGGGGAAGCATGTGCGCAGGGATTCGTGCCGGGTCACCAAGGCCCGCAGGCTCTGGTCCAGCACGGAGGCTTCGAGCCGCCCGGCCAACTGGAACGCCATCGGGAGCGAATAGACCGCGCTGCCCGGCATCCACCGGTCGAGGAACCACAGTCGCTGCTGGGCGAATGAAGCGGCTCGGCGCTCGTCACCCACGGCACGTGGGATGAGGCCTTCATCCTCGGTGCCCGCCTGGGCCTTCTCGAGTCCCGCGCACAGCTCGCGCAGGACGGGTTGGTCGAAGAGGGCACGCAGCGGGATGTGCCGCCGCGTCGCCTCGCGCATGCGGGTGACCGCCTGGGTCGCGAGCAGCGAGTGGCCTCCCAAATCAAAGAAGTTCGCGGTGGCGCTCACCGCGTCCATCCCCAGCACCTCCGCCCAGATGCGCGCGACGGCCTGTTCGAGCGCCGTCTCCGGCGCGACGAGCTCCGACGCCGCCTGGGGCGCGGGCAGTCGCGCGCGGTCCACCTTGCCATTGGGCGTGAGCGGCAACTCCTCCATCACCACGATGGCGGACGGGACCATGTGGCCGGGGAGCTGGCGCTGGACGTGCTCCCGCAGCTCCGACGCCGAAGCCCTCGCGACGACATACGCGACCAGTCGCCTGTCTCCGGGCGCGTCCTCACGAACGAACGCGAGCGCCTCCGTCACTCCCGCGTGCTGGCGCAGCGCGCTCTCCACCTCACCCAGCTCGATGCGGAAGCCTCGCAGCTTCACCTGATGGTCGCGCCGTCCGATGAACTCCACCGCGCCATCCGTCCGCACGCGGGCGAGGTCCCCCGTGCGGTACATGCGACCTCCAGGCGTGTCGCTCCACGGGTCCGGCAGGAAGCGCTCACCCGTCAGGTCCGCGCGCTGCCAGTAGCCCCACGCGAGCCCCAGCCCACCCGTGTACAGCTCGCCCACCTCTCCATCCGGGACGGCGCGGAGCGACTCGTCCAGCACGTACATCCGAGTCCCCGAGATGGACCGGCCAATGGCCACGGCCGTCGAGTCCTCCTCCGCCAGCGCGCCTCGCATGGGGTGGAAGCTGGTGAAGGTCGTGTTCTCCGTGGGGCCGTAGAAGTTGACCAGTCGCACATGGGGGAGCTGCACCAGCGCCTTGCGTGCATGCGGCACGGAGAGGACCTCGCCTCCGGTGAGCAGCTCGCGCACCTTCGCCGTGCCGGGCAACCCCAGCTCCACGAGCTGATGGAACAGGCCCGTGGTCATCCAGACAATCGTCACGCCCTGCGCTTCGAGGAACGGCCCCAGCTCATCCAGGCCCGCGGCGCCCTGCGTGAACACCGCCAGTCGCGCCCCGTTGAGCAGCGACCCCCAGATTTCGAACGTCGACGCATCGAAGGCGACGGGCGCGAGCTGCAGCAGCACGTCCTCGGGCGTCACGTCGACATAGTTGGCCCCCAACACCAACCGCAGCACCCCGCGGTGCGGCACGCAGACGCCCTTGGGCCTGCCCGTGGAGCCCGAGGTGAAGACGACATACGCCAGGTCATCCGGGCACACGTCTCGCGCGGGGGGATGGAGGGGGAGCGCGGCCAGCGCGTCGCCGAGCACATCCAGACACAGACGCACGCCCTCCGGCGGCAGTCGAGGCAGCAGCGACGTGCGCGTGATGAGGACTCGCACGTCCGCGTCCTGGGCCATCAGCGCCAGTCGATCGGAGGGATAGTCCGGGTCGAGTGGCACGTACGCTCCGCCTGCCTTGAGGATGGCCAGGAGCGCGACGAGCAACTCCGCCGAGCGCGGCAGGCAGACGCCCACCCGGGGGTGCTCGCGTCCGACACCCTCGGCGCGCAGTCGCCACGCGAGCTGATTGGCCCGCCGCTCCAGCTCCGCGTACGTCAGGCTGGCGCCGTCACTGGTGAGCGCCACGGCCTGGGGTCGCAAGGCGACCTGGGCTTCGAAGGCCTCCGCGATGCTGGCCGGAGAGGAATCCTGCGGGAGGGTCGACAAGGAGGGGGCGTCGAGCATGTCAACGCGTCGCCCCCAGGAGATGAGTGACGGTGGCTGCCGCGTGCGACACGGCAGCCGATGGAACGGGGCGTCACGCGTGAGACATATCTAGGAGGCTTGGCCAGACAGACGCAAGATTGGCTGGCCCTCCCCGCCCTGGTGAGGCGGATCTGAAACTGAGTTGTGTTTCAGACCCTCCTGCTCACGGGTGACTCGTCGGGTCCGCCGGGTTCGTCCCGGCCTCGCGCTCGTCGCCATCACGCACGCCGTCCAGGTCCCGGTCGATGCCGATGCGCACCCCCGAGCCGGGCGGAACACAGGTGTACGTCATCACCCCGCCGCTCGTGGTGGTGGCCGTACGCACCGTCGCATCCGTCACCGCCGGCAGGGCCTGTCTGTCCGACGTGAACTTCCCACCGCCCACGTAGAGCAGGCCCACGTCGTGCGAGCCCACCCGGCCCTTGGCCACCAGGTCACACTCGCCCGCGTTGGCGCGCGCCAGCAGCAGGTCGATGCGCGGCCCCGCCACGGCCGCGCGCGCGGCCGTCAGCGTCACCTGCTGCCCGACGATGGGCGCCAGGTTCGTGTCGAACGCGAGCATGAACTGCTCCATGTCCAGCTTCGCCTTGCGGCCCTCCGGCGTCAGCGGGACGCCCACGGGGTTGAGCAGGGGGTGGAAGTCGAAGCCGCTGTTGAAGTGGAACATCGTCGGGACGCTGCCGTCGCTCTGGAAGCCGAAGCCGCGAATCTGGTCTCCCAGGAAGGGGTCGATGGGAGACGTCCCGCTGGCGAACGGCGCGCCGAACATGCCGACCTTCTGGTACGCGTTGCGCAGGTGGGGCACCTTCGGGAACTGGGGCGCCACGTCGAACCCCGAGTCGCCCGCGGAGCCGAAGAAGCCCTTGAACACACCCTCCGAGGGGTTCGCCTCCGGGTCCAGCACGTGACACGCCCCGCAGGACCCCTGGAAGGAGGACGTCGTATCCAGGAAGAAGGCCCGCCCCGCCGCCTGCGCGGGCGTGAGCGAGTTGTCCAGGTTGCGGATGGGGTTGGGTGGATAGACGACCTGGAGCGCGAACTGCGCGAACTTCTGCATCTGCGCCGCCGTCAGGGGCGTGTCGCGGCCCAGCAGGTCCACGAAGGCCGGGTTGAACTGCTTGAAGGCGGCGGCCTCGTCATAGGTGCCTGCGTTGGGCTGCGCCGTGGCCGCGTCGAAGCCGCCGTTGCGGTCGCCACGCCAGTGCAGGGGGCCGTGGTTCGCCATGCCGCGCAGGCTCTGCGTCGACATGGGGCCCTTGAGCGGATGGAAGGCCGTGGACTGACCGAACGTCGGGTCGTCGCCGAACTCCGGGAGGACGGGGACGATGGGGCTCGGGTTGGCCTTCACCGTGCCGTCCGGATTGCCCAGGTCCCACGACAGGCTGTCGAGGTCGCCGAAGATGTGGCAGCTGCCGCAGGACGAATCGCCGTGGCTGGAGCTCAGCCGCGCGTCGTAGAGGAAGGGACGCCCCTCGACCACGCTCGCGGGCTCCGGGTTGTACATGGACAGGTGGGCAATCTCCTGACGCGTCGTCGTGTTGATGACGGAGATGCCGTTGTCGAAGCGGGTCAGCACGTAGATGCGCCGCCGGGCCTCGTCCAGGACCATGCCCGTGGGGCCTCCGCCCGACAGGAGGATTTGATTCGCCGTGCTCGGCACGAACGTGCCGTTCTCCAGCGCGGCCGTGGAGTAGACCCCCAGCTTCGAAGAGCCGAACGCCGCCACGAACAGCGTCGAGCCGTCCGCCGACACCGTCATGCCCAAAGGCTGCGCCAGGCTCTTCTCGCTCTCCGGGTTGGGCGTGGGCGCGCAGCACGCGTCGTAGTCGATGTGCTTGTTGAGGTGGCGCGGCGTCACGCTCGAGGCGCCGAGCACGGTGATGCGGCTCTCGTGCAGGTGGCCGCGCAGCGAGCTGCCCGCGAAGGTGCCCGGGCCCTCGAAGCGCAAGTCGTTACGCGCCTCGGTGTTGCTGACATACACCTTCCCGTTGACCGGGTTGACGGCCATGTTGAACAGGATGGTGCCCACGCCCGCATAGACGCTCCCGGGCCCCGTGTGCGGCCTGGGTGGGTTGGCGTTGGCGTCGAGGGTGAAGACGTCCTTGTCCGGGAGCGAGAAGCGCACCGACGACGTCCACGAGCGGTTCAACACATCCACCCAGTCCTGTCCATTGTGCTTGAGGAGGATGCTGACCTCCGGGGCGATGACGCCCGCGAAGTTGGTGTTGGGGCCGGGGACCCCTCCCACGGCCTCTCCGCCATTGGGCACGGCCTGCTCGTTCAGCACCGTGGTGCGATTGCCGGAGTGGAAGGCCGCCGCGTACACCCGTGAGCCGTCCGGCGTCACCGCCAGCGCCCGGGGCGTGTCCGCGAACAGGGAGACGATGGTGAGCGGCGTGCCGCCCAGCGTGGACCCCAGCTGGTCCGAGTCGAACACCCACACGTCCGCGCGGCCCACGCCCGGCGTGGTGAGCTTGGGGTCGAAGGGCGCGTTCTGCCCTCGGTGCGCCGCGGTGATGAACGCGCGCCGGCGGCCGGGGCCGGCGAAGACCACGTCCCGGGGCTCGTCGCCCACCAGCAGCGTGCGCGTCACCACGCCGCCCTGGCCGTCCGAGTCCACGCGGACCACGCTCACGCTGTCCGACAGATGGTTGACGACCCAGACCTCGTCGTTCGTCCGCGCGGCCACCGCCACGGGCTCCAGGCCCACGGGCACCGACGCCCGATGGGTGAGGCCGTTGTTCGCGACGCGGAAGATCTCCAGCCGGTTGTCCGGCGTGTTGACGGCGAAGAGCAGCTTGCCGTCGGGAGAGAGCGCGAGCGGCCGCACCTGCCCGCTCTCGAAGAGGGTGAAGGGAGCGGCCAGGGCCTCACGACCCGTGAGGACTCCCACCGTCAACAACAGCGCGAGGATGCTTCGGACGGAACCGGCTCGAACAGCCGGACACGGGGCTTTCATGGTGATGCACTCCAGGGGTGAGTGACGATTCCCTCCCTCCGACAGGGGAGTGACGGCAGGGTGGGAATGGGCAATCTTCCGTGGATTCGGTGGGGCCGTAAATACTGATATCACACCGCGAGTGAACGACTGACACTTGGGTGTGAGCCTTGACAGCCGCCATTCGTTGAGTCGCGAAGGTGGGTGGGTTGTTGGGACTGGAGCGTCCGGACCGACCCGTGGCATGTGTGGACGCGCTGGACCTTGACAGGAGTGTGAGCGGATGGCCTGGAAGATGCCCGAGGAACCCTATGTCGACGCGGAGCCTGGCTCCGCGTTGGAGACCGTCATCGTCCCGCGCACGCGGGACCTGGGGGATGGCTTCGAGGTGCGCCGGGCGCTGCCTTCGTCGCGGCGGCGGATGGTGGGGCCATTCATCTTCATGGACCAGATGGGCCCCGCGGTGCTCCAGGCGGGAAAGGGCCTGGACGTGCGGCCCCACCCCCACATCGGCCTGGCCACGGTGACGTACCTGTTCGAGGGCGAGGTGCTCCATCGTGACTCGCTGGGCGTGGTGCAGCGCATCCGCCCCGGCGCGGTGAACTGGATGGTGGCCGGGCGCGGCATCGTCCACTCGGAGAGGACGCCCCCGGAGCTGCGTGTCTCGTCCAACCGCATGTTCGGCATCCAGTTCTGGGTGGCACTGCCCGGCAAGCACGAGGAGGACGCGCCGTCGTTCGTGCACACGCCGTCGGAGGCGCTCCCGGTCGTGAACGACCATGGCATCGAGCTCAAGCTCATCGCGGGAGAGATGTTCGGCGCGCGCTCGCCGGTGACGACCCAGTCGGCGCTGTTCTACGCGGACGTGAAGCTGGACGCGGGGGCTCGGATCCCCGTGCCCACGGTGCACGAGGAGCGGGGTGTCTTCGTCGCCGAGGGGCTGGTGGAGGTGGGCGGCGAGAGCTTCGGCCCCGGGCAGCTCCTGGTGCTGCGTCCGGGCATGGACGTGGTGGCGCGGGGCGGTGGCACCACGCGCTCGCGGCTGCTGCTCTTCGGCGGTGAGCCGATGGATGGGCCCCGGCACATCTGGTGGAACTTCGTCTCCAGCTCGAAGGAGCGCATCGAGCAGGCGAAGGAGGACTGGACGGCCCAGCGCATCGGCCAGGTCCCCAGTGAGACGGAGTTCATTCCGCTGCCGGAGCCCGAGCCGAGCGTGCCCCGCTACCCCTGACGTGCCCCGCAAGGCGCCGGGCTCGTGGCCCCGCAGGCGGCATGCGTCTGCGGGGCCTCTGGCGGCCCGCCGTTTGTTCGAACCTTGGACAGACACGCCAACCTCCCGTGAATCGCCGCTCGGACTGAGGGGAAGCCGACGAGCGAGAAGGTCTGGCTTTGTTTGGATTGTGCTTTGAGGCTCCCGGTGTAATTGCTTGCGTGTCGACCCCGGGGCGGCTGTCCCGCCCGGAGAGGTCCGCATGCGGGGAATCGCCGTGAGTCATACTTGTACCAAGGTCCAGGGGAAGACTGTTTCCGTGGGGGAGTATCTGTGGCTCCGTCTCCAGGAGCTGGGAGTCCGTCATGTCTTTGGAGTGCCCGGGGACTTCAACCTGGGGATGCTGGAGCAGTTGTTGAAGCAACCCGGAATGAGCTGGGTGGGTTGCTGCAACGAGCTCAACGCCGCCTATGCCGCGGATGGGTATGCGCGGCTAAGAGGCATTGCCGCGCTCGCGACGGCCTATGGCGTGGGTGAGCTGAGCGCCGTCAACGGGCTGGCGGGCGCATATGCGGAGCGGGTGCCGGTGGTGGCCATCACCGGGGCTCCGCCGTTGTCCCATATGCAGCGGCGCAGTTGGATGCATCACACGCTGGGGGATGGTGAGTATGGCAATACGCTCGCCAGCATCGCGCCGTTCACCGTGGCGCGGGCGGTGCTGACGCAGGCCAACGCGCCGATGGAGATAGACCGGGTGCTGCGCACGTGTCTGCGTGAGCGGCGGCCCGTGTATCTCCAGCTCCCCACCGACGTGTGCTTCCAGCAGGTGCCCGCGCCGGAGGCTCCGCTCGAGCGGGAGGAGGCCGTCAGTGACAGGTCCAGCCTGCGCGCCTTGCTGGAGGAGCTGGTTCCCCGGCTGCGAGGGGCACGGCGGAGCGT
This sequence comes from Myxococcus fulvus, assembly GCF_900111765.1. Next base: position 206,944 of record NZ_FOIB01000003.1, read on the forward strand.
GCTGCTGGTGGACAGTGACGTCCAGCGCTTCGGGCTGGGGGCCCGGGTGGTGGCGCTGGCGGAGTCCGCGGGGATGCCCATCGCCTCGCTGAGCTCGGGGCGGGGCCTCATCGACGAGGCCCACGAGGCCTTCCTGGGCTTCTACGGGGGGCGGCTGTCGGACCCCTCCGTGCGGGAGTGGGTGGACGGGGCCGACTGCGTGGTGGGCCTGGCCACGCGCTTCATGGACCTGAACACACACTCCTTCACCCAGCGGTTGGAGCCCTCGCGGTTCGTGGACCTGCAGCCCACCACGGCGGCGCTGGGACGTGCGGAAGCGCCGTGGCTGCCCTCGCTGCACAGCGGGCTGGTGCTGGGCGAGGTGCTGGACGCGCTGCGCGAGGCGCTGGGAGGCCAGAAGCGACAGGACTTCGTGCCCCGCTCGCTGCGACTGCGCGCTCAGGTGGCCACTCGGCCAGCGGCACCGGTGGGGAGGAGTGAGGGTCCGCTGACGCACGCGCAGCTCTGGCCCGCGCTGGCCACGCTGCTGGAGTCCGAGGACGTGCTCGTGGTCGAGGCGGGCAGTCCCATGGTGGGCTTCGCGTCCACGCAGCTGCCGCGAGGCGTGAGCTGGGTGGCCCAGCCGCTGTGGTGCTCCATCGGCTACACGCTGCCAGCGGTGCTGGGCACCAGTCTGGCGGCCCCGGAGCGGCGCCAGGTGCTCTTCATCGGCGACGGCTCGTTCCTCATGACGGCGCAGGAGCTGTCCACGCTGCTGCATCTGAAGCTCAAGCCGCTGGTGTTCCTCATCAACAACGCGGGCTACACGGTCGAGCGCCTCATCGTCGGTCCGGAGTCCGCGTACAATGACATCCCGAAGTGGAACTACCCGGCCGTCTGCGATGCGCTGGGGGCCGCGGGGCAATCGCTGACCCTGCTCATCGAGAAGCCGGAGCAGCTGGCGCCGGTGCTGGCGGAGGCCGTGCGCGCCCAGCGCGACGGACGTCTGGTGTTCGTGGAGGTCCGGCTGGCGCCGCTGGATGCCCCCGCCGGGTTGGCCCAGCTGGGCGCCTCCGTCTATTCCCTGTCATACCGGGAGGACAGCGGACTGCCTCGCTTCTGACGCCGGGCGGCATTCCCTCTCGAGGGGCGTTCATGGGCAAATCCCTCTCAGGCTGATAGCCTGGGAGGGCCGTACAACCCGTGGAAGTTCCCTGGAGGCACGAATGCAGGCTGGAAGGTTTGTCAGCGGTGCGTTGCTTGCGGTGGGGTTGATGCTGGTGGGCTGCGGTGGTCCCGTGGTGGAGGACGCCGAGGCGCAGGACCTCACCTCGCGCGAGGATGCCGCCCCCAACTGCAATGGGGTGTACTACGAGCACACGTATTACAGCGATGACACGTACATGAATGTCGTGGGGTTCCGGGGCTGCGACTGTGCCTTCTGGTCGAGCTTCGGTCGGACCTCGGCGTTCGTCGAGTCCTACTACGGGACGTGTCGTTAGCACGTCACGCTGAAACGACGACGGCCCGCCCCGGAGTGTTCCCGGAGCGGGCCGCGGTATCTGTGAATGACAGGCGCCGGGCTCAGGCCGTGGCCGAGCGCACCGCAGCGAGCAGCTCGCCGGAGTCGACCAGGTCGCTCACCGCCTGGATGTCCTTGTGCAGCTCGCGGTCCTTCTCCATGTGCGGCACCTTGGAGCGGATCAGCTCGTAGGCCGCCAGCGCGCCCTTGCCAGGCTTGACGGGCATCCGGAAGTCCAGCGCCTGCGCCGCCACCAGCATCTCGATGGCCAGACACGAGCGGGCGAAGTCCCCCACCTGACGGCCCTTGAGCGCCGCCGTCATGCCCATGGACACGTGGTCCTCACGGCCCGCGGACGACGGAATCGAGTCCACCGACGCGGGGTGGCTGAGCACGCGCGACTCGGCCACCAGCGCCGCGCTCGTCACCTGCGCGATCATGAAGCCCGAGTTGAGCCCGGAGTTCTTCGCCAGGAACGCCGGCAGCCCCGACAGCGCCGGGTTCACCAACTGCTCCACCCGCCGCTCGCTGATGGAGGACAGCTGCGTGAGCGCCATCGCCACCACGTCCATCGCCAGCGAGATGGGCTGGCCGTGGAAGTTGCCGCCCGAGACGATGCGCTCGGTCTCCGTGAAGACCAGCGGATTGTCCGTGGCGCTGTTGACCTCCACCTCGAGGATTCGCCGCGCGAAGGACAGGCCCTCGCGCGCCGCGCCGTGCACCTGCGGCATGCAGCGCAGCGAGTAGGGGTCCTGCACCTTGCTGCAGTTGACGTGCGTCTCCACCAGCTCGCTGTTCACCAGGATGCGCCGCAGGTGCGCCGCGCACGCCTTCTGGCCCGGATGGGCTCGGACGTCGTGAATCTCCGGGATGAAGGGCTTGTGGCTGCCGAGCAGACCTTCCAGCGTCATGGCGCCCGCGACGTCGGCCAGCTCCGCCAGGGACTCGGCGCGCAGCTGGAGGAGGGTGCCCACCGCGCACATCGCCTGGGTGCCGTTGACCAGCGCCAGGCCCTCCTTGGCCTCGAGGATGACCGGCTGCAGGCCGGCCATCTCCAGCGCCTTGCGCGCCGGCAGCCGCTGGCCCTGGTGGAAGGCCTCGCCCTCGCCGATGAACACGAGCGCCAGGTGCGCCAGCGGCGCCAGGTCACCGGAGGCGCCCACGCTGCCGCGCTCGGGCACGACGGGGACGACATCGCGGTTGAGCATGTCCAGCGCCAACGTCAGCGTCTCCGGACGGATGCCCGAGTAGCCCTTGGCGAGCACGTTGCAGCGCAGGAGCAGCAGCGCGCGCGCTTCACCGTGGGGCAGGGGCGTGCCGACACCACAGGCGTGGGAGAGGATGAGGTTGCGCTGCAGGTCGCGCAGGTCCTTCTTGTCGATGCGGACCTCGGCCAGGGTGCCGAAGCCGGTGTTGATGCCGTAGGACGGGGTGTCACCCGCGGCGACCCGGTCCACCAGGGCTCGCGAGGCGCGGACCCGGGCGGCGGCCTCGGGGGCCAGCTCCACGGTCACCTCGTTGCGGGCGACCTGGAGGATCTGCTCCAGCGTCAGGGTGTCACCGTCGATGAGGATACGGGGGCGCGACATTGGGGGCTCCAAGGGGTGGTGGAATGCGAGACAGCGGCCAGCGGGGCTTTACACCGGGGAGTGGGGCTCGTATAGGTCCGCGCGACTGAAGAGGGAGGTCACGGTCCCCGTGGCGCTGATCGTCCAGAAGTATGGCGGTACCTCCGTTGGTGACACCGAGCGGATGAAGAACGTCGCCCGCCGCTGTCTGGCTGCCCAACAGGCGGGCCATGACGTGGTGGTGGTGGTCTCGGCGATGTCGGGTGAGACGAACCGACTGCTCAAGCTGGTGGCGCAGATCACCGACCGGCCGGACGAGCGTGAGCAGGATGTCGTCGTGGCCACCGGGGAGCAGGTCTCCATCGGATTGGTGGCGATGGCCATCCAGGCCCAGGGCGGCAAAGCGACGAGCTTCCTGGGGCACCAGGTGCGCATCGTCACCGACAGCACCTTCTCGAAAGCGCGCATCAAGAGCATCGACGCGCAGCCCATCCGCCAGGCCCTGTCCAAGGGGCACATCGTGGTGGTGGCCGGCTTCCAGGGCGTGGACGAGGAGGGCAGCGTCACGACGCTGGGGCGCGGGGGCTCGGACACCACGGCGGTGGCGGTGGCCGCGGCGCTGAGCGCGGATGCGTGTGAAATCTATACGGACGTCGACGGCGTCTACACCACGGACCCGAACATGGTCCCCGCCGCGCGCAAGCTGGAGCGCATCGCCTACGAGGAGATGCTGGAGCTGGCGAGCGTGGGCGCGAAGGTGTTGCAGATCCGCTCCGTCGAATTCGCCATGAAGTACAAGGTGCCGCTCTGGGTGAAGTCGTCGTTCTCCCAGGACCCGGGCACACTCGTGTGTGAGGAGGACAAGTCCATGGAGGACGTGCTGGTCCGCGGCGTGGCGTATGACCGCAACGAGGCGAAGATCACCATCTGCGGCGTGCCGGACGTGCCGGGCGTGGCGGCGAAGATCTTCGGCCCGCTCGACGAGAAGCACATCGTGGTGGACCTCATCGTCCAGAACCAGTCCCGCGAGGGGCGCACGGACCTGACCTTCACGGTGGGCAAGTCGGACTTCCTCAAGGCGCAGGAGGTGGTGCGCGAGGCGGTGAAGGACATCCCCGTCTCCGGCATCGAGACGGACGACAACGTGGCCAAGGTGTCCATCGTCGGCGTGGGCATGCGCAACCACTCGGGCGTGGCGGCGCGGATGTTCACGGCGCTGTCCGCCGAGGGCATCAACATCCAGATGATCTCCACGTCGGAGATCAAGGTGTCCTGCGTGGTCCACTCCAAGTACACGGAGCTGGCGGTGCGGGCGCTGCACACGGCATTCGGGTTGGATCAGCCGCTGCCTCCCGAGGGCGCGACGACGGTGTCTGAGACGGCGGCGCTCAAGGGCGAGAAGGTCTGAGCCGGTGGCGGGGCGGACGGCCGCGCTCGCCGTCGTCGCGTTGGCGGTGATGGGTGTCGGGGCGGTGGCCCGCTGGCGCTGGCCGGATTCCCGGTCAGCGTTGGATTGTCCTCCGGAGGCGGTGCGGATCCGGGCGGACGGGGTGGCGACGTGTGGTGAGGGCGAGGAGCCCACGGGGGCGGCGGCGCTGGCGTTGGGGCGCAGGCTGGACCTGAACGTCGCCACGGCGGAGGAGCTGGCGTTGTTGCCGGGCGTGGGGGCTTCGCTGGCGCGGGCGCTGGTGGAGGCTCGGGAGGCGGCGGGCGGGTTCCGGAGTTGGGAGGCGGTGGACGAGGTCCCCGGGGTTGGAGAAGCCCGGTTGAAGACCCTCCAGGCGGCCACGGTGTTGGGCTCGCCTCCGGATGCCGGGCCCGTGTGGTAAGCACGCGGCGTGCAGATCGCCTGCCCTCAGTGCTCGATGCAGTATGCCTTGGATCCCCGCCTGCTTCCGCCGGGAGGGGCGTCGGTCCAGTGTACTCGCTGCGGCCATGTGTTCCTGGCCTCGCCCCAGGCGCAGACACCGCGTCCCGTCACCGCTGAGGGCGCTGGCCCCAAGACGCCGAGTGGCTCGTGGGGCACGGCGCCCGGTGGCAATCCCAGCTTGATGCGCACGCAGATCTTCGGCTCCGGGAAGGCGTCGGAAGGCGCGGGTGCTGGCGGTGCGCAGGCCGCGGGCGCACAGGGGACGACGCAGACCTTCGGCGCGGTGGGCGGGGCGCACGATGCCGTGAGCGGGCAGGGCGGGACGCAGACCTCGGGTACTCATGGGGCCACGCAGACCTTCGGCGCGGTCGGCTCCCAGGGCGCGGCATCGACCGAGGGCGTGGGCGCCTACGGCTCGACGCAGACATTCGGCGCGGTGGGCACGCCTGGCATGACGCAGTCCTCTGCGGGTGCTCACGGTTCGACGCAGACCTTCGGCGCGGTCGGCGCCCCTGGCATGACGCAGGCCTCTTCGGGTGCTCACGGCTCGACGCAGACGTTCGGCGCGGTCCCTCCGTCCGCCCCGGCTCCCGCCACTCCAGGCAGCCCGATCTTCCCCAGCAACACAGGCGGAAGCCCACGCCAGACCACCCAGGTCTTCGGTGCGGCCACGTCGGGCCCCCCTCCGTCGCCCCCATCGATTGCTCCCGTGACACTCGGAGCCTCGGGGACGTCAGGCTCGAGCCCGTCCACCCCCGCGAGCATCACGCCGCCGGGCGCTCCCGCCCCCATCGGACGCACGCTCACATACGGCGCCGTGTCCGACTCGGCCGGAGCAGGACCGATCCCGGAGCTCCCCCCCGAGAGCTCCACGAGTCTCTACGGCGAAGCCCCGTCCTCCACCGACCTCTTCGGTGCCGCCAACAACTCCGGGGCCCCGGTCAATCGCAAGACCTCCCTGTACGGCGCCGCCACCGACTCCGGGTCGCACGGCGTGAACCTGCCGCCCATGGAGCTGCCGGGACTCGGCGCCCTGGGCGCGGCCGGTGGCTCCGGTCCCAGCGCCCCGGAGCCCGCCTACCGCCGAGGCGGCGTCTCCCTCCCACCGGAGCTGCTGTCCGCGAACCGCGAGTCCGCGGCCATCGATGCCTCGGCGCCTTCGAGCTCCTCCTCGCGGCTCTGGCTGGGCCTGGTCGTGGCGGCCGGAGTGCTGCTGGCCGGAGTGCTCGCCTATCCCGCGTGGAAGAACCGCGACGCGGACATGCCGGCCACCGCGGTGACGGAGAAGGAGCGGGCCTCGGTCCTGCTGCGCAGGGACGACTCCGCCTCCAGGGACCAGGCCATCCAGAGCCTCAAGGCCCTCACGGCCACGCATCCCAAGTACACCGAGGCCCAGGCCGAGCTCGTCGTGGCGCTCTCGCTGCGCCTGGGCGAACTCCAGGCCGAGGCCGAGCGGCTGCGAGCCCAGGGCGAGCTGCTCCAGCGTGACATCGACAACCTCGCCGCCGCGCAGGCCACCGTCGACTGGGAGAGCCGCGTCAACGCGCTGAAGGCGCAGCGCGAGGACGTCATCAAGCTCGGCGGCCCCCTGCGCATCGAGATCGACCGCCTGCGCAAGGAAGTGGACGTCCTCGCCGAGGCCCTCGAGGCCGCGCCCGAGGTGGAGCCCACGTCCGCCCTGGCCGCGCGGGTGAAGGCCCGGGCCCTGCACGCGGGTGTGACGGCGGCGCCGGATGCCCTCGCGCTGGCCGAGCGCCTGCGCAACGTGGAGGGCGCCCCGAAGGCGTGGAGCACCGTGGCCCGCGCCGAGTACGTGCTCAGCTCGGGCTCGCCGCCGGACTCGGTGGCCCAGTCCGTGTCGGAGCTGGAGACGCTCCGTCAGGCGGATGGAACCCTGCTGCGCCCCTACGTCCTGGGGGCCCGGCTGGCCCTGCGCCAGAAGGACCCGGCGGCGGCGCGTTCACTGCTGGACGACGTGCTGGCGCTCAACAAGAACCACGAGCTGGCGCGAAAGCTGCTCGAGCAGGTCTCCGCGAGCGCCCCGCAGCCCTGAAACGACGTGTGTCACACCCGGGAGGAGGACTGGAGAAAGTCCAGTCCCACCCGGCGCTGATCCCCACGCCTGCCCCGGGGCTCCGAGCGGAGCGGGGTGCTCGGGCGGGGCATGCCTCTTGCTGAACCCAGGGCCGATTCGAGGACTGGGTCTTGGGAGGCATGGTCGATGGCGGAGGTCTTCTTCTGGTGTGCCGCGCTGCTGCTGGCGCACACGTATTTTCTCTACCCATTGAGCCTGTTCGTGCTGGATGGGGCGGCGCAGGTGGCGCAGAACATCCGGGCGATGCGAGGCGGGGACGCGCGCAGTGAGCTGCCGAGGAGGCGTGGGCCGGCGCCCTCGGTGAGCCTGGTGGTCGCGGCGTACAACGAGGCGTCCTGCATCGGGCAGAAGCTCGAGAACAGCCTGGCGCTCGACTACCCGGTGGACCGCTTCGAGGTGCTCATCGGCTCGGACGGCTCCACCGACGGCACCAACGAGCGCGTGCTGGAGTGCCAGGACGAGCGCGTGCGTCTGTCGCCCGCGCCCCGCGCTGGCAAGACGACGGTGCTCAACCGCTGCATCCCCATGGCCAAGGGCGACATCGTGGTCCTCTCGGACGCGAACACGATGATTGAACCCGACGCCATCGAGAAGCTGGTGCGCCACTTCGATGATCCGGAGGTCGGGGCGGTCTGCGGCAAGCTGCGCCTCTACAACCCGACGAAGAAGGACTACGAGGAGAGCGCGTACTGGAGCTACGAGTCCCTCATCAAGATGTACGAGGGGCGCCGGGGCGCGGTGGTGGGGGCCAACGGCGGCCTGTACGCCATCCGCCGCACGCTCTTCACGCAGCTGCCGCCGTCCACCATCGTGGATGACTTCGTCATCCCGCTGCGCATCCTCGAGAAGGGCTACAAGGTCGCGTACGAGGAGAAGGCCGTCGCGCACGAGGAGACGACGGAGGACTACGGCAAGGAGTTCGGCCGCCGCGCGCGCATCGCCGCCGGCAACTTCCAGAGCCTGCGCATGGTACCGGGGCTCTTGCTGCCCACCGCGGGCTTCCCCGCGTTCGCGTTCTGGTCGCACAAGCTGTTGCGCTGGTGCGCGCCCGCGCTGATGGGCGTGGCGCTGCTGGCGAACCTGTTCCTGCTCGACAGCATGTTCTACCGCGCCACGCTCTTCGGGCAGGGCCTGTTCTACGCGCTGGCGTACCTGGGGAAGGTGGGCGTGCTCAAGCGGGGCGCGGCGAAGCGGGTGGCCTCGGTGGCCTACTACTTCGTCACCATGAACCTGGCCATCGTCGTGGGCTTCTGGCGCTTCCTGCGCAACTCGCAGCGCGCCGCGTGGGACCGCACCGCGCGCGCGTCCTGAGACGAAGTCCTCGCGGCTTCACCGGCGCTCGGCTCCTTGTCGGAGTCGGGCGCCGTTCGTTTCAGCGCAGGGCGACGGGGATGGGCGCGGGCTTCTTCTTCGCCGGGACGCTCGCGGGGAGCACGCTGCCGTAGGCCGCGAAGAGCTGCCCGGTGAGCACCGGGGCCTTGTTCGGGCCGGGGTGGCGCAAGAGGTCGTTGAGCACCTCGCCCGTCTTCGGATCCCTCGGCAGGTGGGGGCGCGCCAGGTTCATCCGGTAGCGCACCACGCCCCGGTTGACCCGGTGGATGACGGTGACGGTGCCCTGCGCGTCCACGCTGTCGACGATGCCCACGTGGGTGAGGCCGTCGTTGCGGCGGCCGTCCCGGTTCTGGTCATACGTCTCGTGGAAGAACACCAAGTCCCCAGGCACCGGCCGGCCGTCCTCGTACACGCGGCCGTTCGCGCGGGCGTAGCGGTACAGCGCGGTGACGCCGTTGTCCCCCGGCTTGAGCGTCCCCCGGAAGGACAGGCCCGCCTGGGCGTAGACACCCTCGATGAGGCCCGTGCAGTCGGACGGGTACTTGCGCCCGTCGAACGTCACCTGCGGCTTGCCCACCACCGAGCGCGCCGCGGCCAGGACCTTCTCGCGCGCATCGGCCGAGACGGGGCGCGCGCCCTGGGTGCTCACCTTCGTGGTGGCCGGCTTGCCCTTCGCGGGCCGGGACGCGGTGGCGCGCGCGGGCGTCTTCGCCTTGGCCGGCGCGGGCTTCTTCTCGGGTGGCGCCGTCGCCACGGGCGTGGAGAGCGACTCGCGAGGGAAGGCCGGCGGCGAGGCCGAGTGGTAGCGGACCGCGTACGAGTCCAGCCAGGGCTCCAGCCGGCCGGACGGGGTGGCGCAGCCCGTCGCGAGCATCGAGAGCATTCCCATCAGCGTGAGCCACCGCATGCGCGACCTCCCTGTAGCGTCCTGGGGCACCATGCTGGCCCCGGCTTCGGGTGTCGTCAAAAAACCTACCCAGGCAACCGTCCGTGGCGGCGCGTGTTTCCGGGGGGAGCGGGGTGCGGTATTGCTCCAGGAGAATGTTTTCACTCCGCCGAGCCCTCCCCGTCCTCCTGCTGGCCACCGGGTGCCTGCCCAATCCGTATGACCGCGCCGCCAGCACGGACACCGTGGAGGGCTATCGCGCCTTCCTGCGGGAGAACCCGACGCACCCGGATGGTGACGCCGCCGAGGCCCGGCTGGAGGAGCTGGAGTTCGAGGAGGCGAAGCGGCTGCACACGGTGCTCGCCTACAAGCGCTTCCTGGAGGCGTACCCGGAGGCGCCGCACTCGCGCACCGCGAGGACGCTGCTGGAAGGCCTGCGCTTCAACGCCGCGAAGGAGGCCGACTCCGTGGCCGCCTGGAAGCAGTTCCTCCAGGAGCACCCGGACGGCGCCCAGCGCGACGAGGCGAAGCGGCTGATGCTGGAGGCGGAGTCGCGCGAGCTGGCGACGACGGAGGACCCGAAGCGGCTGGCCGAGTACCTGCGCGAGAAGCCGGATGATCCCCGCCGGCTCCAGGTCGAGTCGCGGCTGGACGCGCAGGCCTTCGAGCAGGCGAAGGGCTCCGGCGCGACGAAGCTGTTCGCCTACCTGAAGGAGTTCCCCGCCGGCGTGCACCGCGAGGAGGCGCGCGTCCTGCTCCTGGGGCTGGAGGTGGAGGGGCTGCTCGTCTCCGGTCTGGTGGACGAGGCCGAGGCGCGGGTGAAGGCGCATCCGCTGGGCCCGAAGCTCACGGACTTCCCCGCGCGACTGACGCGTGCCCGGGCCGAGCAGGCCGCGCTGGCGCATCCGGATCCGCTCGTCCGCGCCGCGTACGTGGGCCACTACCTGCGTGACCTGGAGGACCTGAAGCGCTCGCTGTTGGCACCGGACGCGCTGGACCGCTGGCAGGCGGCGGAGGAGCTGGGGCAGCACGTCTCCGTGCGCGCGGTGGACCCGCTCCTGGACGCGCTGCGCTCGGCGCGCAACCCGTTGATCCGCCAGAACGCGCTGGAGTCGCTGCGCACGGTGCTCACCTCGCTGCCGCGCCCGGTGGCGGAGTACGAGGTGGCCTCCCGGCTGGATGCCCTGCGCGAGCGGGCCAGCAGCGCGGAGATGTACCTCACCGTGGCCGTCCTCCTGGACCTCTCCGGACAGCTGCCGCAGGCCTCCACCGAGTACCAGCGCGCCTTCGACTCGGGCGTGCCGGACCCCGTGGTGCTGCGCCGCTGGGTGGACATCCGCGAGGGGCGCAAGCAGCCCTTCTCCGCCGCGGTGGCCGCGCGGCAGCTCGCGGTGTGGGCGCTGAACGTGGCCCGCGACGAGACGGTGACGACGGAGGGCCGCGTGCCCCTGGCCTCGGCGCGCCAGCTGTGCGCGGCGGCCGTCAACGCGCGCTTCGCCCAGGAGGCCATCGCCCGCGCGCGCGCCGTCTCCACCGAGTTCCCCGAGGACCTGGCCGAGTTCGAGCGCCGCGCCGAGGAGGCCCGTCGCCTCACCGAAGCCCGGCTGGCCGACGCGGAGCTGATCCTCCGGGAGCAGTCCCCCGGGGTGCGCACCTGCGCGGACCGCGGCGTCACCGAGCGGCTGGAGGGTGGGGTGAAGGAGCGCACCGCCGCCCTGGCCACGGTGAGCACGAAGCTGCCCCAGGTGGGGAAGGTGCTGCTGGAGCTGGCCCGGGAGAGGGATCCCTCCGCCCAGGTCCGCGAGGCGGCCTCGGCGCGGCTGACGGCGCACAAGCCCGTGCCGTGAAGTCCGGCTGATCCGTTCGTCCCGGGCGGGCGGGGCGGTTAGAGTTGCGCGCCCCATGGTCTCCCCGCCCACCTCCAGGCCGCTCGGTCCGCCGAGTGGCCCGTCGCGCATCGACTACGCCCGGCTCCTCAACGAGGAGCAGCTGCGCGCGGTGGAGGCCGACGCGGGGCCGGTGCTGGTCATCGCCGGCGCGGGCTCGGGCAAGACGCGCACGCTCACCTTCCGCGCGGCGCGCAGGCTGGAGCAGGGCCTCTCTCCCGACAACCTCCTGCTGCTGACGTTCACCAACAAGGCCGCGCGCGAGATGACCCGCCGCATGGCGGAGCTGGTGGGCGGCTTCGTGGACGTGGGGCGCCTGACGGGCGGCACGTTCCACCACGTGGCGCATGCGCTCCTGCGCGAGCACGCGACGGCGCTGGGTTACTCCGAGCGCTTCACCGTGCTGGACCGGCAGGACGCGCGGGACCTCATGGTGAGCTGCCTGGCCGAGCGCAAGCTCAAGAGCGACAAGCGCTTCCCCCGGCCGGAGCTGGTGCTGGAGCTGGTGTCGCTCGCCACCAACCTGCAGCAGGCCGTGTCGGAGGTGCTGGTGGACCGGCGGCCTCAGTTCGTCCCGCTGGCGCCGGAGGTGCTCGCCACGGCGGCGCTCTACCGCCAGCGCAAGACGCGGCTGCACCTGATGGACTTCGACGACCTGCTCCTCAACCTGAAGCGGCTGCTCGTCGAACAACCCCGCGTCCGCGCCCTGCTCGCCGAGCGCTTCCACGCCGTGCTCGTGGACGAGTACCAGGACACCAACAGCCTCCAGGGCGAGCTGGTGGACCTGCTCGCCGGGGAGCGTCGGGACCTCACTGTCGTGGGGGACGACTGCCAGTCCATCTACAGCTTCCGGGGGGCGGACTTCTCCAACATCATGGGCTTCCCGGAGCGGCACCCCGGCTGCGCCGTCTTCACCCTCACGCGCAACTACCGCTCGACCCCGGAGGTCCTCCAGCTCGCCAACGCCGCCATCGTCCAGAACACGCGGCAGTTCCCCAAGACGCTCGTCTCCGAGCGGGCCTCCGGGCCCCGGCCCCTCGTCGTCCCCACGCTGGACGCCGCCGAACAGGCGACCTGGGTGGCCGAGCGCATCCAGACACTCCAGGCGCAAGGCCAACCCCTGGAGTCGATGGCCGTCCTCTACCGTGCCCACAACCACGGCCTGGAGCTCCAGCTGGAGCTGACGCGCCGGGGCCTGCCGTTCCGGGTGCGCTCCGGAGTGCGCTTCTTCGAGCAGCCCCACGTCAAGGACGTGCTGGCCCACCTGCGCTGGGTGAACAACCCCCGGGACGAGCTCGCGTTCCGCCGGGTGGTGCGCGCGGTGCCGGGCGTGGGACCCACCACGGCGGAGCGCCTGTGGACCTCGCTGCGCGCCCTGCCCGAAGGCCTGTCCCTGGGGGAGCGGCTGGTCCACGAGGACGTGCGGCGCCACGTGGCGAAGAAGTCGCTCGCGGCCTTCGAGCGGCTCACGGGGCTGATGGGACGGCTGGGACGCCCGGAGGCCACGCGCGACCCGGGGGGACTCATCGAGGACGTGCTGTCGGGCGGGTACGCCGCCCGGCTCGCCCTGGAGGCCACGCCCGAGGACAGCCGGGAGGACGACCTGCGGCGGCTGGCGGAGCTGGCCCGGCGGTTCGAGGACCTGCCGCGCTTCCTGTCGGAGCTGGCGCTGGTGGCGGAGTTCGCCGCCAAGGAGGCCCTGCAGGGCGATGCCCCCGGGGACGTCCTGACGCTCAGCTCCGTCCATCAGGCCAAGGGGCTGGAGTGGCGGAGCGTCTTCGTCCTCTGGCTGGTGGACGGGCGCTTCCCGATGTCCCAGGCGACTCGCTCGGCCGAGGAGGAAGAGGAGGAGCGCCGCCTGTTCTACGTGGCCACCACCCGGGCCCGGGACCTCCTGGCGCTGGTGTACCCCCTGTCCGTGCTGCCCCGGGAGGGCGAGCGCATCGTCCTGCGTCCGTCCCGCTTCCTGGACGAGCTGCCGACGGGGGAGGGGGGGCCGTATGATCGCCTGGTCCTGCCCTCCACCGCGGCCGTCCGAGGGGTGCTCCCACCCCCCCTGGGGTGGAACGAGCCGGGTCCGGAGGGCTCCGAGGTGGAGGACTGAGGGCTTCGCCCAGAAACGCGCGCGCGAAGTCGCGACGTGATACAGAGTGGGACGGGGGCGCGCGTCTGGTGGCCCGCGCCCGTGAACTTCATGGCGGACAGACCTCGCATCGTCGGGATTGACCTGGGCACCACCAACACGCTGGTGGCGTCCGTGCGCAACCGCATCCCGAAGATCGTCCCCACGGATCGCGGCAACCTCATCCTCCCCACCGTCGTCGCCCTGTCGGCCAAGGGAGACCTCCTGGTGGGCGGGGTGGCCAAGGACCAGATGGTCACCAACCCCCGCAACACGCTGTGGGGGACCAAGCGCCTCATCGGCCGCAAGTACCACTCCAAGTCGGTGGAGGACCTGCGCGGCTCCTTCCCGTACGACATCGTCGAGGGCCCCAACGGGGACGCCGCGGTGATGATGGGCGGCAAGCTCTACACGCTGCCCCAGGTCTCCAGCTTCGTGCTGTCGCAGCTGAAGACCATCGCGGAGCAGTTCCTGGGCGGCCCCATCGACGCGGCCGTCATCTCCGTCCCGGCCTACTACAACGACAACCAGCGCCAGGCGGTGAAGGAGGCGGGCCGGCTCGCCGGCTTCGACGTCAAGCGCATCGTCAACGAGCCCACCGCGGCGGCGCTCGCGTACGGCTTCAACCGGGGCCTGGACCAGAAGGTCCTCGTCTACGACCTGGGCGGCGGCACCTTCGACGTCTCCGTGCTGCACCTGGCCGGCAACGTCTTCGAGGTCCTGGCGACCGGCGGCGACACCTTCCTGGGCGGCGCGGACTTCGACACGCGCATCATGGAGTACGTGCTGGAGCGCTTCCGGGAGGAGACCAAGGTCGACCTCACCGAGAACCCCATCGCCCTGCAGCGCATCAAGAACGCCGCCGAGGCGGCGAAGATCGACCTGACGCTCATCCCCAACGTCGTCATCGACCTGCCCTTCATCGACGAGCGCAAGGGCAAGCCGGTGGACCTGCGCATCCCCCTGACGCGCGAGTTCCTCAACAGCCTCACCGGCGACCTGGTGGACCGCACCTTCGAGATCTGCGACCGCGTGCTCGAGGAGAAGGGCATCGCCCGCTCGGACATCGACGAGATCATCCTCGTCGGCGGCCAGAGCCGCATGCCGCTCGTGCAGCAGAAGATCCAGGCGCACTTCGGCAAGCCGCCCAGGAAGGGCGTGCACCCCGACGAGTGCGTGGCCCTGGGCGCGGCGCTCCTGGGTGACTCGCTGGGCAGCATCGACGCGGTGACGCTGCTGGACGCGGTGTCCATGCCCATCGGCTACGCGCTGCCCAACGGCCGCGTGAAGCGCATCATCGAGAAGAACTCGCTCATCCCCATGGTGAAGAGCTTTCGCCTGCCTCCGCCGAAGGAGCCGGGCTCGGCCTACATCGAGCTGGACATCTTCCAGGGGGACAGCGACCTGATGGTGGACAACGAGTACCTGGGCACCGTCCGGGTGCCCGCCGCCGCGGCCGGCAGGAAGATCGACTTCCGCCTCACCGAGGAGTGTCTGCTCCAGGTGACGGTGGAGGAGGCCAGCGGCACCCCGCGCCGGGTGGACCTGGCCACGCGCGACACCCCAGAGCAGCTCAAGCGGGCGCTCTCGGATGTCCTGCGCAACAACGTCGACCATCAGCCCGTGGTGAGCGGCTCCAACGCCGCCAGCGATGACGAGCGGGGCCTGCTCTCCAGCATCAAGAGAGTCTTCCGAAGAGGATAGGTAGCAGCTCATGGCGAAGTTCCCGTCGAAGGAGTGGCTGGACGAAGCAGTCCGGCTCACGAACGAGGACCCCGAGTGCGCCGTCGCCGGCAAGGGATGGAAGGGCGACTTCGGGGCCATCATCGAGGCCGAGCCCGGCAAGCTGGCGAAGTCCTTCGTGGTGCATGTCGTCCCGGGCGACTGCCGCATCGAGAAGGCCCGCGTGCTCGCGGACCCGGATGACCTGGACGAACTCGAGCCCGTCTACCTGGCCCGCGCCCCGTACACCGTCTGGAAGCAGCTGCTCCAGGGGACGCTGGACCCCGTGGAGGCGGTGCTCAAGCGCCGCATCTCCATGAAGGGCGACCTGCAGCCGCTCATCGAGCGCATGAAGTACAAGGGCATCGCGGACCGCGTCTTCGCGAAGCTCCAGACGCAGTACATCGACGAGCCGTAGGCCGGGGGGCAACGAGCCATGGGTATCCGTGACGACTTGAAGAAGCAGGCGCTGGAGGTCTCCGGCAAGGCGATGGAGAAGCTCATGGCCGACGAGAAGCGCGCCATGGCCATCGCCAACGCCATCGGCAAGGTCCAGCGGGGCAAGCAGGCCCTGGACCGCGGCCAGGAGGAGCTGCTCAAGGCGTTCCACTTCGCGCCGAAGAGCGAGTTCAAGGCCGTGGGCAAGCAGCTGTCCGGCCTCAAGCGTCGGCTGCGTGAGCTGGAGGAGAAGCTGGACGGGCTCTCGTAGAAATTGCGTTGACACCCGAGGGAGCAGATGGCATCTAGCTCCCCGTCGCGACGCGGTGGCAACACGCAACACGCAGCGCGGGCGTATAGCTCAGCGGTAGAGCACTGCCTTCACACGGCAGGGGTCGCAGGTTCAAACCCTGCTGCGCCCAACAAGAAGAGGCCGTGAATCCAAGGGGAAACCCAAGGGTTCACGGCCTCTTCGCTTTCCGACACATGACTCCAGCGGCGCCCGGCTCCGGCGCGCCCGGCATGAGGTCCGGACGCGCCCTGGCTTCGGGGGATGTGCTGCGGGCTCGTTCAGCTCTCCGACGGTTTGACCAGCGTGTCGCCGCCGGCCTCCGGCGTGTGCGGCGGCAGGTTCTTCGCCTTGATGAGCGAGGCGACGATGCTGGCGCCCAGGAGGGTGGCGATGACGCCCAGCGAGACGGCCGGGTGGATCTTCACGAAGTCGATGAGCGCCATCTTCGCGCCCACGAAGACGAGCACGCCCGACAGGCCCACCTTCAGGTAGCTGAACTTCTCCACCGCGCCGGCCAGCAGGAAGAACAGCGAGCGCAGGCCCAGGATGGCGAAGATGTTGGACGTGAAGACGATGAATGGATCTCGCGTCACCGCGAAGATGGCGGGGATGGAGTCCAGCGCGAAGAGGATGTCCGACGCCTCCACCAGGATGAGCGCCATCAGCAGCGGCGTGGCCAGCCGGCGGCCGTTCTCCATGGTGAAGAAGTGGTGCCCGTCGAAGCGCGTGGTGGACGGGATGCTCTTGCGCAGCATCCGCATCATCCACCCGTCCTCCGGGTGGTCCTCCTTGTTGCGCTGCACGAACAGCTTCAGGCCGGTGATGATGAGGAAGGCGCCGAAGACGTAGATGAGCCAGTGGAAGCGCTCCAACATGGCCACGCCGGCGAAGATCATGATGGCCCGCAGCACCAGCGCGCTCAGGATGCCCCAGAAGAGCACCCGATGCTGGTACAGCGCGGGGATGCGCATCGCCGAGAAGATGACGACGAAGACGAAGATGTTGTCGACGGAGAGCGACTTCTCGATGAGGTAGCCGGTGAGGAACTCCAGCCCGGGCTTGCCTCCGAACTTCCACCAGAGCCCCGCGTTGAACAGCAGCGCCAGGCTGATCCACACCGTGCTCCAGCCCAGCGCTTCCTTGAAGCTGACCGTGTGGGCCTTCCGGTGGAAGACGCCGAGGTCCAGGGCGAGCATCGCGATGACGAAGGCAATGAAGCCGCCCCACAGGACGGGACTGCCGACGGTTTGTAGAGGTTCCATAGGTGGGGTTCAGATAAGAGCCACCGTTCTCTTCGACAAATAGGGATTACAGACTCACTCCTTCGGAAAAACCGAAGAATGGCCCCGGGAGGGGCTCCAGGCTCGTTCCGGGAGGGGGCGGCCCGGGGAGGGCCGGAGCGGGCGTCACTGGCTGGGGAAGGGTTGCGGGACGTGGTGGGTTTCGCGCCGTCCGGTTGGAAAAACGACAGTCACCGGGCCGCTGAGACCAGCCAGGCGTCGACGCTCCGAGGCAATCCTGGCCTCGGGGGAGCGACGCGGCGAGGGCCCGCCGGGCGATAGGCGTCCGCGAGTCCTCCGCCATTCTCGTGGCCCCCCACAGAAGGACCGCCATTTGATCCGGAACCGTGTTTTCTCATCCCTGTGTGGCGCCTTGTTCCTCCTGTCCGCCTCCGCGTGCGGCGCCGACTCGGGCGCCCCCGGGGCCCAGACGCCCGGCGGCACCGAGTCGCCATCCGAGCAACCCCAGGTCCCGAGCCCAGGGCCCACGCCGGGCAACCCCACGCCGGAGCCCACGCCCGGGGTGACCCCCACGCCCGAGCCGACCCCTGAGCCCACCCCGGAGCCGACTCCCGAGCCCACCCCGGAGCCGACTCCCGAGCCCTCGCCCGGGCAGTCCTCCGTCGACAAGTTCGGCGTGACGCGGCTGCACCCGTCCAAGGCGGGCGGTGAGTCCTGGGCGCTGGCGGACGACCCCACGTCGGACCCCCGGTTCGACCCGCAGCGCGCCATCACCCGCAACGCGGACGGCTCGTGGAAGATGAAGCACAGCCAGGTGCGCATGGGCGTCACCACGTCCACCGGCTACTCCGCCGCGAAGATTCCGACGTACGACCGGGATGTGCTGGCCAGCCGGGGCTACATGCAGGCGCCCAACGATTGGAAGAACATCGAGATGACGGGCTTCGTGAAGCTCAACGCCGCGTCGGATGGCTCGGACAACTTCGACTGGTACGCGCGCGGCGGCAAGCACAACAACAACAACTCCGGCTGCGAGGGCAGCAGCTACAAGGGCGGCCTGCACTACGACGGCCGCGCCCGCTGGCAGAAGGAGACGTGGCATGTCTCCTACGAGCAGGCGCCGTACAAGCCGGCCACCTCCGCGCTCAAGGGGCGCTGGGTGGGCTTCAAGGCGGTGATGCGCAACACCACCGTCAGCGGCAAGGAGGCCGTGCGGCTGGAGATGTACGTCAACGAGAACGCCGACAAGGTGACGTGGAAGAAGGTCTACGACTGGGTGGACTCGGGCAACTGGGGCGGGGACGCCGAGCACTGCGGCGGCTCCGTGGGCGCCATGCCGATTACCTGGGGCGGCCCCATCGCCACGTTCCGCTGGGACAACGCGGAGGACGTCGACTTCAAGTGGCTGTCCGTCCGTGAAATCCAGCCGTAGTCGCTGAGCCGTCTCCACCGACGACCACACCGGGGCGCGGGAGGTCTTCCTTCCGCGCCCTTCGTGTTTCCGCCTGGGCGGCCGTGTCGGGCCGCGGACGCGAGCCGGGACCGCAAGGCCCCTGGTCCGGGCGATACCCCGTTCGCAGCCTTCTTCGCGCCGGCCGTGAGAGCGGGCGGCGACTCGGGTGTGTGTGCGGCCTCGGCGCGTCGTCGGGCCGCTTCGGTGGGGGCGGGAACATGCGAATCACTTTCCTGGGCCATGCAGGCTTCGCCGTGGAGTGCGCGGGGAGCGTCGTCGTCATGGACCCGTGGCTGTCCCCGCGCGGGGCGTTCGACTCGGCGTGGATGCAGCTGCCCCGCAACCACCACCTGGCCCCGCGCGTGCGCGAGCTCTTGGAGACGCCCGGCCGCGAGCGCTACCTGTACGTCAGCCACGAGCACAAGGACCACTTCGACCCGGAGTTCCTGGCCAGCCTCCGCACCCGGGACTTCACGGTGGTGATTCCCCGCTTCCAGCGCTCGGAGCTGCAGGACATCTTCGCCCGCTACGGCTGCAAGCGCGTCATCGCCTGCGAGGACGGACGCGAGGTCCCCATCAAGGGCGGCTACATCAAGCTCTTCGTGTCCGAGCAGGGCACCAACCGCGACTCCGCCATCATGGTGCGCGGCGACGGCCAGTGCTTCGTCAACCTCAACGACTGCAAGCTGCATGACCGGCTGGCGCGCATCAGCGAGGAGGAGGGTCCCATCGACCTCTTCACCGCCCAGTTCTCCGGCGCCATCTGGCACCCCACCTGCTACGAGTACACGCCGGAGGCGTACGCGGCCATCTCGCTGAAGAAGCGCGAGAGCAAGTTCGAGGCGGTGGCGCGCGCGTTGGAGGTGGTGAAGCCGCGGGCCTACCTGGCCTCGGCCGGCCCCGCGTGCTTCCTGGACCCGGCCCTGTTCGCGCTGAATCTAGAGAAGGTGAACATCTTCCCCAACGCCACCACGCTGTTCCGCTTCCTGGAGCAGCGGCTGCCCGGCGCCCACACCCGCTTCCTGGAGCCCATGCCGGGGGACGTGCTGGACGCGGCCTCGCTGGAGTACGTCTCGCTGGACGGCGAGCGGCTGACGGAGGAGGGCTTCGAGTCCTACCTGCGCGACTACGCGGCGGACATGGCGCACCTGTTCCGGGAGCGGCGGCGCAACATGCTGCGCGCGGAGGTGGATGAGATCCACGGCCGGCTGCGCGTGGAGCTGCAGCGCAAGCTGGACCTGTTGGACCTGCACGAGCGGGTGGGGATGCCGCTGTACGTGCAGCTGACGGAGCTGCCCGAGCGCCTCTTGCGCGTGGACTTCAAGGGCCGGCGCGTGGACGAGGTGGCGGAGATTCGCGAGACGACGCGCTACACGATGAAGGTGAGCGCGGCGGACATGGTGCGCGTGCTGGACCGCAAGCTGACGTGGGAGGACTTCCTCTTGTCGTTCCGCCTGCGGCTGAGCCGCTTCCCGGACGTCTACGAGCCCATCCTCCACGGCTTTTTGGGCGTCGAAATCGAGGACATGCGGGCCTTCTGCGAGGGCGTGCGCTCCACCGAGTCCCAGCGCGAGCGCACCGTGGTGACGGTGGGCAACCGGCGCTTCTCCGTGCAGCGCTTCTGCCCGCACCAGGGCGCGGACCTGTCCGAGGGGTGGGTGGAGGAGGGCAGGTACCTGGTCTGCCCGCGACACCGCTGGCAGTTCGACCTGGAGGACGGAGGCCGGTGCGCCATGAACGGCTCCACCCTCTGCGCCGAGTCCGTGTCGGACAAGCCCGTGGCCCCGGTGACGGTGGAGGAGCCGCTCGCGCTCTGAGGTCCGCGTGGGTCGACGTCCTGGCACACCGGGCCATGCGGGAACCCCGTATGTGTTTCGCACCTCCCTGTGACATTCCAGGCTACACGGGTGGGTCGAGAGGCTTTGATTTGTAGCGCGGAGTGTCACACGTGTAGTCGCCGTCGCCTCGGGTCCTTCGTGACGTGTCTGTGTTTGATGGAGATTGGCGCTGGGATTGAAACATCCAGCGCCGCCGTGGCAACGTCAGATGAATCACATACCATGCGGGAAGGTGACGCCCTCGGGGTGTCGCCTTTCTTCAACGGGGAGGTATGTGATGTCTCTGTCAGCAATGGTCAGCAAGCGGTGGATGTGGCTGTGCGGCGCGCTGAGCGGCACGATGCTGCTGGGCGCGGCCTGTGGTGCGCCCGAGGGTGAGGCGGAGGCTCCCGCGACGGTGGAGCACGCGCAGCCGCTGGGGACGTGTACGCCTTCGACCTCCGGCACCACCATCTGTGGCGTGGTCACCAACGCGGCGGGAGTTCCGCTCGCGGGGGCGACGGTGAACGTAGGCCCCGCCTGGGGGGTGTCGGCCGCGGACGGCTCGTTCTCCGTGACGGCATCGGTGCCCATGGGCACGCAGGTGACCATCGATATCCCGGGGTACATGCCGTACGTGGGCGCCGTCACGCGCAACGTGCTCGGGGCTCGCTTCGTGCTTCACTCGCTGCACCGGCAGACGTTCAGCGCGTCGGGCGTCGTCACGGTGACGGACCCGCGCAACGGCGCCTCCATCCAAGTGAACCTGTCCGCGCTGCAAAGCGCCACGGGTGAGCAGGTGCAGGGCCCGTTGACGGTGGGCGTGCGCCACATCGACACCGGCCTGTTGGCGATGCCGGGCACGGACGGCGCCGTCAACCTGGGCGGGCAGCAGGTGTTCCTGGAGTCGCGTGGCGCCATCTACACGGAGGTCCGCGACAGGGGCGGGCAGATCCTCAAGCTGGCCCCGGGCGCCACGGCGCGCGTCTTCATCCCGCTGACGCGCGACCAGCTCAACACCGCCCCGACGAGCATCGCCTTCTGGTCCATGCCCGTGGGCAGCAACCTGTGGCGGCAGCAGCCCTCCAACGGCACGCGCGCCCCCAACCCCGTGCAGTGCAACAACCGCGAGACGGCGAGCTGCAACGCGGATGACTGCGCGCGCATCTCCGGTAGCGGCTTCTCGGCCAACACCAACGAGATCGGCTTCATCAACGCCGACATCGAGAAGACCAACCCCGCCTGTCTGCGCATCGACGTGAACGTGGCCTCGCTGCCTCCGGGCACCACGCTGCCCATCTGCCTGGAGCTGGAGATTCCCCTCCCCACCGGTGGCAGCCAGACGCGCAACATCTGCGTGGGCGGGGGCACGGACGTCCTCTTCAACCTGCCGTCCAACGCCAACATCGTCGTGCGCCAGGCCCAGGGCAACGGCTGCCCGGCGCCTCCTCCGGGTGGCAGCGTGACGGTGAACACCGGCGCCCCCTGGGGCGGCACCGGCGTCCCCGCGAGCCCCGGCCAGTGCAACGGCGTGCTGACCCTGCCGCCGCTGCCGTGAAGGCCGTGACGGCGTGAAGTCAAGGGGCCTCGGCGCGCGTCCCGTGCGCCGGGGCCTTCTTCGTGGGCGCAAGGGCGCCAGCGGCTCCGTCTGGGATGCGACAGCCCCTTTGGACCGACAGGCGATTACGAGCCCTGGCCCGAGCGGCCACCATCGGCCACCCCCATGCGAGTCATTCCCAATGGCTGTCCTCCTGGGATGCCGCAGGCCTCGGGGTCACGTCGCCGTTGGAGGAGTTCCCCATGAGGGATGTCGCGCAGACCCCCACGCTGCACTCGGAGCCCCGCTCCGCCGCCGAGCTCGTCCGCGGCTTCCTGCCCGTCCTGTATGGCTGTGATGCGCACCTGCCGCGGGCCACCGCGTCGAAGTACTATCATCCGGAAGCGACGGTCCAGGACGCGCTCGCCACGGCGGAGGGCGTGGAGGGGGCCCGGCGACTGGTGTATGTCAACCGGGCGCTCCTGGCGGACCGCCACCTCGAGTTCGGTGATGTGGCCGAGACGCGGCGTCCGGACGGCTCCCACGTCGTGCTGGCCGAGGTGATGACCACGCTCGTCTTCAAGCGGTTCATCGCCCTCAAGCCCTGGCAGTCCCTGGTGGGGGACACCTTCACGTACCACGCCGTGCACAAGGTGGTGTTCGACGAGGACCTCAAGGTCACCGAGCACGAGGAGATCTGCAGCGTCCGCTCCGTGCTCGACTCCTCCACCCTGGGGCGCGCGCTGTCGGGCGTGCTGCGGCGGCTGGGGCGCGAGTGCACGTCCGACTTCGGCTACACGCTGAACCAGTACATCGCCGGGGACCGGAGCGTGCGGACCATCTTCTGAAGGCCCCAGGCTCCGCGCGGATGTCAGGGATTGAACGGCGTCCGCGTGCCCGCGATATGGGGTGAGCCCCCTTTCGTTCGGGGGATTCCGGGTCGGCTCTCCTGCTCGCACGTCCATCCCGCTCGCGCCGGCCCCATCCCCGGGGGCTGACATGGTGAAGTGGACGTGCGTCGTCGTCGCGGTGGTGTGGTGGCTGGGCGGCGCGGCCGGGTGCGACAGTCCGGACCGTGACGTCATCGAGGTGCCGGTGGACCTGTCTCCCGGCACCCCGCTGCCGGACCCGGGAGACCTGGGGCCACCGCCGGCCGTGCGTTGCGCGCTCCGCGTCTCCGTCAGCTCGCCGGATGACTGCGGCAAGCTGGAGTCCTACGACCTGACGGGCTGTGACCTGGAGAGCCTGAAGGGGTTGGACACCTCGGGCCCCTTCAACGTGCGCTTCCACGACACCTCGACGGCGCCGACGCGAAGCTTCGACCAGCTGCTGTCCAGGTACTACTTCGTCGACCCGGAGGCGGCCCACCCGATGTTCCTGGTGTCGACCGCCGAGATTCCCGGCCGTCCCTACAGCGTGACGGCGGAGCTGGGGTGCAGGGCCGAGGGGACGGACCGCGTGCTGGGCTGTGACGTCTCGTGCGAGGAGGGGAAGCCGCCCCGGGTGCTCAGCTTCGAGGGCGTCCGGACCCTCCGCCGGCCCGGGGAAGCGGAGTCCTCGGGCGGACTGCGACTCATCGGCGAGGCCGCCACGGGTGCGAACACGGGACTGGCCGTGGATGTCTACGTCACCAAGGGGCACGCCTACGTGGTGAGTATCGACACGTACTTTTCGGGCGAGGGAGGGCTGTTCGTCTTCGACCTCGCGGACCGCACCGCGCCGCGCCTGGTGAACTCCATCACCCACCCCGATGATGCCTATTGGAACGGGGTCTGGGCGAAGGACGACGCGCTCTATGTCGCCAGCGCGGCCCGAGGCGTCCTGGTGTTCGACATCTCCGACCCCGCGTCCCCCCGGCTCATCAAGGACCTGTCGGGCGGCATGCGGCGCAGCACCCATACCCTCTTTGTGAATGGCAATCGGCTGTATGCGATGGACAACGGGGACGTCCTCATCTTCGACGTCACCCAGGCGCGTGAGCCCGTGTTGCTGGGGAGCTACCGGGACGAGAGCTCCCGGATGCCGGGGCGCAACTCCTATCCCCACGACGCCACCTCCTTGAACCACCTGCTCTTCGTCA
Source organism: Myxococcus fulvus (assembly GCF_900111765.1). The sequence continues at coordinate 230,784 of NZ_FOIB01000003.1, forward strand.
ATCATTGGGGGGCGGGCCTGCTCATCCTCGACGCGCGCGACCCGGCGAACGTGAAGAAGCTGGGCGCGTACGAGTATCCCAACGCGATGAGCCACCACTCGCGCGTGGCGTACTTCCAGAACAACCTCATCGCGTTCGAGGGCGGCGAGGGGTGGGGCGCCCACCTGCGGGTGCTCAACCTGAACGACCCGGCGAAGCCCACCCTCATCGGCGAGTACAAGCTGTCTGACGAAGTCTCCATCCACAACATGGAGCTCGTCGGCAACCGGCTCTATCTGGCGCACTTCCAGCACGGCGTGCGCGTCCTGGATGTCACCGTCCCGAGCCGTCCCCGGGAGATCGCCTATCACCACACCTGGCGGGAGCATGACCCCGTGTTCCTCAACGTCTCCCCCTGGGAGGGCGCCGTCGGCGTCCGCGTCCCGGGGGATGGCTATGTCTACGTCGTCGACTCGCAGCGAGGCCTGCTCGTCTTTCCGGAGCTGTGAGCCCGCCAGGGGCCCGGGTGTCCCCCGCACCGGGCCTCTGGTAGCCTGGATGCCAATGCAGTCCAGGAGGGGGAACTCCAATGAAGGCGCTGATGATTCCGCTCGTGACGTCGTGTGTCGTGGTGGGGGGCTGTCGCGAGAACAAGGTCGAGGGTGACACGCCGGGTCCAGCGGCACCCGAGGTCGAGAAACGACTCGAGGTGCCACCCAACGGCAAGGTCGTGATGCACAAGCTGTTCGACGACAAGTTCATGGAGATGGCGGCGATGCCGCTGCCGGACAACTGGATCGTCAACAACGGCAAGGCGGTCATCAGCGGACCGGGCAACGTGAATGTCTACATGGTGCCCATGAAGACGTTCATGTTCTCGGGCGACCCGATGATGCGGCAGCTGTCGGCGCGCAGCGGCCAGCCGATGCGGCCCTTCGAGTCCATCGAGAAGGTCATCCAGCAGGACCTGGTGCCGATTGCTCGCAAGGAGGGCGCGAAGCTGGTGAAGCAGTACGCCGCGCCGGACATCGCCGCGTCCGACAAGGGCTTCTCGGACCTGCTCTACAAGGTCGCCCCCATGCGCCAGCTCTTCCTGGCGCAGGTGACGGAGTGGACCGACAAGCGCGGTGAGCCGTACATGATGGTCGTCCACCTGAGCGCCACGGACCTGGGCAACATGGTGTCCTGGAACTACTACACACACGCGCTCGACGCGCCCAAGGAGCGCTACGAGGAGAGCAAGAAGGTCGTCCTCCAGGCGCTCGCAGGCACCCGCTACAATCCGCAGTACGTCCAGTCCTACAACCAGGGCGAGATGGCCCGGGAGCGCGCGAGCTGGGCGGCGCACCACCAGCGCATGCAGGCCAACAAGGCCGCCTTCGAGGCGCAGCAGCGCGCCTTCCACGAGAAGAACGACGCCATCAACAAGTCCATCGCGGAGACCTACGCCAGCCGCGACGCCGCGTCGGACCGCATGCACCACCGCTTCGTGAACTACATCAAGGACGAGGAGACGGTGAAGAACACCGCCACCGGCACCCGCCACCAGGTCCAGACGGGCGCCAATCAGTACTGGGTGAACGGCAACGGCCAGTACGTCCCGTCGAACGACCCCAACTACGACCCGAACCGTGACCCCAACCTCAACCACCAGCCGTGGGACGAGGCGGAAGTCGAGGACTGAGCCGCCTCCACCACCGTGCAGCCGGTTGCACAGCTACGCCCGTTCAGCGTGCTGCCCCCTGCACGGTGGTGTCTGTCCTCCCCGCGCGGAGGCCCTGACGCGCTGGTGGGCATTCCAGGTGCATGGCGCTGGGGCTGGCCTTCGAAAGGGGTTGTGATTGACCTTGGAACTGGTGGCGATACTCGTCTGTGCGGTGACGGTCAGCTTCGGCCTGGGCATCGTCTTCGCGTTTCCCAGGACGAACTCTCAGCAGACGCGTCGGCTCGGCGCCGGGCTGCTGATCACGAGCGGGGTGTTGTCGGCTGGAGGGGCGGCGTGGCTCATCTGGAGCGTCGTCGACTTCCTCTCCAACACCAACTTCTCCAAGGGGCGGGTGCTGCGCCTGCGGGGGCGTGCCCGCGTGGCCCGCCGGGCGCTGGGGTCGGGCTGGGCGGATGACGCCGTGCCGGAGGTCTCGGGACTCACGACGTGGCAACGGACGGTGCTCGGGGAGGCGTGGATGACCTCGGCGCGGATGGAGCATGCGTCGGTGCCGGCCTTCGCGAAGCTGTCGCTCCGGCTCTCCGCGATGGGGGCGCCGTCGGCGCTGCTGGAGGACTGCCACCTGGCGGCTCTGGACGAGGTCCGCCATGCGCGCAGGTGCTTCGCGCTCGCCCGGGCCTACTCGGGAGTGGACTGGACGGCGGGGCCCATTCCGGAGCTGGGGCAGGAGGGCGTGAAACCCATGGCGACGGGCTCGGAGGATGCCTGGGCGCGGCTGGCGCGCGGCTCGTTGCTGGACGGGTGCCTCGCGGAGGGCGTGGCCTCCCTGGTGGCCGCGGAGGGGGCGCGGCGTGCCGCGGACCCCGTGGTGCGCGAGACGCTGTCGGTCATCGCCGAGGACGAGGGACGACACGCCGAGCTGGGCTGGGACGTCCTCGACTTCGCGCTGGAGCGGGGCGGTGGCAGCGCGAAGGCGGGTCTGCGGCGCGCCCTGGCGGAGCTGGACGCACGGAGCACGCCTTCGCTCCCTCCCATCCCGGGCGTGGACGAGGACTTCCTGGCGCGGCACGGCCTGCTGTCCCAGGCGGAGCTGGGCCACTGGACCCGCGAGTGCATCCAGCGGACGCGCGCCCGGGCGCTGGCACTGCTCGAGCCGCGCCCCGCTCAAATCGCCTGCCAGGGGATGACGGTCTTCAGGTAGCCCTGACGGTTCGAGCGCAGCCCGGAGCGGTGGTAGTCGGCGACGCCCGCGACGTGGAAGAAGAAGTTCCAGGTGTTCACGGCGGTGCGGATGCCGAAGACCAGGCACATCGTCTCATGGAGCGCGACGTGCGTGCGGCCCTGCCCCTGCTTGTAGTTGCGGTAGGCCAGCGTCACCGGGGATTCGACCTTCGCGCCCGCGATGGGGTCCCAGATCCTGGCCAGGTAGTCGTCCTTGCGCATCTGGTGGGTGATGACCTCGTTGGGCCCCTGTGCCGCCGCCATCAACCCGTCCATGTAGGCCTCGGCCAGGTCCGGCCGGTTGTGGTCGGTCGACATGCCAATCTTGTTGGCGTTCGCGTGATGGACCCGGACCTGGTTCGTGACGGTGTCCTGCGTCACGTAGAAATGACAGCCGTTGAACGGGCCCGACATCATCCAGGGCGGGCCGACGTTGGAGAGGTCCATCGAGACGATGCAGGAGTCCTCCCAGCTCAGGTACTGGCAGGCCAGCGCCGCTCCTGGATTGACTTGATAGGCGTGGAGTTCGTTGGCTGGCGCGTTGCTGAAGAAGGCCTGTTTCCCCGAGGTGATGTCCAGGTAGATGTCGATGTTGTTCTGTTCGATGACGGCGTTGTTGGGCGCCCCGACGACGCCCCCGACGACCATCGCCGCGACGTCGGTCGCGAGGAGGTGCACGAACGGGGCGTTCCCGGCCAGGGGCTTGGTGCGGTTGTACCAGCCGGGCGCGGGCCGGTGGGTGTGGTGGAGGAACAGCGGCTTCTTCTGGAGGAGGTTCAGCCGCGTGACGTTGTTGTTGAACTGGCCGATGAGGGTCATGTGTGGCTCCTGGCGTGACTGGCTTCAGAGCCAGGTGAACTTCAGCTTCTTCGAGCTGCCTACGTCTTCGAACATGGCCCAGAGGTCCTTGGGCTCCTTGCGCGCGAGCCCCACGCAGTGCGCCTGGTGGCGATCCTCGGCCGAGTCGTTCCAGCACGCGCGTGGGACCTCGTACATCCCGTGGATGCCGTAGTGGTTGACGAGCCTCGCCTTGACGGTGGTGGCGAAGGCCGCGTCGTCGATGTGCACATCCAGCTCGCCGTCGTAGTCCATGGCCCGGCAGTCGAAGTTCGCGCTCCCCAGCACCACGTGCTGACTGTCGATGATCATCAGCTTGGTGTGCAGGTAGACGGTCTGCGGAACCTGGTTGATGCCCCCGTACCGGTAGGGGAAGTAGACCTGGATCTTGGGCGCCACGTCCGCGTGCTTGGGCTGGGCCTTGCTCTTCTGGCCCGTCCCCTTGTGGATGAACCTCAGGACGGCGTCGAGCCGCACGTCCGTCTTCGCCTGGGTCTTCTTGTTCGTCAGGCGCAGGCGGTAGTTCTGCTGGGGCCAGTCACTCAGATTGACGGAGGGCTCGTAGACCTCCCAGACGTAGTCGTCCTTGGAGTACGTCTTCGTCCCCTGGGTGCGCGGGTCGACGTGCGTCGTGATCTCCCCGTCGATGACCTCCACCGCGAGGCAGTTCTCGTCCAGGTAGCCGCTCTCGATGGCCATCATCGCGTAGGTGATGCGCGTCAGGTAGGTGACGCCCTTGTCGGTGTCATGGAGGGGATCCGGGATGACCAGCACGACCTTGAGCTGCTTGGCGCCCATCTGCTTGATGCGCGTGCGCACCGCCTTCACCAGCTCTGGATTGAAGAACTGGAAGTTCTCGATGTAGATGTATTTGGTCGCGTGGGAGATGAGGTCCACCAGCTTGTCTCGAATGTGTGTCTGATTCGAGAACGACTCGCTGTTGGTGGTCAGCGCGGTGATGGTGAGGTTGCCGCCCTGGATGACCTGATCGTTCGCGGTGGCCTGGAGGGTGGAGCGGGCGGCGGCGGGGTGCGGCTTGCCGAACAGGCTGAGCGCGGGCAGCTGCTTCTTCCAGCGGCGCAGCCACTCCGCCTCGATGTCGAGCGTGACGGGGCCCTGGAGCAGCACGCCGGTGTCGTGGCAGGAGTGACCGTAGGGCCGGGAGTGCGCGATGTTGTCCCAGTACTCGTGCTCGATGTTGAAGCCGCCCACGAGCACCTTCAGCGTGCCGGCGATGGAGAAGATGGCGATCTTCTGGTGGAGCGAGTAGCCCACGCCGGCGCCGCTGTGCTTCTCCAGGTACACCTGGATGCGCTGGTTGTGGTTGTGCAGCAGCGCCTGGGTGGCCTTGTTCTTGGCCAGCGTCTGCAGGGAGAAGTGGTCCGACATCTTCGCGAGCTCGAGTCCCTTGACGGTGAGGTCATCGGGTTGCCAGAGGCAGATGTCGATGTGGTGGCCCGCGTCCGCGACCTCCTTGAGGACCTCTCCGAAGTTCCGGTTCGCGTGGCGGTCGAGCAGGGTGTCGTGCTGGAGGCACCACCAGCCCAGGCGCACATAGGTCCTCGCGTGGGGCTGCGCGTCCCGCACCTCGTAGAGGCAGTCGCGGAACGTGTCGAAGTACTCTTCGCCGTCCATCAGGAACACGGCCGTGTTGTTCTGGGTCGGGGGCATGGACCTTCCTCGAGGGGGACCTCGAGACCGAGCCCTGACGGGGACCTGGCCGCGGAGAACGGCGGTGTGACAGGACGGCTCCTCCGGGGCGGGGGGGCTGTCCCGGAGACCTCTCGCGGATGGACTTCGTCAGGGATGGGTCACGAGGCGGGCTCCCACTGAGCAAGGCACGTACCAGTGGAAGCCCGCGGGCTTCTGGAGCGAGGAGGACCCTGGTGGAGGCCCGCTGCTTGTCCCCGGGACGCAGGCGCGTTGCACGGGAACGCAGGGGCGGTGTCAGGGGGTGGTCGAGGTCGCGCAGGGCCACCAGGCGGGCGGCGTGGCGCGGTCATCCCAGGCTCCGTCCCAGGGGTCGCGCAGGGTGTAGACCTGGGTGTTCGCGGAGACGCAGTAGCGCTCCGGATGCGGATTCACGTAGAGGGCCAGCTCCTGCGTGCCGGCGCTGAAGGGCCTGCAATAGGTCTCACTGGTCGACGCGGGAGGGGGCGCGGTGGCGGCGCGCACCTGCGTGCGCAGGGCGCTCGTGTTGTGCTCGCAGACGTATCCGCGGAAGCGCCCGTCCAGCTCGATGAAGAGGTCCATCTTCACGCGTCCGCTGTTGACGTCGCAGCCGTCGAACCAGGTGTGGCCCGGTGGCAGCGCCGGGTCCTCCTTGTAGCGATACGAGACCAGGGAGTAGCCCTGCGGCGGCTCGGGGCACTGTGGGAACATGGCGTTGTAGAAGGGGTGGAGCGTGCCCTCGCGATACACCACGTAGTGGTACACGAGGGCGTCGTGGGTGTAGCCCTCCTGGTGCCCGATGACCTCGTCCGGGCTGCTCGTCGCGGTCAGGCTCACGGGGTCCAGCTTGCGGTTGCCGTTGCCGTCGACGTAGGCGAGCACGTAGGCGAGCCCGAACTTCATGCCTTCGTCTCCGTTGAGGAGGCCCGGTTCGGGCAGCTTGCGCACGGGCAGGTCGAAGGTGTTGGGGAAGCGGCCGCTCACCTTCACGTCCACACCCTGCCGCGAGTAGGCCGAGGACGGGCTGAGGCGCAGGCACTTGTTGTAGTCCTTCAGGGTGGTGATGGTCTTCATGCACTCGGCCGTGGCCTCGGGCCAGTGCTCCCAATGGAGGGCGACGCGCAGCTTCTCGCGGCGCGTGTCGTCGAGTGACTCGGCTGAGACCAGTGCGCCCTCCACGCTGAACAGGGCGTCGTCCTCGCCCTCTTCGCCGAGGATGTCGCCGCAGCCCATCGAGGTTCCGGCCAGCAATCCCAGGCACAGCACTCCGTGTCGCCATCGTCTCGTCATGCTTCGCTCCCGTGGTGGGTTCATCCCGGAAGACGCGGCACGGGCGTGGCGTGGGACATGTCGAAGCAACGAGGAGTCAGGGCTGTTCCCGGGGCAGCTCGCGCACCACGTGGCGAAGGGACGGGAGTGGCTCGAGGGCGGGAGGGAAACGGGGTGCCCGGGCGGCTTGCTCCAGCCACTGCCGCACGGCTGTGGGCGAGGGGGCCTCCGGAGTGGACGCGGTCAGCACGAAGACGAGCGCCTCGCGCTCCGAGCCCGTGTCCAGCTCCAGGCTCCCGGGGAGCAACATCCGTCCCGGCGCCAATTGGAGCGCGCCGCCCGTCTCCGGAAAGCCATGCAGTGGAGTGACCTGGCCCTGGCTGTCGACGGCGAGCACGTACAGGGCGCCGCCCAGCGGGTCCTCGACCTCCAGGCGCACGCGGTCTCCGGGCCGCAGCGTTCCATCCATGGCCTGCTCGAAGACGGCGTCGCCGCGTTTGACGTGCAGGCGCGTGGTCAGGCCTCCGCGCACGCGGATCCGCTCCTCGACGTCCTGCGCGGGGCGCAGGAGCGGCAGGCCCAGGGCGAGCAGGGCACAGAGCGCGAGCACTGGCTGGACCCAGCGAAAGGACCTTGCCCAGGGGTGGATGGGGGCGGGCTCCAGCTCATGCAGGCGTGGCTGGATGACGGAGAAGGGGCGCCGCCGCACGAAGGCGCTTTGCGCGGCGCGACGCTCCTCCAGGTGGGCCGCGAGCAGGGGCATCTCGTGTGCGGCCTCCTCCATGGACCGGGCCTCCTCGGGCGTCACTTCTCCGCAGAGGTAGCGTTCAATCAGGAGATCCGGGACGCCCGGGAAGCGGGGCAGGGATGAGGGGCTCATGCGGAGGCGGGTCCTTTCCACGAGACGGCGCTCGGAGAGACTTCGAGGAGACGCCGGGCTGTCTCGAAGAAGGTCTGGAGCTTTCGTTGGACGGTCTTTCGTGACACGTCGAGCAGGGTGGCGATCTGCTCCTGTTCGAGTTCATCGAGGAACCGGTGCGCGACGATGCGCTGGACGTCCTCGGGACAGTGAGCGAGCACATGTCTCAGGAGGTCCGCGTCCGTGACGAACCGCTCCATCGAGGTGTCCAGCTCGTCGTCCACGGGGGCGCGCAGGGTGATGGCGCAGGTGCGCTCGGTGCGACGACGGCGCAGCAGCGAGAAGCACTGGCGGTCCGCCACCGTGAGCAGCCACGAGAGCGCGGAGGTGGCCTCGCGCACCTGCTTCAAATGGACGTGGACCCGCAGGAACACCTCCTGCGTCACGTCCCAGGCTTGCGCGTCGTCCCCGAGCAATCGCTGGCAACGCCGGTGCACGGCCTCGCCATAGCGGTGGTAGTAGCCCTCGGTCCGTTCGACGTCCTCGTCCTTCGGTTGCACGTACGACCTCACGTGGCCCCCAGCCAGTGTCGCCGAGCCGCGCGATGGATGGGATGGGGTTCCTCGATGCGAGCCACATGGTCATCACGGCGTGGGGCATCTTGTCGGGACAGGCTTCAGCTCTTGACGCGTGGGGGGCTTGCTGTTCCCTCGACGCGATTCGGGAGGGTGCTTGTCTGGGCGGCGAAGGTCTGCTGGGGTGTCTGTCTTATGTCGACCCTTCAAGAGCGGATCGCCGCGTTCTATGACTTCCTCTGGCCATTCCTGGAGGAGGAGGGGACGCGGTATGCGTATCTGGACGCGTCGCCCGGTGGGCGGCCGATGTCGGAGCTGCTCGATGCGATTCCCGCGCGGCGGGGCGTGGGGGCGGGCTCGCGCGTGGTCGACGTCGGGTGTGGCAAGGGGCGTCAGGTGGTGGCGCTGGCGCGGCGGCTGGAGGGGCACGTCGTGGGGGTGGACCCGCTGGAGCAGAACCTGACGCTCGCGGCGGAGCGGGCCCGGCGGGAAGGGCTGGAGGGGCGGGTGAGCTTCGCGCGGGGTGGAATCGAGCGGCTCCCGCTGGAGTCGTCCTCGGTCGACTTCGTCTGGTGTCTGGACATGCTCAACCACGCCGAGGACCTGGAGGGCGCGATGAAGGAGTGCGCGCGCGTCCTTCGGCCGGGTTGTTCGATGATGAATTGCAGCGCGCTGGCGACGGAGCTGCTGGAGCCTCGCGAGGCGGAGCGCGTCACGTGGCGGTTGGGCATGAATCCCGCGACGTTGTCACGAGAGCGGATGTCCGCGGCCTGCGAGGCCGCCGGGCTGCGCATCGTGGAGTTCGGCACGACGACGGACGAGGGCTCGCCGTACCTGGAGGAACTGGACGAGGGGATGGCACGCCACGCGCTCCGGTTGGCGAAGGTGCGGCGGGCGCGGAAGCAGATGGAGTCCCGGCTGGGGGCCGACGCGCTCGACGTGCTGTGTGCCTATGACGAGTGGAACATCTTCCTGTTGCTCGGGAAGGTGACCTATGGCGTCTGGGTGCTGGAGCGGGCCGGGTGAGGCCCGGAGTACGGTAGTGCTCACGTCGCCACCGCGCATGGGGCCCTGACCAAGTCGAAGTAGGCCCGAGGACCGCGACGGCCCTACTGTGGGTCCTCGTACCGCAAGTGTCCCAGGTCCGTGTGCCCCCCAGCGTGGATGACAAAGGCATGCCGCCTGGGGTCCTGCTCCAGGCTCAACGTGTGCTCGCCCGGCGGAAGCCCCGCGATGATGAAGCGTCCGTCCCCGGTGACGCGCCGGAGCGGGCGGTCCTCGTCATCCCAGAGGTGGAGCGCGGGCCACGGGTCGAAGGGGGGCTCAGCCGGCAGTCCGAGGTGGCCCACGACGGCGCCCGTGTCCTCCAGGCGGATGTCGGCGACGATTCGCTCGCCCTCCTGGGCCTCCACGGTCACGCTGCCGGAGCGACCATCGTCGAGCCACGCATACACGGTCCGATGCCCGGCGGCGGGCTTCACCGCGAAGCCGGAGCCCTCGAACCGGACGTGATGGTACGTCGGAGGCGTGTTCCCGCAACGCAGCACGTGCATCGGCGGCTGTGCGACCGCGATGCGCGCGCCTTGCGCCGGCGTGCCGTCGGGCAGCAGGACGTGTCCCGCGAACTCGAAGAACCGGGGCGTGGGCGCGTGCGGTGAGCCGATGACGAGGTGCGCGCTCGGGTCGTAGGGAACCTGGACGACCATGGGCTCCCCGGGTGACAGCGCCACCTCCTTCCCGCCGTGGAAGTCCCGCCACCCGTGGTAGCCGGTGACGGCGACAGCGCGGTTCCCCGCCTCCACCACGCCCGTCCACGTGCCGTCGTCCTGTCGTCGGAGGGGGACGCCCACCGACACCGCCTTGATGTCGTCGTCAGTGGCAGGCTGGAAGTGGCGCCAGTCGGAGCTGCGGCTGCGCCGGGGCTTCACCGTCACCGGGGTGAAGCCCGCGAGCTGGATGTCCAACGTTGCCCACGCCTCGGCCTGGACCTCCGCCTCGCGCGTCTGGGCCTGGGCCTCGGAGGTGAATGGATGGATTCGCACCGCGCCTGGAGTGACACCGTCCAGGATGTAGCGGCCATTCGCGTCCGTCACCGCCTGGGTGGGCATCTGCCGGGGGACGGACGGAACGCTGAGCGCCATGAGCCTCACACCCACGGCGGGCGTGCCGTCCAAGTTGCGCACCTGTCCGCTGAGCGTCGCCCCAGGAGGCAATGCCAGCACGGTAGAGATGCTCCCTCCCGCGACGAGCCCGAGGTCGTGCTCACAGGCCTCTCCGTGCCCGACACCCCGGGCGCAGAGATGGACCACGCCCGTCGGCGCCTCGGGGAAGAGCGCGATGCCCTGTGCGTTGGTGACGGCCGTCTCCAGCGGCGTCGCGACGTCGATGGGGTCTCTCAGCAGCGCCACCGTGGCTCCAGGGAGCGGGCGCTGATCCCTCGCGGAGACCACCCGGACCTGCGCCTTCCCCCTGCCGTCCAGGGATGGAGGGAGGCGGGGTGGGGCCTCTTTGGGGACGGCAGGCTTTACCGGCGCGGGGAGCGGCGCCGGGGTGGGAGTGGAGGCGGGCGGAGGCGAGGCGAGTGTCAGCTCGTGTCGCACCAGCGCCGCCGCGCAGAGCGAGACCGCCAGCCCGGTGACGGCAATCCATCCACCTCGTCCTCGCATGACGTGGACCTCCGAGCACCTCGTGGGCGCGACGCTCCACGGTACCACCGCCCTGCACAAGGCAGACAGCTGCCCATGAATATTTCCAGGAAGAGCGCGTCTTCAGCGCACTCACTGGCCACGAGTCCCCCTGGCCACATCCCCCGGAGCTGACATGTCCTCGCGCGCCTTCGTCGCGTCCCTGGTTGCGTTCTCCCTCACCGGCTGCGCCGGCATGGTCGTCACCACGACGAAGACGGGGCTCGATGGCAAGACGGTCGTCACCAGCTCGGACCCCGCGGAGCAGGCGCGCATCGATGCCGAGGCGCGTGAGAACGAGGACTACGCCAAGGCCATCGCCGCCGCGCCCCGACGCGCGTCCCAGGACCTCATCGAGGTCGCCGTGTTCGAGACCAGCGTCTCCGAGGAGCTCTCCAAGTCGGTGGACCGCGAGAAGCTGGAGGCCATGCTCCTGGGCGAGCTGTCCAATGACCCGCGGCTGCGCATCGTCCCCGTGAAGGGCCTGTCGTCCAGCGGCCTGCGCGCGGGTGCCTCCACCGAGGAGCGCATCGACGCGGCCCGCGGGAAGGGAATCTCCCCGGACGTGTGGGTCTTCCCGGCCGTCTTCCTCTCCGACGCGGTGGGCACGAGCGGCGGCAAGCTCGTCTCGATGAAGGCCTTCACCGTGCGCGGCGACGTCATCTCCGCGTACGGCACCGGCACGTCGCAGGCCGAGGACAAGGGCACCCTTTTCCAGAACGAACAGGTCGTGAAGAACACCGCGGCGAGGACCCGCTCCGTGGTCCTCGACCAGCTCGGACCCAACCTGCCTTCGCGCGAGGCGGTGGCCGGACTGCAGAAGGCGCGGATGCAGAAGAAGGTGGCCACCATCGAGGAGCAGGCCGGCATCCTCCCCGAGGACGACGCGCAGACGCGCCTCAGGAAGATCCTCGAGGCGGCCAAGAACGGCCCCAAGCCCGCGCAGGCGGCCGCCCAGGAATAGGCAGACATCTGGCCCGGAGGGCGCGTCATGCCCGTGGCGGAGCCGTTTCCTGGCGCAATCCCCAAGGTGGCGGCGCTGCCATGGGGCCCGGAGTGGGGTAGGGTGTCGCCCCTTCTCGCACCTCGGGATTCCTCGACCGCATGTCCACGGACGTTCCTGTCACCGAAGAGGCCGTGCGTCCCGCGCCCTGGCGGGCGAGGCTTCGGGCCCTGGGCTCGGAGCTGGCGTTCCCCGTCAGCCTCTTCTTCTTCAGCCGGCTGGCGTTGCTGCTGCTCGCGCGGGTGTCGCTGGTGTTCGACAACCGGCTGCACCGCCCACCGTTCCAGCAGACGGGCCCGGCGGGACTGGATGCGTTCTGCCGCTGGGACTGCGGCTGGTACACGGAGATCGCCCGTCAGGGCTATGAGCGTCCGCAGGCCACCAACTTCTTCCCGCTGCTGCCCATGCTGGGCCGGCTGGTCCGTGAGGCGACGGGCCTGAGCATCCAGGTGTCGCTGGTGCTGGTGGCCAACGTGGCCGGGCTGCTCGGGCTCATCGTCCTCTACCGGCTCTTCCGCACGCTCGAGGACGAGGACACGGCCCGCGCGGCCCTGCTGCTCTTCACCGCCTATCCGTTCGCCTTCTTCCAGTCCGCGGGCTACCCGGAGTCGTGGATGGTGTTCCTCACCGCGCTCGCGGTGCTGCTCAGCCTGCGAGGGCGGCACTGGTGGGCGGCGCTCGCGCTGGGCTTCGGTGGGCTGTCACGCCACCTGTCGCTCGTGGCGGGGCTCTCGTTGCTCTATCAGCAGCTGCGCTCCCGGGGCGGCGGGCTCAAGGCGTGGTTCCACCGCGACATCCTGGCACTCGCCGTGCCGCTGGTCGTGACGTCGCTCTACTTCGTCTTCCTCGCGTGGAAGTTCGGCGACCCGCAGCTCTGGTGGAAGGTCCGCGCCGGTGAGTGGTCGGGCGCGTGGTCGGGGCTCGGGACCTGGTGGCTCCGAGATGACTGGGCGCCCGAGGTCAGCCTCTACGTGGCGGTGTCCTTCATCCCGGGCGTGGGGGCGCTCCTGCTCGCGCGCCGTCGCCAGTGGTGGCCGCTGGCCGCGTTCGGCATTCCGTTGATGCTGGTGCTGTGGACGGTGGGCCTGGTGGGCCTGGGCCGCTACAGCGCGGCCGTGTGGCCCGCGTTCCTTCCGCTGGGCGCGTGGCTCGCGCGCCGGCCCGCGCTGCGAGGACCCGTGGTGCTCGGCATGGCCCTGTTCCAGGGCATGCTCGTGTTCCTCTTCGTGCACTCCTATCCCATCAACTGACGTCGAGGGCCCCGGTGGCGCATGGCCGCCGGAGCCCTCGGTGGCTCATCCGTCGCGACGCGCCCGGCGACGCAACGGCAGGGCGAGGAGCAGCAGGGCCAGCGGAGCGAGGGTGGCCGCGCCGCCCGTGCTGCAGCCGCCTCCGGCGATGAGGAAGTCGTCATTGCCGTCCAGCGGGTTCGAGCCGTCGGCGACCTCCACGCCGTCGCTGGCGCCGCCACCATCCGTGTCGGCGTTGTTCGGGTCCGTCTCGCCCGGGTCGACGCGGCCGTTGTGGTTCGCATCCTCCACGCCGTCCGGCAGGCCGTCACCGTCCGTGTCCGGGTCGAGCGGATCCGTGGGGTTCTCGCCCTTCACCTCGATGCCGTCGGGCAGACCATCACCGTCCGTGTCGGGGTTGTTCGGGTCCGTCTCCCGCGCGTCGACGCGGCCGTTGTGGCTGGTGTCCTCCTCGCCATCCATCAGCCCGTCGCCATCCGTGTCCGGCTTCTTCGGGTCGGTGGTGGTGCTCGGGTCCTCGTCCGGACGGAAGTTCGGCGAGGTCGGGTCCGTGTGCGGGTGCGCCGTCTCGCGCGTCACGCCCAGCTCCGTGCCATCCAACACGCCGTCGTTGTCGCTGTCCGGGTCCAACGCGTCGATGAGACCGTCCCCATCCGTGTCGGTGATGCCATCCACGCCATCCGGCACACCGTCGGAGTCGGAGTCCGCGTTGCGCGGGTCGAGGCCCAGCGCGATCTCCGTCGCGTCATCGATGCCGTCCATGTCGGAGTCCACGTCGTCGGGGGCGAAGAGCGGGTCCGTCTCGCCGGCGTCGACGCGGCCGTTGTGGTTGGCGTCCTCGATGCCGTCGCGCACGCCGCCGCCATCCGTGTCGGCGTTGAGCGGGTCCGTCTTCGTCGACGGGTCGGCGTCCGGCGTGAAGCGCGCCGGGTCCGTGTCGGTGCCCTGCGGCTCGGTGAGGCCCAGCTCCAGGCCGTCCGTCAGCCCGTCGCCGTCCGTGTCCGCCTTTTTCGGGTCCGTCTCACCGTCGTCGACGAGGCCGTTGTGGTTGGCGTCCTCGTTGCCATCCAGCAGGCCGTCGTCATCCGTGTCGTCGTCGAGCGGGTCCGTGCCCGCGACCTTCACCTCGATGCCGTCCGTCAGGCCGTCGCCGTCCGTGTCGGCGTTGTTCGGGTCCGTGCCGAGCGCGACCTCCTCCGCGTCCGTCAGGCCGTCACCATCCGAGTCGGCCGTGATGACCCACGCGTAGGAAGCCGGCGAGCCATCCACGTTGCCCGCGGCGTCCACCGCGCGGACCTCCAGGGTGTGCGCCCCGAGCGCCAGGTTCGTGAAGGCCGCGGGGTGGGTGCACGGCGTCCAGGTCGCGCCGTCCAGGCTGCACTCGAAGGTGGAGCCAGGCTCGGTGGACTCGAAGACGAACGTGGCGTCGGCGGGCGCCTCCGTCAGCGGCGGGCCACTGAGGATGCGCGTGTCCGGAGCCTGGGTGTCCACCGTCCAGGTGTACGAGGCGGGCGTCGGGTCCACGTTGCCGTCCTCATCCTTCGCGCGGACCTCCAGCGTGTGCTCGCCGTCGGACAGGCCCGTCAGCTCGGCGGGATTCTGGCACTCGCCGAAGGGCGCGCCGTCCAGGCTGCACTCGTACGTCACCGGGGACTCGTCCGAGCTGAACCCGAACGTGGCCGAGGACTGACGCGTCAGCGTGGGCGGTGTCTGGGTGAACGCCGTCTGCGGCGGTTCGGCGTCCACGGTGAAGGTGTGGACGACGGGCGTGCTGGTGTTGCCCGCCTCGTCCGTCGCGGTGACGGAGACGGTGTGCGAGCCCTCGCCGAGCGGCGCGCTCCCCGTCAGCGTCCACACGCCCGAGCCATCCACCTCGAAGGTGCCCAGCACGGTGCCGTCCACCGTCACGGTGACGGTGCTGCCCGGCTCCGCCGTGCCCGAGTACGTCACCGTCGCGACGCTCGACACCGAGCCATCCGCCGGCGCGTCGATGTCCACGGCCGGTGCCTGGGTGTCCACCGTCCACGTGTGCTCCGCGGGCGTCGCGTCCACGTTGCCCGCCGCGTCCACCGCGCGGACCGCGAGGGTGTGAGCGCCGTCAGCGAGGCTGTCGAACGTCGCCTGGGCGGAGCACGCGAGGAAGGCCGCGCCATCCAGGCTGCACTCGAAGGTCACCGGCGACTCGTTCGAGGAGAAGACGAAGGACGCGGAGGCCACGTTCGTCAGGGCCTCGGGGCCGCTGTCGATGGCCGTGTCGGGCTCCGTCGTGTCCACCGTGAAGGTGACGCTCGTCGGCGCGCTGGTGTTGCCGGCGGCGTCCGTCGCGGTGACGACCGCCGTGTACGTGCCGTCGCCCAGCGTCACGGGCGGCGTGAAGGACCACCCACCGGTGCCATTCACGGGGATGGGACCGTAGGTCGTCCCGCCCACCGTCAGCGTCACCGACGTCGCATCGGTGGCCGTGCCCGTGAGCGTCACGACGCCGTCATCCAGCACCGCGCCCGGAGCAGGCGAGGCGATGAGCGGCGCGGCCGGCGGCGTCAGGTCCACCGTCCACGTGTACCCGGCGGGCGTGTCGTCCACGTTGCCCGCGGCGTCCACCGCGCGCACCGTCAGGGTGTGCTCGCCCTCGGCGAAGCCCTCGAACAGGGCCGGGCTGGTGCAGGCGACGTACGTCGCGCCATCCACGCTGCACTCGAAGCTGGAGCCCGGCTCGCTGGCGGTGAGCTCGAACGCGGCGTCCACGGCGCGGGTGGGCGAGTCCGGACCGGACTCGATGAGCGTGTCCGGCGGAGTGGTGTCCACCGTCCAGGTGTGGGTCGCGGGCGTCGCGTCCACGTTGCCCACGGCGTCCACCGCGCGAACACGGAGCTGGTGCTCGCCGTCCGCGAGGCCCGTGTAGCTCAGCGGCGAGGTGCAGGGCACGTAGGCCGCGCCGTCCAGGCTGCACTCGTAGCCCACCGCGCCGCCCTCGGAGCGCAGCTCGAAGGTGGCCGAGGTTTCACGGGTGAGCGCGTCCGGGCCGGACTCGATGAACGTCTCCGGCGGCGTCAGGTCGATGGTGAAGCTGTGCGACGTCGCGTCGGAGGTGTTGCCCGCCGCGTCCACCGCGATGGCGGTGAGCGTGAGGGGACCTTCTGGCTGTGCGGTGGGGAAGGTGAAGGTCCACGTGCCGGAGGACGTCACGGGGATGGGGCCGTAGGTGGCGCCACCTACGTCCAGGTACACCTGACTGTCCGACGCCGCGGTGCCGGTGATGGTGGGCGTCGCGGTGCCCACCGTGCCGCCGTTCGCCGGCGAGACGACGATGGGAGCAGACGGCGCCTGCAGGTCCACCGTCCACGTGTACGTCGCGGGTGAAGGGTCCACGGTGCCCAGCGCGTTGACGGCGCGGACCGCGAGGACGTGGGTGGCCTCGGAGAGACCGGTGATGCTCAGCGGGCTGGTGCAGGGCGTGAAGGCCGCGCCATCCAGGCTGCACTCGAAGGCGACGCCGCCGTTCTCCATGCGGAGCACGAAGGTGGCCGCGGTCTCGCGCGTGAAGGCCGAGGGGCCGGAGTCGATGAACGTCTCCGGCGTGGACAGGTCGATGTTGAAGTCGTTGGACGCCGTCTGGCTGGTGTTGCCCGCGGAGTCCGTCGCGGTGGCCTCCACCGTATGCGGGCCCTCGCTCAGCGCCGTCGGACTGGAGAGGCTCCAGTCGCCGTCGATGTTCGCCGTCACGGTGCCAATCACTTCCCCGTCCACCTCCACCGTCACCTGCGCGAAGGGCTCGGCGGTGCCGGAGTAGACGGGCGTCGCGGTGGCGATGGTGGTGCCGTCCGCCGGAGTGGTGATGACCGGTGCGTCGGGAGCCACCGTGTCCACGGTGAACTCGGAGGGTGCGCTGTCGTCACTCACGTTGCCCGCGGCATCGGTGGCCGTCGCCGTGGCCGTGTGGAGACCCTGTCCCAGGTCCACGGTGGGGGTGTACGTCCAGCGGCCCTGGGCATCCACGGGCGCGGTGCCCAGGACGATGCCATCCACGGACACCGTCACCAGCGTGCCCGCCGTCGCCGTGCCGGAGATGACCGGGCGCTGCGTGGGCACCACGACGCCGTTGGCGGGCGTGTCGATGACGGGCGCGTCCGGCGCCGTCGTGTCCACGGTCCACGTGTACGTCGCGGGCGAGGCGTCCACGTTGCCCGCGGTGTCGCGCGCGCGGACCTCCAGGGTGTGGCTGCCTTCCGAGAGTCCCGTGAGGGTGCGGGGGTTCGAGCAGGTGACGAACGTCGCGCCGTCCAGCGAGCACTCATACGTCACCGGGTCCGTGTCGCTGCCGAAGCCGAACGTGGCGGAGGTGGCGTTGGTGATGGAGGGCGGGGTGCTGGTGAACGTCGTGGTGGGCGCAACGGTGTCGACGGTCCACGTGCGGCTGGCAGGCGTCGGGTCCACGTTGCCCGCGCTGTCGCGTGCGCGCACGGTGAGCGTGTGGCTGCCCTGGGACACGTCGTCGAACGTCACGGGGTTGGAGCAGGCGACATACGTCGCGCCGTCCAGCGAGCACTCGAAGGTGACGCCGGACTCCGTGCCGCCGAAGCCGAACGTCGCGCTGTCGCTGTTCGTCAGTCCGGCGGGCCCGCTGACGATGCTCGTGTCCGGCGCGGTGGTGTCCACCGTCCAGGCGTACGTCGCGGGCGTCAGGTCCACGTTGCCCGCGGTGTCACGCGCGCGGACCGCCAGGGTGTGCGCGCCATCCGAGAGCCCGGGGAAGGACTGCGACGTGGCGCAGGTGGCGAACGTCCCACCGTCGAGCGAGCACTCGAACGTCACCGGCGCCTCGGTGGCGCTGAAGGTGAACCCGGCGTCCGCCGAAGCGGAGAGGCTCGGCGGGCCGCTGACGATGGTCGTGTCCGGCGCGGTGGTGTCCACCGTCCACGTGCGCGTGGCCGGCGTCAGGTCCACGTTGCCCGCGGCATCCACGGCGCGAACCGCGAAGGTGTGCGAGCCGTCCGCCAGGTTCGAGAGCGACGTCGGGCTGGTGCACGCGATGAACGGCGCCCCGTCGAGCGAGCAATGGAACGTCTGCGGGCTCTCGGTGGAGGTGAAGGTGAACGTCGCGCCGGTGTCCGACGTCGTCCCCGTCGGGCCACCGGAGAGGGTGGTGTCCGGTGCGGTGGTGTCGATGGTCCACGTGTAGACGGCGGGCGTGGGGTCCATGTTGCCCGCGGCATCCACGGCGCGGACCTCCAGCGTGTGGCTGCCCTGCGCGAGGGCCGGGAAGCTCTGCGAAGCGGAGCACGCGGTGAACATCACCGCGCCGTCCATGCGGCACTCATAGCTCACGCCGCTCTCGTTGGAGCTGAACTGGAAGTGGGCCACCGCCGAGTTGGACGCGGCCGGGGGCGTGCTCGCGAAGGACGTGTCGGGGGCCACGGTGTCCACGGTCCACGTGCGGGTGGCCGGCGTCGCGTCCACGTTGCCCGCGCTGTCACGCGCGCGGACCAGCAAGGTGTGGCTGCCCTGCGACAGCCCCGTGTACGTCATCGGGTCCGTGCAGCCGGTGAACGTCGCACCGTCGAGCGCGCACTCGTACGTCACGCCGCTCTCATTGGAGTCGAAGTCGAACGTCGCCTCGGTGGAGACCGTCGTCCCGGATGGACCGCTGACGAGGGTCGTCTCGGGCGCCACGGTGTCCACGGTCCACGTGCGCGTGGCCGGCGTCGCGTCCATGTTGCCCGCGCTGTCACGCGCGCGGACCGCCAGCGTGTGGTTGCCCTGGGACAGGTTGTTGAAGGTCGCGGGCGAGGTGCACGCGGCGAAGGTCCCACCGTCCAGGCTGCACTCGAAGAGCGCGGGCGTCTCCGTGGAGGTGAAGGTGAACGTGGCGCTGTTGGAGTTCGTCGTCCCCGTCGGGCCCGAGGTGATGCTGGTGTCCGGGGCCACGGTGTCCACGGTCCAGGTCCGGCTGGCGGGCGTGGCGTCGAAGTTGCCGGCGGCGTCCACCGCCCGCACCTGCAACGTGTGGCTGCCCTGCGACAGGCCAGGGAAGGTCGCCGGGTCGGTGCAAGCCGCGAAGGGGGCCCCGTCCAGCGAGCACTGGTACGTCACCGCGAGCTCGTTGGAGTTGAAGTCGAACGTCGCGTTCGCGCTGTTCGTCAGTCCGCTCGGGCCGCTGACGATGGTGGTGTCCGGGACCACGGTGTCCACCACCCAGGTGCGACTGGCGGGCGTCGGGTCCACGTTGCCGGCCGCATCCCGGGCCCGCACCTGGAACGTATGGGAGCCCTGCGCGAGCCCCGTGTAGCTGGTGGGCGAGGTGCAGGCCGTGAAGGCCGCGCCGTCCAGGCTGCACTCATACGTCACTCCGCTCTCGTTGGAGTTGAAGGTGAAGCTCGCGCCCGTCGCCGCCACTGTGCCCTGGGGGCCGGAGAGGAGGTTCGTGTCGGGCGCGGCGGTGTCGGTGGTGAAGCTCACCGTGGTGCCGGGGCTGGTGTTGCCGGCCGGGTCGCTCGTGGTCACCGTGGCGGTGTGCGCGCCGTCGGGGAGCGCGCTGCTCGTGCAGGACCAGGTGCCCGTGGTGGGGTGGGCCGGGGCGGTGCAGACGCCCACGCCCCCAATCACCACGCTGACGGTGCTGCCGGGCTCCGCCGTGCCGGTGAACACGGGCTGGTTCGTTCCCAGGGTGCTCCCGTTCGACGGCGCCGTCACGACGGGCGCGGGCGGCACGGACACGACGATGTTGGTGGGGCCGGTGGTGCTGGGGGACGGGGAGCTGCTCGCGGAGCTGGCCGGCGCGCCGCGCTCGCCCTGGGCAGTGATGGTGGCCTGGTTGGCGATGACGCCGGAGGCCGCGGGGTTCACCACGGCGCGGAAGCGGATGCTGGTGCTCTGGTTCAGCTGCAGGCTGCCACCCAGCGTACTCGTGGCCCCCGTGCCCAGCCGCACCGTGATGACTCCCAGGGGGCTGACCTCGCCCACGTCGTCACCCTGGATGTCGGTGAGGGGGCCCGCGTTGGGGCCGGTGAGGATTTCGAGCGAGCCCGGGACGTAGGCGAGCTGGGCGGGGAGCGGGTCCCTGAGGATGGTCTCGATGCTGACGTCGTCACCGG
Source organism: Myxococcus fulvus (assembly GCF_900111765.1). The sequence goes on from NZ_FOIB01000003.1 coordinate 250,889, forward strand.
TGTTGGTGGTGACGATGGTGTAGTCGATGAGGTCGCCGCCGCGCAGCGAGCCGTCCGCGCGCGGGTTCACCGCCGTGGCCGTCTTGTACGTGTTGGTGAAGTCCGGGCGCAGCGTGGCGATGGACGTCGCGAAGGCGCCGAGGATGTACGAGTCACCCGAGGACGTCGCAGTGACGGTCATGGAGGTGGCGCCGCCGGAGACGTAGTTGGTGATGTCCACCACGTCCATGTCCACGCCGGACATGCTCGCCGACGCGCCCGTCAGCCGGGGCAGGTCATCGGCGTGGCTCGCGGGCGTGCCGAGCACCGAGCGGGTGCTGTTGAAGAAGTTGTTCACCGGGTTGGCGCCGTCGGAGATGTTGCTGCCGTTGACGCGGAACTGGTCGCCGGTGCGCGTCGCGTCGCCCTCGAAGGCCAGCACGCCCAGCTTGGCGTCGAAGCCCGAGCTCGGCACGTTGAAGCCAGACAGCGTCACCGTCTGCGGATTGCCATTGCTGACGTAGTCCATGCCGTCGAACAGCGTCAGGTTGCGGATGGGCGCGTCCGGGTGGCGATAGAAGACCACCAGTGCCCAGGCGCTGAACGTGTCCGTGCTGTTGACGTTGGCGAGGGGCGCGGAGTCGACGTCGCTCACCTCGTAGACCCCCGAGCCGTTCGCGGCGACCAGGGAGGTGACGTCCGCGGAGGACTCGTAGATGTAGCGGCCGCTGGGCGCGTAGCTGTGCGAGACATCCGCCGTCAGCATCTGCGTGAAGACGCCGGGCCGGCCGAACTCGGCGTTGGTGTCCGGCGTCCGGGCGTTGGTGCTGGTGGACAGGTGCGCGGCCCAGTACAGGCGCGCGTACGTCACCACCGCGCCCGGGGGAATCACCAGCGCGGCCCGGCTGCGCGCCTGCGTCGCCGTCACCGAGGTGTTCGCCTGGGCCACCCCCGACTGGACGGTCCAATAGACATCCACCGCGTCATCGGAGGTGTTCGAGCCGCAGTTCCCGACGGTGCCCACCACCGGCCCGGGGACGTTGGAAGCGCAGTCGTGGGCGAGCGTGTTGCCCACCATCAGCAGGTCGCCGCGCTGGTCCGCCGTGTGGCGAAGCACCGGCGCCGCCAGCGCCTGGCCCGCGAAGGCGGTCATCAGCAGCGGCAGCACCCAGCGCGTTCGCGACGCGGCGACGCGAGTGGAGGTCTTGGACATGGTGGGGATACCTGAAGGAGCGCGAGGAGGGGACGGATGAGCGAGGTCCGCGACGACCTGGGGCTGGAGGCCATGAGCCCGGGAATCGCCGGCGAGCATGGAATCCCAGTCAGTTCTGGCTCGCCGGGGGGACGGCTCGGAGGCGGGGGTGGCTCGCTCTGTCACGGACCGTCGAAAAAGCAACCGGGGTGCCAGCGTGAAACACAGGATTCACGGCTGGGTTGTCGGTTCTCGTGGCCGCGTGAAGCACCCGCTCGAAGTGTCTGTCTGGGAGCTGGATCCGGATTCTGGAATCCGGACGAGCGTGTTTCAGCGGGGCCGCGTCGGTGCGACGGGTGGATGTCTGGGATTGCTGATTTGTGGCGCGCGAAATCACGCGTCGTGTCGACACTCGCGGCAGCGAATCCGCTGGAACGCGTCGGCAGGGTCAATGTCGACGCAGGGCTCAGGGAGGTGGGACGCGGAGCTGGAGCGTCAGGCGCACGTTGTCCGAGCGGAGCCCCACCGGACCGTCGAAGGAGAAGGCCTCGGCAGGCAGCGCTCCCTCCCACGCCAGGGTGTCATCGGCCCAGACGCGCAAGGTGGGGCGGGCGAGCTCGACGCGCAGCACGTGCTCCTGCCCCCAGGCGGGCGCGCCGAGCGCGACACGACGGTGGGGCCGCACGGTGACATAGCCCGCGTTCCCGCAGTCGGCGCTGCGGTGCAGGTCCGGGTTGCGCTTGTAGTTGACGACGAGGCCGGGCTTCGGCGTGAAGCGCCACATCACATACACCACGTTGCAGCCATCCCGGGCGCGCAGCTTGAGGCCCACCTGCTGGCGCTGGGCTCCGGACTGCAACGCGCGCTGCTCGTCGGACGGGGCGTGGGGCGTGAAGCGCAGCTCGGCCCGCGAGGAGTCGGAGCCCGGGAGGATGGCTCGCAGCCGCGCGCCGTCCACGTCGAGCCGGCCGTCGGGCCGCTGCCGGGTCGCTCCCTCCGTCACCTTCAGCTCGCTCGGTGGCAAGGGCTTGCCCGCCGTCCTGGGCGCGGCCGCGAGGGCTCCCGACCCCAGGCAGGCCGTGAGGAGCCACGTGAGCGCGCGGGGCCGCCTCAGGGGGCGGTGTTCCCGAGGAACGAGGTGAGCGCCTCCACATGGGCCGTCAGGTAGGCCTGCTCGGCGCGCAGCCTCGCCAGCTCCAGCAGGAGGTAGTCGCGGAAGCGGCGAATCTCTCGCGTCTGCAGCGCCTCCACGTCGCGCAGCTGGCCCTCCAGGTCCGTCACCAGCGCGGAGACCTCGCGCAGCCGGGCCTCCTCCGTCCTGTGTCGGGAGCGCAGCTCCACCAGCAGCTCGGAGACCTGCTGGTTCATCCCCTCCACGTCATGCAGCGTCGAGCGGCGGCGGCCATCGCGAGCGCGGGCGTTCGCCTTGCCCTGCCACAGGTGGCCCAAATCGTACGTGAGCATGACCTGCCCGAAGAGCGGCACGTCCTGGTCCACGTCAAAGACCTCGTCGTACCCGCCGCGCACGCTCAGCTGCCAGGCGCGGGCCCGACGCAGTCCCCCGGCGGCGGACTCCACCGCGTCATCGGCGGCGCGAAGCTCCTCCAGCAGCGTCTCCAGCCGCTGCCCCCGGGCGAAGGCGGGACGGGCGGCCAGTCGCTCCCGCGCCAGCGCCGTGTCCGTGCTCAGCGAGCGCAGGTGGTCCAGCCGCACCTGGACGGCGTTGAGCTCCTCGAGCGTCGCGCGGCCTTCCTTGAGGTCATCGCGCAGCGCCGTGACGAGCGCCTCCGCGCGGGGCAGGGCGTCCTGGAGGACACGGGCCCGGGCCTCCAGCGCGGAGTCCTCGCCCAGCCCCGAGCCCTGTCGCACCGCCGCCTGGAGCGACGAGAGCGCCTGGTAGCGTCGGCACTCCGCCGCCGCGCGCCGGTGGATGGTGCGTCCCCGGTACAGGCCCACGAAGTCGTAGCTCAGGCCGGCGGTGACGCGCAGCTTGGGCTTGCCCAGGGCAGAGCCTCCCTCGGCCTCGCCGGTGTTCACCGCGCCGAAGCTCCCGAACACCTCCGGCGCCAGCTCCAGCGCGGCCTCCGCGTCACCCATCCCCTGGACCCAGTCGCAGTAGCCCGCGGAGCGCTCCTCCAAGCGAGCGTCCAGCGTGGTGGCCTCGGGCGTCGACTGGGCCCAGGAGACGGGAGTTCGCGCGGCGAGCAACAGCAGCACGCCGCAAGTCAGGCTCTTCCGCATGGGACTTCTCCACCGCGTCGTCATGGGCGCGCGGCTCACAGCACCAGGGGCGCGCGGCCCAGGTGCAGCAGGTCTTCCCGGGCCGACGCGGCGTCCGTGAGCTTCAGCTCCACCATCACCCCGCGCAGCATGTGCTGACGGATGGGGTGCTTGATGGAGACCTCTCCTTCCAGCACCCGACCCACCACGCCCACCTCGCGGCACCAGACGACCTTCAGCGCGCAGGCGAACAGGGGCGAGCCCTCCGCCGCGTTGCCCAGGTTCTCGTACGGCACGAAGGCCACCGTCAGGTCCTTCTCGATGGCGCGCAGATACGGCGAGGCCTGGAGCGACGCGATGAGCGCCTCGTAGCGCTGGGCCACGTCGTCGAGCGCCTTCGCGTCGTGCTCCAGGCTGCGCAGCGTCGCCTCCGCGCGCGCCTGCTCCAGCATCGAGTGCGTGTACTCGCGCTCCAGCAGCAGCACGTCCGACGTCATCCCGTCCGGCGTGCCGTCCTGCACCGCCGTCAGCCCCGCGATTTCACGGTGGATGCCCTCCACCCGCGTCTCCAGGTCCACCGTCGTCTGCGCCAGCGAGAGGTTGCTCTGCGCCAGCTGTGCCAGGTGGTGGTTGAGGGTGAGCTTGTCCTCCTGTTGCAGCAGCCGGGCGCCATACAGCGCATCCGTGCGCGCGCGGGACAGGCCGGCGTAGGCGCGGTTGGACTCGAGGATCTCCTTGCGCGCCTCCTGGTACTCCCGCCGCAGCGTGGACAGGCGCTTCGCCGTCCGGTCCTTGGAGGCGCGCTCGCCGCGCAGGGCGACCAGGAAGCGCTGCTGGAAGGAGCGCTCCGCGGCCACGGTGCGCTGCGCGTCCGTCATCCGGTTCTCCACCGCGCGCTTCTCCGCGAGCACGTGGTCTCGGGACGACGTCTGCGCGGCGAGCTGGGTGTTGAGCGTGAGGATCTGCGGGTCGGTGGGCGATATCACCGTCGGCGTCGCCCAGGAGTGGCTCAAGAGGAAGAAGCCCTGCACCGACAGGAACGAGACGAGGGCCGTGAGGATGAGGCCCAGCAGCACCGAGCCCATCATCTTGTAGAGCGACACGGCCACGGCGTTGATGCGATTGGCGACGCGTTGGTTCATGGAGATCCCTCACCAGCGGGGTCGGTCGGAAGCTCGCCGCGGTTGGCCACGGGACTGGGCGCCGGCGCGGCGCTGGGACTGCCCCGCGTCTCCCAGCTCCCGGAGTCCAGCGTCAGCAGCGCCAGCGGCGTGAAGAGCGCGTAGGTCACCGGCATCAGCAGGGCCATGGGCAGGAAGCACGCCCCATGCACCCGCCTCTCCTCCGGCAGGTGCCGCGTCTCCAGCCGGTAGATGATTCCCAAGAGGCCGATGACCAGGAAGTGGAACGCGAGGATGTCCAAGAACTCACCCGTCAGGACGTTGTGGACGATGACGACGGGGTAGGCGAGCAGCAGCGCGAGCTGCGACACGTAGTGGATGGTGATGACCGGGTGCAGCCGCCACGCGTGGGACAGGCCGCCCAGCAGGTCCACCAGGTTGGAGCGCCGCCACCGCAGCTGCTGGGAGAAGTAGCCCGCGAGCGTCGCCGGCGCGGCGGTGAAGCAGAACGCGTCCAGCGTGTAGACCGTTTCGTAGTCGTGCTTGACGATCTGCCGCGTGAGGAAGCGGTCCTCGCCGTACTTGATGGGCACGCCCGCGATGGAGCGCGCCTCCAGGATGGGCTCCAGCTCCAGGAGCACGTCGCGGCGGTACGCGGTGAGGCAGCCCGACAGACACATCACCTGACGGAAGCTGCGCTCCAAGTCCTTGAGCCACTGCTGGGCGAAGTGGAACTTGATCTCCACCATGCGCGTCAGCCAGTTCTGGTGGCGGTTGGTCACGTAGGTGCGGCCGCCCACCGCGGCGATGCGCGAGTGCGTGAAGCGGCGCACCAGGTGGCGCACGGCGGCGCGGTCCACGATGACGTCCGAGTCCACCGAGACGATGATCTCCGCGTCCACCGCGGCCTTCACGCCCCGGTTGATGCCCTTGCGCTTGCCCAGGTTCTCCGGGTTGCGCATGACGAGCACGTTGGGGTGGCCCTCGGCGGCCTTCATCGCCCACGCGTAGCTGTCATCCTTGGAGCAGTCGTCCACCACGACGATCTGCAGCAGCTCGCGGGGATAGTCCTGCTCCAGCAGGCTGCGGACGGCCTGGAAGATGCCCTGGCCCTCGTTGAAGAGGGGGATGACGATGGCGACCCGCGGCCGGTACGACTCGTCCACCTGGTCGATGCTCCGGCCCCGCACGCGGCGCAGGAACGGCCCCAGGATGTAGCGGTTCATCAGCACGACGATGAACAGCAGGTGGATGGGAAAGAGCTCCATCAGACCCCGCCCCCCATCACGCCACCCTCCCTCGCCACGGGGGGCGCTCCGCCCCTCGGCCCCCAAGAGGGAGCGGTGGGAAAGTTGGCGATGCGGGGGCCCGCGCCAACTGCCCCCAGGGACGGTGGAAGGGGATTGCCCACCGGAGCGAGCGCGCGCCCCAGCGGCCGTCCGGAACACGTCAGCCGGCCCGCCCCCGCGCCGAGGGGAGCTTCCGCCAGCCGACGCTCCCTCGGGACGTCAGTGCGCCGCGGGCGGCGAGGGCGACGTCAAGGCATCCGCGCGTTGCAGGTCGCGCAACAGCTCCGTCTTGCGTGCGTCGCGCTGGGCCGCGGAGGTGAAGGCGATGCCCTCCATGGACTCGCGCGCCGCGAGCGCCACGCGGGCCAGGCCATCCCGGGAGATGAGGCCCACCGCGAACGCGTCCACCGCCGCGCCCACGTAGGTGTCGAAGAAGTGGATGCGCTTGTCCAGCCACGCCCGCCGCGTCGTCTCCGGGGTGTCCACCACGTCATGGATGAAGACGGCGTGCACCGCCTCCGGCGCGTGCTGGAGCATCCGGTCGCCGAACTCCACGTCGCCCTGGCCGCTGTCACCCACGAAGACGAAGCTGTACTCGGGGAAGCAGCGCACGTAGCGCAGGAAGTTGTCGAACTTCTTCGTGGCGATGCGCGAGTTGCCCAGCAGGTGCGTGAGGCTGCCGGACAGCACCACGTGCGGCGGCACCCCGTGCTTGCGCAGGCTGTCGAACGTCAGGTTCTCCACCGCGCCCAGCGGGTCCATGGGGCGCGCGGTGACGAACGTGAGGTCACCCTCGCGCCCGGGGATGATGCCCGGCCCCCGGTCCAGTTCCGCGTAGAAGGCGAGCACGCCCGGGTACACCGTCTTGGACGGGTACCGGCTGTCCTTGAGGTTGGCGTAGAAGGTGTCGTCGATGTCGCTCAAGACCTTGCTCTCGCCGCTGGGCGCCAGGCGGGCCTCGTGCTGGATGTGGCCGAGGATCTCCTCGCGCAGCGCGACGTTGTCCACGTCGTCGAAGAGCAGCTTCTCCAGGTCCTGGTGGTTGTTGCCGGCGTCGAGCAGGTTCTTGAACGCCGTCAGCTCACGGCCCCGCACGCCGAGGAAGAGGTCCTTGATGCACTGCTCGGCGGTGTAGGGCGTGCCGCCCTTCTGGATGGCCGTCACCAGGCTCGCGCGCACGGGCAGCGCCAGCTCCTGGGCCCGCTCCCGGCACAGCAGCTTCATGAGGATGGTGTGGTGGTCCGGGCCGAAGACGCGGTCGTCCAAATCACCGAGGAGTGACTCCAGGTCGACGTTGGCCAACAGGTAGTTCAGCTCCGCGGGCGTCGCGTCGCGCAGCAGGTCCAGGATGCGGCGCTCCTCGCTGGCGTCGGTGTGACCGGCCATGAGCGTGCGCAGGGTCTCCAGCTTCTTCGTCGCGGCGTGTGGATCCATGTGGCTCCCCCCGTCCGGCGCGGACGCCGGCCTGGAACCTGGGGAGCCTACGCGGGGGTGGGGTGGGCGTGGTAGAGCAGGCGCATGTCGACTGTCGCGCCGCTGGAACTGGGTCCGGACGAAGTCCACGTGTGGATTGTCGAGCCCGAGCGCATCCTGGAGCGGCACCTCCTGGACGCGTACTGGGGCTTGTTGGACTCGGCCGAGCGCGAGAAGCAGCAGCGCTTCCGCTTCGAGCGCCACCAGAAGCAGTACCTGGTGAGTCACGCCCTGGTGCGCCTGACGCTGTCGCGCTACGCGCCGGTGCCGCCCACGGCGTGGAGCTTCTCGACCAACGCCTACGGGCGGCCGGAGATTCGCGGCGAGCACGGCGCCCGGCTGCGCTTCAACCTGTCCCACACCGACGGCATGGCGCTGGTGGCGGTGGGGCTGGACGCGGAGCTGGGCGCGGACGTGGAGGACGCGGAGCGCAAGGGCGAGACGGTGGAGATCGCCGACAGCTTCTTCGCCGCCCCGGAGGTCGCCGCGCTCAAGGCGCTGCCCGAGAGCGAGCAGCGCGGCCGCTTCTTCGAGTACTGGACGCTCAAGGAGTCCTACATCAAGGCCCGGGGCGCGGGCCTGTCCCTGCCGTTGGATCAGTTCGCCTTCCACCTGGAGGCGGGCCGGGAGCCGCGCATCTCGTTCGATGCGCGGATGAAGGACACGCCCCAGACCTGGCGCTTCATGCAGCTGCGGCCCTCGGCGCGTCACCAGGCCGCGGTGGCGATGCGGCGGCCGTGGGACCAGCCGTTCCGCGTGCGCTGGCAGTTCACCGTCCCGCTGGCGTCGGATGCGCCGCCCCGCTTCGAGGCGGCGCAAGGCCTCACGCCGGGGTCGACATCCACCGGGTGAGGTCCTCTCCCAGCGCGGCGAGCAGCGCGGCCTGCTGCGCGCGCAGGAAGAAGTGCCCGCCGTCGAAGTGACGGATGCGGAAGTCCGGGTTGCGCGTCTCCTCGCGCCACGTCTCCAGTCGGGCGAGCGACACGTGCTTGTCCGTGGTGCCGCCCATGACGGAGATGGGCACGTCGAGCTTCACGGGGGAGACGCCGTTCTCCCACCACGCGAGCGCGAAGTCCGCGCGCAGCGTGGGCACCAGCAGCTCCAGCAGCTCGCGGTGCTGGAGGATCTCCTCCGGCGTGCCGTCGTAGCGGCGCAGCTCCTCGATGAACTGCTCCTGCGGCAGGTGGTGGATGGGCTTGCGGTCCGACTCGCGCGGGGCGCCGGACGCGGCCAGCACCAGCCCCCGGGGCATGGGGCCGTTGCGCGCCTGCAGCCGCCGGGTCAGCTCCAGGGAGATGCGCGAGCCCATGCTGTAGCCGAAGAAGGCGAAGGGCTTGTCGAGCAGCGGCGCCAGCACCGGCAGCAGCGTGTCCACCAGCGCGGGCAGGCTGTCGAAGGGCTTCTCCATCAACCGCCGCTCGCGACCGGGCAGCTGCACCGCGCACAGCTCCACGCCCGGTGGCAGGCCACCCTGCCAGCCGCTGTAGATGGAGGCGCTGCCGCCCGCGAAGGGCAGGGCGAACAGCCTCAGCCGAGCGTCCGGCAGGGGCTTGCGGGAAGGAAACCAGCGTTCAGGGGCGTTCGGATTCGAGGTGGGCGCACTGGGCATGACGGTACGGTTCTGTCGCACAGCCGAGGAAAACGGGTCAAGCCCTGGCCACTTCGAGCCCGCTGAAGACTTCCACCCCGCGTACATGCCTGCCTTGTTACGCGCGTATTTCGTGAATGAGTGGGCTGGCAGGACTCGGCGCGAGGCGTGCTAGCGTTTTCCCTCGTGAGCTACGAGCTTTCGCACCTGGACGCCCTCGAGGCGGAGTCGGTGTTCATCATCCGGGAGGTGGTCGCCGAGCTGGACAGCCCGGTGCTGCTGTTCTCCGGCGGCAAGGACTCCGCGGTGATGCTGCACCTGGCGGTGAAGGCCTTCGCGCCCGCTCCGCTGCCGTTCCCCCTCATGCACGTGGACACCGGGCACAACTTCCCGGAGGTGCTCGAGTACCGGGACGCGCGTGTGGCCCAACTGGGCGCGAGGCTCCTGGTGGCGTCCGTGCAGGAGGCCATCGACGCGGGCAGGGTGGCGGAGGAGAAGGGGCCCCGCGCGTCGCGCAACCGGGCGCAGACGGTGCCGCTCCTGGAGGCGATCGAGAAGCACCGCTTCAACGCCGTCTTCGGCGGCGCGCGCCGGGACGAGGAGAAGGCGCGCGCGAAGGAGCGGGTGTTCTCCTTCCGGGACGAGTTCGGGCAGTGGGACCCCAAGCACCAGCGCCCGGAGCTGTGGAGCCTGTACAACGGCCGCCACCGCCGGGGTGAGCACCTGCGCGTCTTCCCGCTGTCCAACTGGACGGAGCTGGACGTGTGGCAGTACATCGCCCGCGAAGGTGTGGCGCTGCCCTCCATCTACTTCAGCCACCGGCGCGAGGTGTTCCGTCGGGACGGCATGTTGATGGCGTGGTCCCCGTACCTGCCGCTGCTTCCGGGCGAGGAGGTGACGACGGCGTCGGTGCGCTTCCGCACGGTGGGCGACATGACGTGCACCGCGTGCGTGGAGTCGGAGGCGGTCAAGGTGGAGGACGTCATCTCGGAGATCGCCGCCTCGCGCGTCACGGAGCGGGGCGCGAGCCGCGCGGACGACAAGTTCAGCGAGACGGCGATGGAAGACCGCAAGCGCGAGGGGTACTTCTAGTGGAACTGCTACGCTTCGCGACCGCGGGCTCCGTCGACGACGGCAAGAGCACGCTCATCGGCAGGTTGCTGCACGACACGCGCTCGATCCTGGAGGACCAGCTGGCGGCGGTGGAGCGCACCAGCCGCGCGCGGGGGGACGAGTACGTCAATCTGGCGCTGCTGTTGGACGGGCTCAAGGCCGAGCGCGAGCAGGGCATCACCATCGACGTGGCCTACCGCTACTTCGCCACGGCGAGCCGCAAGTTCATCATCGCGGACACGCCCGGGCACCTGCAGTACACCCGCAACATGGTGACGGGTGCGTCCACGGCGGACCTGGCGCTCATCCTGGTGGACGCGCGCAAGGGCGTGCTGGAGCAGACGCGGCGCCACGCGTTCCTCGCGTCGCTGTTGCGCGTTCCGCACCTGGTGTTGTGCGTGAACAAGATGGACCTGGTGGGCTTCGACGCGGCCGTCTTCGAGGCCATCCGCGAGGAGTTCCGCCAGTTCTCCATGAAGCTGGACGTGACGGACCTGACGTTCATCCCCATCTCCGCGCTGGGCGGGGACAACGTGGTGACGCGCTCGGAGAAGATGCCCTGGTACCAGGGGCCCACGCTCCTGCACCACCTGGAGAACGTGCACATCGCGTCGGACCGCAACCTCATCCACGTGCGCTTCCCCGTGCAGACCGTCCTGCGGCCCATGTCGTCGAAGTACCCGGACTACCGCGCGTACGCGGGGCAGGTGCTGGGCGGGGTGCTCAAGCCTGGCGACGAGCTGATGGCGCTGCCCTCCGGCTTCACCACGCGCATCCGCTCGCTGGACCTGGCGGGGCGGGAGGTGGCGACAGCGTTCCCGCCCATGTCCGTGAATGTCTCGCTGGCGGACGAGCTGGACATCAGCCGGGGGGATTTGCTGTGCCGTCCGGGCAACCCTCCGCACGTGGGGCAGGACCTGGACGCCATGGTGTGCTGGCTGGCGGAGGGTGTGTCGCTGCAGACGGGCTCGCGGCTGGCGCTCAAGCACACGACGCGCTCGGTGCGCGCGCAGGTGAAGCAGCTGCACTACCGGCTGGACATCAACACGCTCAGCCGCGACGAGCAGAGCCCCAGGCTTTCGCTCAACGAGATTGGCCGGGTGACGCTGCGCACCACGGCGCCGTTGTTCTTCGACGCGTACCGCGACAATCGGCACACGGGCAGCTTCATCCTCATCGACGAAGCGACGAACGCGACGGTGGGGGCCGGGATGATCAACGGCCCCGCCGTGTGAGGTGCGCATGAACCGGCGGGGCTTCATCCTCTGGCTGACGGGCATGTCGGGCGCGGGCAAGAGCACGCTGTCGCGGGCGCTGCGCGAGCGGCTCGCCCCCGAGCGCGCCGTGGAGGTGCTGGACGGCGACGAGGTGCGCACGTGGCTGACGCGGGGCCTGGGCTTCTCGCGCGAGGACCGCGAGGAGAACGCGCGGCGCATCGGCCATGTGGCGCGGCTGCTCGCCCGGCACGGCGTGGGCGTCATCGTCGCGGCCATCTCCCCGTACCAGGGCTCGCGCGCGGAGGTGCGCGCGCTCGCGGCGGAGGCCCAGGTGGACTTCGTGGAGGTCTACATCGAGGCGCCCCTGGACGCGCTCATCTCCCGCGACGTGAAGGGGCTCTACAAGAAGGCGCTGGCGGGGGAGCTGCCGCACTTCACCGGCGTCTCGGACCCCTACGAGGCTCCGGAGTCGCCGGACGTCACCGTCCGCTCGGCGACGGAGCCGGTGGAGGCGGGGGTGGAGCGCGTGCTGGACGCGCTCCGGGCGCGGGGCCACCTGTCGCCCCGCGCCGCGTGAGCCTTCGCTAGAGCACGCGCTCCATGCGCACGTACGGGCGCTCGGCCTGGATGCCCTTGGCGCGGCAGTGCTCCAGGTACTTGTTGGACTCGATGAGCTGGGGCGCCGTCTCGTCGTAGACGAGGATCATCACGTGGCGCAGCCAGGGCTCCTGGCCCATGGCGTAGACGTAGACCTCCTTGGGCGTCAGGTAGTTGGAGATTTCGGAGGCGCGGGCGCAGTCGGAGCCGTTGAGGCGCCGGGCCTGGTCCATCTTCCGGGGCAGCGGGTTGGTGAGCAGCGGGCCGTACATCCAGCTCATCGGGCCGCCCTCGCACTCCATGCCGAGGAAGAGGATGTCGATGGGCCCGATGATTTCGCGCAGGTGCTGGTACATCCGCGGCTCGAGCGCGTTGGAGTCCGCCGCCATCAGGATGGACTTGCCGCCCAGCCGCACCAGGTGCGCCGTCTTCGCCTGGATGGCCAAATCACTGTGCTCGCCGATGAAGGGCAGGCCGGTGATGGAGCCGCCGGGGATTTGAATCTCCTGCAGGTCGTCGATCTCCACCACGTTCTTGAAGCCCGTGGCCTGGAGCATCAGCCGCAGCGAGGGGTCCGCCAGCGAGTTGCCGTTGTTGCGCGGGACGATGATGGTGCCCACGCGGTGACGCAGCTGGATGAGCGTCTCCATCATCAGGTGGTCGGCGTGGCCGTGGGTGATGACCACGTAGTCCACGTGCTCGGGCAGGTCCGCGTGGGTGTAGCGCGGCAGGTCCGTGGGGAACTCATAGCTGATGACGGGGTCGGTGAGGATGCTCACCTCCCGGGTCTCCAGCAGCACGCACGCGTGGCCGAAGTAGCGCACGCGCACGCCGTCGCCGTCATAGCGGGCGGCCTTGCGCGGCACCGCGTCGGTGAAGAGGTCCGCGAACGCGGCGGCGGCCTTGGACGGCACGCCGAGCATCTCCGCCACCTGGCCCGGGGAGCCCGGCGTGTGGCGCATGCGGAACAGCGCGTCCAGGCCCTCGTGACGGAAGGGCACGTTGAGCCAGATGGGCGTGTCCTCCTCCAAGCGCGGCGTGCTGAAGATGTACGGGCGCCAGTCGCCGTCCACCTGGGACAGCGTCACGCTCTGCGAGGACTCCTGGTAGAAGCGGCTCTTGTAGAGCAGCGGCTCGATGAAGCGGGCGCTGGCGCGGTGGCTCAGGTCGTACGTGAGCTCCACGTAGCCGCGCAGCAGGTCCGGCACCTTGGCGTAGAGCGCTTCGAGTGAGCCGCCGTTGTTGGGCGCGAGCAGCTGCTCCAGCTCGCCCACCGCCTTGGTGTAGGCGAGCATGTGGGCCTGCTCCTTCTGCGTGCGCTCCAGCAGCTCCTTCACGCGAGGGGCCTTGGCCGTGGGGTGGTTGATGAAGGGGCCGCCCATCAACATGGGGTTCTTCAGCGCGGCCACGTGCACGTCCGGGTTCGCGACGAAGGACTGCATCAGCTTCTGGTGCAGGTTCGTGACGAACAGCGGCGCGGTGGCTGGCGAGAGCAGGTACCACCACGCGTACCACTGGTTGTACAGCGGCTCGATCGCCACGTTGGGCTTGAGGTACATCGGTCGGTCCAGCATCGGTTCTCCAGGCGAGCTTCGATTATCGAGGAGGGCTCGGAGACTGGGAAGCCCCAGGTGACGGCTGGCCGCCCGCCGAGCGCGAGTGGGGCTCCGGGTGCACACGGGGTGCGTCCTTGCTGGAACGGCTTCCTGGTCGCTCGGCTTTCCCGTGCGCTACGATTGCGGCGGAGTTTCAAGAGTGCGCAGGTTTTGCGCGTCATCACGTGGAGACATCGTGAAGGCTCCGTCGAGCGTGGCCGAGTTGCCGGTGGCGTCGTGGGCGCGGGGGCTGGGGCCGTCCGCCATCCAGGACATGTTGCAGAAGATCACGCGGCCGGGGGTGTACTCGCTGGCCCTGGGGTTGCCGGCGGCGGAGCTGTTCCCGAAGGAGGGGATGGCGGAGGCGGCGGCGCGGGTGCTGGCGGAGGAGGGGCAGGCGCTGCAGTACTCGGCGACGCTGGAGCCCTTGCGCGAGCAGGTGGTGGCGCTGATGGCGAAGCGGGGCGTGCGGTGCTCGCCGGAGCAGGTGTTCCTGACGACGGGGGCGCAGCAGGGGATGAACCTGCTCGCGCGGCTCTTGTTGGAGCCGGGGCGGAGTGTGTTGTTGGAGGACCGGGTGTATTCGGGGTTCCAGCAGGTGCTCGCGCCCTACGACGTGCGTCGGGTTCCGGTGCGGAGGGATGCACGCACGGGGTTGGACCTGGATGGGATGGAGGCGCTGCTCGCGGCGGGTGAGCGGCCGGCGCTGTTCTACACGATGAGCGACGGGCACAACCCGCTGGGGACGAGCCTCGCGCGGGAGGCGCGGGAGCGGCTGGCGGGGCTGGCGCGCGAGTACCGGATGCCGGTCATCGAGGATGACGCGTATGGGTTCCTGCACTACGAGGAGGGCGGTGCGATTGCGCCGGTGAAGGCGTTGGAGTCGGAGTGGGTGTTCTACGTCGGCTCGTTCTCGAAGATCCTGGCGCCGGCGCTGCGGGTGGGCTGGGTGGTGGTGCCGGAGTGGATGGTGTTCCGGCTGGCCACGGTGAAGGAGGCGAGCGACATCGACACGACGACCTTCCCGCAGCGGATGGTGCTGGCTTTCCTCCAGTCGGGGCTGCTGGAGGGACATCTGGCGACGCTGCGGCGGGAGTACCGGCTGCGGCGGGACACGTTGCTGAAGGCGCTGGAGACGCAGCTGCCGGCCGGAGCGACGTGGACGACGCCCACGAGCGGGATGTTCGTCTGGGTGGAGCTGCCCGAGGGGCTGGACAGCACGGTGTTGCTGTCGCGAGCGCTGGAGACCCAGCAGGTGGCGTACCTGCCGGGACAGGCCTTCGCGGTGAAGGGTGGACGCTCGGCGTCGCATGGCCTGCGGTTGAACTTCTCCGCCTGCGCGCCGGAACGGATCACCGAGGCGGTGCGCAGGTTGGGTGCGGTGCTGCGGGCGGGGTGAGCCCCGTCAAGTGCGTCGCGGCGCCAGGTCGCGGAGCGCTCGTCGGTCGAGCTTGCCGTTCTGGGTTCTTGGCAGCTCCGACAGCACGCGGAGTTCGTCGATGATCATGTACCGGGGCAGCCGCTCGGCGCAGTGCTTCTTGAGCTGGAGAAGGGTGGGCTTCGTGCCGTCAGCGGCCACGACGAAGGCCACCAGTCGCGCCTCCAGGCTGGACGCGGTGGTGACGACCCCCACCTCGCGGACCGCTGGATGGGAGAGCAGCGCCGTCTCGATTTCGCCCGGCTCGATGCGCCGCCCTCGCACCTTCAGCATGTTGTCGCGCCGGCCGATGTACTCGAACCCGCCATCCGGGAGCTGACGGCAGAGGTCCCCCGTCGCATAGGGCCGCGCCTCCTGTGGCGGCTGGCCCCAGTAGCCCAGCATCACCGTGGGCCCCTCCACCATGAGCTCTCCGACGCCCGGCTGCGTCGCTTCGTCCGCCAGCCAGACGCGGTCACCACAGCTCGCATGTCCGATGGGCACCGGCTCGGTGCGCTCAGGCGAGATGTCGCCCACCTCGTAGGCGGTGCAGACGTTCGTCTCCGTGGGACCATACAGGTTGAAGAACCGCGCGGAGCGCAGGCGCTCTCTCAGCGGACGCAGGTGGCGGATGGGGAAGGGCTCTCCCGCGAACAGCACCGTCCTGAAGGGGAGGTCTTCATGCTCCAGCAGCCCTCCCTCCGACATCATCAGGATGAGCGCGGAGGGCACCGAGTACCAGATGGTGAACCGCTCGCGCAGCACCAGCTCCACCAGCTTCTTCGGCGTGAAGGCCAGCGCCTCCGGGATGAGCGTGACGGAGGCGCCCCCGAGGAACGCCGCGTAGAGGTCCAGCACCGAGAGGTCGAAGAAGAACGGCGCGTGGTTGCTGAAGCGGTCCTCCGGCGTGGTGCCCAGCAGCTCATGGCTCCACTCGATGAAGGCCAGGGCGTTCCGCTGGCTGATGCACACGCCCTTCGGTGTTCCCGTGGAGCCGGAGGTGTAGAGGATGTAGGCCAGCGCGTGGTCGCCCAGGCCATGTCCCGGCAGTGGCTCCGGGGAGACGCTGCCCAGGCTCGTCCATGCGCGCGCGGGGCCCGTATCCTCCACCAGCAGGAAGCGCAGGCGCTCCAGGCCTCCGTTGCGCAGCTCGGATGCGCGCGCGGCGCTGGTCACCACCACGTCGATGCGGCAGTCGTCGAGGATGAGCCGCGTCCGCGCCGCCGGGTTCAGTGGATCCAATGGGACATAGGCTGCGCCGAGTCGCGCGATGCCCTGCATGGCGGCCACCGCTCGCGCTGACTTCTCCGTCCACAGGCCCACCCGGTCGCCGCGCTGGACTCCCAGCTCCTGGAGGACCCTCGCCACCTGATTGGCGAGCGCATCGAGCTGTCCGTACGTGAGGGTTTCATCGGGCCCCCTGACGGCGATGGCCCCGGGGCTCCGCGCCGCGGCGCGCATGACAATCTGGTCGAGCGTCATAGTCCGAGGTGACTGGCGATGATGTCGCGCTGCATCTCCGAGGTGCCGGAGAAGAGGGCGCTGGGAATGGCGTCGCGCAGCACGCGCTCGATGCCCACCTCGGCCACGTAGCCCAATCCTCCGTGGATCTGGATGGCGTCCAGGCCGCACTGGATCGCCGCCTCACTGATGGCCAGCTTGGCGAGGGATACCTCCATCGCCGCCTCCTGCCCGCGGTCCATCAACCAGCAGGCCCGGTACAGGAGCAGTCGCGCCGCATCCAGCCGCTGTTTCATGTCCGCCAGCCGGTGGGAGATGGCCTGGTTCTTCCCGATCGCCCGCTTGAACTGCTTGCGCTGTCGGGCGAAGTCCACCGTCTGCTCCAGCACCCGCTCCATCAACCCCACATAGGCGCCGAACAGGCACGCCCGCTCCCACTGCATCGAGCGTTTGAACATCGGCGCGCCCTGGCCCTCGGCCCCGAGCCGCGCGGAGGCGGGTACCCGACAGCTCTCCAGATAGAGGGGCGCGATGGGGGAGGTGGACAGGCCCATCTTCTGGAAGGGGCGTCCCACCGAGAGCCCTGGCGTGTCCTTCTCGATGAGGAAGGCGCTCAAGCCCATGTAGCCGTGCGAGGGGGCGGTGACGGCGTACACCAGGAAGACGTCGGCGACGGGCCCGTTGGTGACGTAGCTCTTGCTCCCGTCGAGCACGTAGTCGTCGCCATCGCGCACCGCCCGCGTCTTGAGCGCGAAGACGTCCGAGCCCGCCTCAGGCTCGGAGATGGCGTTGGCGCCCACCCACTCTCCCGCGCACAACCGGGGGAGGTAGCGCTGCTTCTGCGCCTCGTCGCCGCACTCCAGCACCGGGAGCACGCACGCGAACAGGTGCGCCCCGACGGAGAAGACCAGCCCCGTGTCCGCGCATCCTCGCCCCAGCGCCTCCATCACCCGCGCCGTCGTCAACGTGTCCAGCCCGAGTCCTCCGTGCTGCTCGGGCACGGGCAGGCCCAGGAAGCCGAACTCACCGCAGCGCCGCCACAGGCCCCGCGGGAAGTCTTCCACCTGGGCGCTGGCCTCCACGTTCAACTCCGACTTCGCGAACGACAGCGCGCTGTCGTACAGCTCCACCTGTTCACTCGAAAAGCTGAAGTCCATGGGGTCCTGAGTCGTCAGGGGTGATGGGCCAGCCGCGCCGTGAGTCCTGTGGGTGTCTGAAGACTTTCACTCTCGTGTATGTGAATCGTCAAGAATCCCTCGGGTTGTCATGGCTTGCATGTGTGCCGGGTTGGGTCCATCTGGATTGTCTGGTATGTGATTCGAGGTGTTTGACCTGGGGACTTCGAATGCGTTAGTGAATTGCGCAATGCGACACGAGGCAATCGCTGTCGTGGGCATCGGCCTCCGCTTTCCTGGAGCCGAGTGCCCGCGGACGCTGTGGAGGCTTCTGTGCGAGGGATTGGATGCGACCCGGGAGATCCCGACCTCCCGCTGGGAGAAGGGCTTGCTCCATGAGCCCACCCCGGACACTCCGGGGAAGGTGCGTCACTGGCGTGCCGGACTGCTGGAGGACGTGGCGTCGGCGGACCCCCAGGCCTTCCGCCTGTCGAAGCGTGAGCTGCGGCAGATGGACCCCCAGCACCGCGTGTTGTTCGAGTGCGCGTGGCACGCGCTGGAGGACGCGGGCATCCCCCTGGACTCCCTCCGAGGCAGCCGCACCGGGGTCTTCGTGGGGGTCAACTTCAATGACTTCCAGCGGATGCTCGCGCGGGACTGGGCGGCGCTGGATGGATATTCGCTGCTGGGCACCACACCGTCCTTCGCGGCCAATCGCATCTCCCATGCGTTCGACCTCCGGGGGCCCAGCACCTGCTCCAGCGTGGGCTGCGCCTCGTCGACGACAGCCGTACACGAGGCCTGTAGAAGTCTGATGTTGGGAGAAGTGGACTGTGCGCTCGCCGGGGGCGTGGAGCTGATGCTCTCACCGGACAGCAGCATCATGCTCTCCCAGGCCGGGGTGCTGTCGGCGCGCGGGGAGTGCCGGACCCTGGATGCCGGGGCGGATGGCTACATCCGTGGCGAGGGCGCCGGGATGCTCGTCCTCAAGCCCCTGTCCCGAGTGGACCCGAGTGATCGCGTGTACGCGGTGATTCGCGGCAGCGCCGTGAACCACAACGGCCGCAACGAGTGGATCATGGCGCCCAGCATCGAGGCGCAGACGGACGTCATCCGTCAGGCCTGCGCACGGGGTGGCGTGGAGGCCGCCAGCCTGGACTACGTGGAGCTGCACGGCTCGGCCTTCCTCAAGGGCGACGCGGCCGAGGCCATCGCCATCGGCGAGGCACTGGGGGGCTCGCGCTCGAAGCCCTGCCGGCTGGGCGCGATCAGCAACAACCTGGGCTATCTGGGGGCGGCGGCTGGCATCGCTCAGCTCATCAAGGTCTGTCTGGCCTTGTACCACCGCACCTTACCGCCGACGATTCATGTGGATTCCCCTAATCCCACACTCGACTTTGGCCAGCTGGGGCTGCAAATCCAGTCCAGCCTGGAGGCCTGGTCAGACCGCGGGGCAGGTTCACCCAAACGCGCTGGCGTCGTGTCTACCTCCCTGGGTGGGTCCAATGCCTTTGTCGTCCTGGAGTCCGCCCCGGAATTCCCTCTCATGCAAGGGCTTGCGGCCGCCTCGTCGAGCCACCTCCTGGTGCTCTCCGCGCTGACCCCGGAGGCGCTCACGCAACAGTCCCAGCAGGTTCTGGATTTCCTTTCAGAGAAGGCAGACTCTGCTGTCCGGCTCGGGGATGTCTGCTTTACCGCGTTTTTCAAGCGACAGCACCATCGCCATCGCGCCGCGATGCTCGCCGGGGGGCGGGAAGGATTGATGCGAATGCTGAAGGCATTCATCGGTTCTCCGGGACAGACCCTCTGGGTGGAGGAGGGACACCCGATTCAATGGGTCGAGGCGGCGCGGACCTATCTCGAAGATGGCAGGGTTTGCCGCGAGGCCTTCCCAGGGCGCGAGGGGAGATGCGTGAGTCTTCCGGTCTATCCCTTTCAGAGACAGCGTCTATGGCCGGAGTGGCTCTCGCCCGAGGTGGTGTCTCGTGCTCCCTCCCGGGCGAGGCCGGCGGTCGCCGAGGCACCTCTTCCCAGGGGCGGCACGGGGATGGACCTCCGGGCGGGGACTTCTCAGGCGCGCGAGGCCCGGCTGCTGGAGCTCGTCCAGGAGCAGGTGGCGGCGGTGCTGGAGGTGGAAGCCTCGGAGCTGGACTGGCGGGGGCGGACGCTGTTCGAGCTGGGGATGAGCTCGGTGGCGCTGGTGATGCTCGCGGGGCGCCTGACGCGGGAGCTGGGCAGCTCGGTGCCGACGACCTTCCTCTTCGAGCATCCACGGTTGGACGCGTTGGCGGCGGGGCTGCGGGGACTCCTGGATTTGCGGGCGGGTGTTGCTCGGGCGCCTGATGGGGATTCAGCGCTGGTGGAGCGGATCTCCGGGTTGTCGGAGGCGCAGGCCCGCGAGCTGATTGCGCGGAAGCTCGCGGAGCTGGAGCACGAGGAGGTGGGGGGATGAGCCGCGAGGAAGGCGCGGGCGTGGAGTTGACGCCGCTCCAGCAGGCCTTGCTGACCATCGAGAAGCTCCAGCGGAAGCTCGGGGCCGTTGCCCGGGCTGACGACGGCGCCATCGCCATCATCGGGATGGGCTGTCGGTTTCCGGGAGGCGCGTCGAGCCCCGCGCGTTTTCGTGCGCTGCTCTGGAGTTCGGGTGACGCGGTGACGGACATCCCCGCAGGGCGTCGAGCGCTGCTGGGCGCATATGACGCAGAGCCCTCCACACCCGGCAAGACGACCCTGCGCCGGGCGGCGTTCGTGGAAGGCGTCGACCGGTTCGACGCGGAGTTCTTTCGCATCTCCCGACGGGAGGCGGAGGGGATGGACCCGCAGCAGCGCTTCTTCCTGGAGGTGAGCTGGGAGGCGCTCGAGGACGCGGGGCTCTCGCCGCACCGGCTCGTGGGGACCCGGACGGGGGTGTTCGCCGGCATCCACGCCCGGGACTACGCGCTGGTCGCGGAGGGGGGGCTGGAGCGTGTTGGCGCGCACTACTCCACCGGGGTGGACGCGAGCTATGTCGCCGGCCGTCTCTCGTATCTGCTGGGGCTGGAGGGGCCCTGCATGGCCGTGGACACGGCCTGCTCCTCCTCGCTGGTCGCGGTGCATCTGGCCTGTCAGAGCCTTCGCGCGGGCGAGTCGACGGTCGCCATCGCGGGCGGCGTGAAGCTCCTCCTGGCGCCGCACCTGAGCGTGTTCCTGTCCAAGGCGGGGGCGCTCTCTCCGAGCCAGTCCTGCCGCGCGTTCGACCGCGACGCGGATGGGATGGTGCAGGGGGAGGGGTGTGGCGTGGTCATCCTGAAGCGGCAGCGGGATGCCGTGCGGGATGGAGATCGAATCCTCGCGACGATCCGGGCCACGGCGACGAACCATGACGGCGCGAGCGGTGGGCTGACGGTGCCCAACGTCCGGGCGCAGGAGTCGCTGTACCGGCTCGCGCTCGAGCGCGCGGGGCTCGATGCGACGCAGGTGGACTACCTGGAAGCGCATGGGACGGGGACCCGGCTCGGGGACCCTATCGAGTTGGAGGGGATCGCCAGGGTCTATGGGCGTGGGCGGGACGCGGCGCGGCCGCTGTGGGTCGGCTCGGTGAAGCCGAACATCGGGCACACCGAGGCGGCGGCGGGAATCGCGGGCCTCATCAAGGCGGTGGCGGTTCTCCAGTCGGGAGAGGTTCCGCCCGCCCTGAACTTCGAGCATCCGACGCCCGAGTTCACCTGGGAGGGCTCCGGTCTCGAAGTGGCCCGGGAGCGCAGGTCCCTCCAGGAGCTGGGACGTCCGCATCGGGTCGCTGTGAGCTCGTTCGGGATGAGCGGAGTGAATGCCCACGCGCTGCTCGAAGCGCATCGGGACACGGTGTCGGCCTCTCCGGACGTGGGGCCCTTCCTGTTGCCGCTCTCGGCGCGTGGTGAGCCGGCGCTGAGGGAGCTGGCTGGAGCGTGGTCGCGTCAGCTCCCGGGGATGAGTCTCTGGGATGCGTGCTTCACCGCGGGCGCGGGACGCGCGCACCACGAACAGCGCCTCGCCTTCGTCGCCCGGACGCGCGAGGAGTTGCAGTCGCTGCTTCGCCGCGCCTCGGACGGAGAGGCGGGCGAGGGGGCGTTCCAGGGACGCCTCAAGGGCTCGAGCGGACGTGGCGTGGTCTTCGTGTTGGGAGATGACACCTCCGTGAGCCGAGGGCTCACGCGTGCGGAGCGGGGCCTCGAGCCCTCCTTCCTTCGCCACGTCGAGCAGCTCGACGGCGTCTTCCGGCAAGTGGTGGGCGTGTCCGTGGTCGAACTTGCACGCGAGCGTGAGGCCGGACTCCTTCGCTCCGCCGAACAACGCGACGGCATCGCCCGCGCGGTGGCGGACGAGCCGGTGTCCGAGCAGGAGCGCGAGGAGGCGGCTGGGCGCCTTCGCCATCCCCAGAGTGGCGCTGGCCTCGTCGACGAGGCGCAGGGTGAGTCGGTGTTCCAGTGGGTGCGTGCGCGCGAGGGTGATGCCGCGCTCCTCCTCATCTGTCAGCTCGCCTGGGTGGAGATGTGGCGCACCTTCGGCGTCGAGCCGTCCGCTGTCGCCGGTCATGGCGTGGGGGCTCTTTCCGCCGCCGTCGTCGCGGGCCTGCTCACCGTGGAGGAGGCGCTCCGGAGCGTCCTGGGGCTTCCTCTGCTTCAGTCACTGCCTTCCCGTCCGGCGAGGTGCGCCTTCCTCTCCTTCCGAGAGGAGGCGTGGCTCGACGCTGGGGCAAATGGGACCGCTGGGGACCTTGCGAACAGGGACGTGCCCGACGTGGACCTGTCCGCCGAGCACCTGATGGAGCGGAGCGCCTCTGTCTACCTGTCGCTGGCGTGTGGGGCCTCGCTCGGCGAAGCCTTGGACGCGGCAGCGCAGCGCCGGGGCAGGGACGTGCTCGTGCTGCAGGCCGGCTTGGGGACCCGTCAGGAGTTGCTGACCCTCGCCGCGCGGTTCTACTGCGCTGGCGTCCCTCTCCGCTTCGAGCACTTCTTCCCCGAGGGGAGGAAGATCGTCGCTCCGACCTACCCGTGGCAGCGCGAGCGCTTCTGGTGGGACGGCGAGGTCGCGCCCGTGGTGGTCGAGGATGCCGCCGCGAGTGAGGCGTTGTTCCACGAACTCTCGTGGAGCCCTCGTGAGTCGGAGCACGCGCAGGGCCGGCTGGATGGCACCTGGCTCATCGTCTCCGAGGAGCCTGAGGCCACCCAGGCGCTCCAGGCCGCACTGGTCGCTGCAGGAGGCGAAGTGGTGCTGGCGCGTCCAGGCTCCGCCTACGAGCGCGTGTCGGATCGCGACCACCGCCTCGACTTCACCCAGGCCGCGTCCTTCTCGATGCTGCTGCGCGAGCTGTGCTCGGCGGACCCGGAGCTTCGGGGCATCCTCTTCCTGGCGCGTGCCGGAAACCCCGAGTCCTTGCCTCGTGACGTTCGGGCCCAGGCCGTCGCGCTGACTTCGCTCGTGCAGGCCCTGGCCCGCGCGACGCTGGAGAAGCCTCCTCGGCTGTGCCTCGTCACCCGAAGCTCGCAGGCCGTCGGCGGAGCCCCGGAGTCGGTGTCTCTCCTGGGCGCCTCCCTCTGGGGGCTCGGGCGGGTCATCGCCTACGAACACCCCGAGCTGAAGTGCCTGCGAATCGACGTCGACGCCGTGTCGGACGTGGAGGCATCGCGCTTGCTCGTCGATGAGCTCCGTCGCTCGTCTGCTCCCAGCACGGAGGACGACGAGGTCGCGCTGCACGGAGACAGACGGCTGGTTCCGATGCTCACCCAGGGACGTCGTACTCCCACGAAGCCGTTCCGTCCGCGAGCGGACCGCACGTACCTCATCACGGGTGGGCTTGGCGGCATCGGGCTCCGGTTGGCCTCCTGGCTGGTGGACCACGGCGCGCGTCACCTCGCGTTGTGCGGCCGGATGGGAGAGACGCCGGAGGCGCGTCGGACCCTGGCTCCCTTGCGCGCCACAGGTGCGCAGGTGGACGTCTTCTCCGTCGATGTGAGCCAGCCCGAGGCGGTCGCGGACCTGCTGCGCTCGGTGCGCAGGGGCGGACCTCCCCTCGGCGGGCTCTTCCATTGCGCGGGCGTGCTGGCCGACGGCTCCCTGCTCCAACTGGAGCCCCGGAGCTTCGACCGTGTCATGGGCCCCAAGGTGGACGGCGCCTGGAACCTCCACGCGCTCGCCACGGATGCTTCGCTGGAGCAGTTCGTCCTGTTCTCCTCGACGGCCTCATTGCTGGGCGCTCCGGGGCAGGGGAACTACGCCGCGGCGAACGCCTTCCTCGATGCGCTGGCCCACCTTCGTCGCGCACGGGGGCTGCCCGCCATCAGCCTCCAGTGGGGAAGCTGGGCGGAGGTCGGCATGGCCGCCGCGGACGCCCGGCGCGGCGCCCGACTCGCCGAGCACGGCATGGAGCCCATGCCCGTCGACGCCGCTCTGTCCGCCATGGCCCTCACCCTCGCGGACGCCCCCGTGGTCCGCGCCATCGCCCGCTTCGATGCGGAGCGCTGGGCACGCAGCCACCCGTCCGTGGCGCGCTCGTCCCTGTTCCGTCCCCAGGTCCACGTGCCCATCGCGGAGGCCGAGCCGCGCAAGCTCCGCGAGGTGCTGCTCTCGCTGGAGGGCTCCGCGCGCTCCCACCTGATGGAGGCCCGGCTGAAGGACATGGTGGCCCAGGTCTGCCGGCTGGCTCCCGAGCGCCTTCACGCGACGGACTCGTTCGAGTCGCTGGGCCTCGATTCCATCATGGCGCTGGAGCTGCGCGACCTGGTCCTGGGCGAGCTCGAGGTGGGGTTGCCCCTCAAGCGCTTCGTGGATGACGGCTCCATCGGGCAGGTGGCGGCCGAGCTGCTGGAGAAGCTCGCCGTCGCCAGCGTGATGAACGGAGTGTCCTCGGCGCGCACCGACACCAAGCGGGTCCTCCTATGACGCTGGCGGAGCTCCTCCAGTCGCTGGCTGCTCACGGCATCAAGCTGAGCGTGGACGGCGAGCACCTGGCCGTCGATGCGCCAGACGGGGTGCTTCCCTCGGGGCTGCGCGAACAGCTCGTGGCGCACAAGGCGGCGCTCCGTGCCCTCCTGTCGGAGCGGGACGAGCCCGGGTCGGGGCCCCCCGTGGAGGTGGTGCCCAGGCCCGAGGAGCGGCACCTGCCGTTCCCGATGACCGAGCTCCAGCAGGCCTACAGCGTGGGCCGACAGGCCGAGCTGGAGATGAACGCGTCGATGCACGCGTACAACGAGCTCGACTGCCCCGCGCTCGACCTCTCGCGCTTCGAGGAGGCGTGGAACCGGGTCGTGGCCCGCCACGAGATGCTGCGCGCCGTGGAGGCTCCGGGCTTCCAGCAGCAGATCCTCCCCTCCGTCCCTCGCTACCACCTGCCCGTCGAGGACCTGCGTGGGCGCGGTCAGGAGGCGGCCGACGCACGCCTCGTCGCCATCCGCGAGCGGCTGTCCCAGCAGGTGCTCCCGCTCGACCAGTGGCCCCTGTTCGAGCTGCGCGCGTGCCTGCTCGACGGCGACCGCGTGCGCCTCTTCATGAGCATCGATGGGACCTTCATCGATGGGTACAGCTTCCAGCTCCTCTACCGGGACCTGGTGCACTTCTACCGGCACCCCGAGGCCGCCGCGGCGCCCCTCACGCTGTCGTATCGGGACTACTCGCTCGCCGTGCACCACGCCCGAGGTGCCCGCCACGCGCGCTCGCTCGAATACTGGCGCGCGCGCCTCCCGCACCTGCCGCCCGCGCCGGACCTCCCGCTGGAGAAGGACCCCCGCACGCTCCGACGCCCACGCTTCCGCCGCTGGTTCGCTCGCGTGGACGCGGAGGTGTGGCAGCGACTCAAGCAGCGGGCCCGCGCTCGCCGGCTGACGGAGCCCGAGCTGCTGCTGGCCGCATACGCGGAGGTCATCGCCCGTTGGAGCCGCGGCCCGCGCTTCACCCTCAACGTCCCGCACTTCAACCGGCTGCCCGTCCACCCCCAGGTCAACGACATCATCGGCACCTTCGCCAGCTTCACGCTGGTCGAGGTGGACCACCATCCGGAGCGCAGCTTCACCGAGCGCGCGCTGGCCATTCGCGAGCAGCTCCTCCTGGCGCTGGAGCATCGCGAGGTGAGCGGCGTCGAGCTGCTGCGCGAGCTGTTCCGGGCCCAGGGACGCATCTCCGGCGCCATCATGCCCGTGGTGATGACGAGCTTCGCCTCCCACTCCAGGAGCGGGGACTCGCATTGGGTGGACTTCCTGGCGGAGTCCTTCGGTGGGCTCGTCGAGGCCCTCACGCAGACGCCCCAGGTGTGGATCGACCTTCAGATCGTCTACCAGCGGGGCGGCGTCTTCCTGAACTGGGACGTGGCGGAGGAGCTGTTCCCGCCCGGAATGCTGGAGGACATGTTCGCCAGCTTCCACGCGTTGCTCCTCCGGTTGGCGGAGGACGATGCGGCCTGGGAGCGCGCGGACCTGGACCTGCTTCCGCCGCGCCAGCGCGAGCTCATCGCCCGCGTCAACGACACGGCCCGCCCGCTGAGTGGTGAGCTGCTCCACACGGGCTTCTACCGCAACGCCGCCGCGCGTCCCGACGCACTCGCCCTGGTCTCCGAGGGGAGCGCGCTGAGCTATGGCGAGCTGGCCCGGCGTGCCAACCGCCTGGGACATGTCCTGCGCGAGCGAGGCGCTGCGCCCAATCACGTGGTCGCGGTGGTGATGGAGAAGGGCTGGGAGCAGGTCGTCGCGGTGCTGGGCGTGCTGGCCTCGGGCGCCGCGTACCTGCCCATCGACGCGGGCCTGCCGCTGGAGCGGCGCTCCTTCATGCTGCGCAACGGCGGCGTCGAGCGGGTGGTGACCCAGCCGAAGTTCGCCGGGGACTCGTGGCCCGAGTCCGTCCAGGTGCTGGTCCTCACGCCGGAGGCCTTCAGTGAGTACTCCGACGCGCCATTGTCGACCGCGCAGCGGCCGGAGGACCTCGCGCACATCCTCTACACGTCCGGCTCCACGGGCCAGCCCAACGGGGCGATGCTCACGCACGCGGGGATGGTCAACGCCATCGAGTGGACGAACCGCACGTACGGCGTGGGGCCGGATGACCGACTCATCGCCCTGAGCGCGCTCCACCACGACTTCTCCGTCTACGACCTCTTCGGAACGCTGAGCGCGGGCGGCACGGTGGTGATGCCCGAGGCCTCCCGGCGACGAGACCCCTCGCATTGGGTCGAGCTGATGGCCCGTCACGGCGTCACGCTCTGGAGCACCGTGCCGGCGATGATGGAGATGCTGCTGACGTACCTCGAGGGAGGCAACGTCCGGCTCTCGTGTCCGCTGCGGCTCGTGATGCTGGGCGGCGACTGGATTGCCGTCACGCTCCCCGGGCGCCTGCGCGCGCGCTTCGGCGGCGTGAAGGTGGTGAGCGTCGGCGGACCGACCGAGACGTCGCTGTGGAACATCACCCATCCCGTCGAAGAGGCGGACGAGCGCCGTCGCAGCATCCCGTACGGCAAGCCCATCGCCAACACGCGGTACTACGTGCTGGACGAGCGGCTGGAGGAGCGGCCCGTCTGGGTCCCCGGTGAGCTGTGCTGCGCGGGCATCGGCGTGGCCCTGGGCTACATCGGCGCGGGCGCGGGCTCCCAGAAGTTCACCGTCCACCCTCGCACGGGCGAGCGCATCTACCGCACCGGAGACCTCGGCCGCTATCTGCCCGATGGTACCATCGAGTTCCTCGGCCGCGTCGACTTCCAGCTCTCCATCCGTGGCCAGCGCATCGAACCCGGAGAAATCGAGGCGGCGCTGCTCCGGGCTCCGGACATCCGCGCCGCCGTGGTGGGCGCCGTCGGTGAGCACCACGAGAAGCGGCTCGTCGCATATGTCGTCCTCGCGGACGGGGCGCGGGAGCTCGACACGCGGCGCGTCCGCGAGTTCCTCTCGCGCGTACTCCCCGAGCACATGGTGCCCGCGACCTATGTCGTGCTGGACGCCCTGCCGCTGACCCGCAACGCCAAGGTGGACCGCCGGGCCTTGCCCCATCCGGACGAGGTCGCCCAGGCGAAGCAGGACGCCGGGTCGCGGCCGTCCCCGGCCTCGGGCGGTGGTGAGGGGACGCGCGCGCTCCAGGACGCGCTGTCGAAGGCCGTCGGAGCCGTGCTGGGGATTCCGACGGTTCCTCCGGATACCAACTTCTTCGAGCTCGGCGCCAACTCCGTGCACCTCATCCAGCTCCACCTGCGCATCAAGCAGGCGCTGGCGCTGACCATCCCCGTCGTCGACCTGTTCGGGAACCCGACGGTCCGCTCCCTCGCTGCGCGACTCGGTGCTCCAGGGACGGCGGCGAGGTCCACGCCCATCGTCGAGCCAGCTCCGACGCAGGAAGACCGGGACATCGCCATCATCGGGATGAGCGGCCGCTTTCCTGGGGCCGCCACGCTCGACGCGTTCTGGCGCAACCTGGTGGAGGGTGTCGAGTCCGTCGGCACCTTCACCGATGACGAGCTGCGCGCCGCGGGCGTGAGCGAGTCGGCGTTCAGGGACCCTCGCTACGTCCGTGCCTCGGCGGTGATGGAGGACTTCGACGCGTTCGACGCCGACTTCTTCTCCCTCACGCCCCGCGAGGCGCGCTCCCTGGACCCCCAGCAGCGCGTGTTCCTGGAGTGCTCGTGGGAGGCGCTCGAACATGCGGGCTACCCGCCTGGCGCGGGCGATGCCGTCGTCGGTGTCTACGCCGGCAAGAGCGTCAGCCACTACCGCTATCCCTATCCGGACCTGACGCGGCCGCTCAGCTTCTTCCAGGACCTCGTCTCCCAGGACAAGGACTTCCTGGCGACGCAGACCTCCTACAAGCTCGACCTGCGCGGGCCGAGCCTGAACCTCCAGACGGCCTGCTCGACGTCGCTCGTCGCCGTGTCGACGGCGTGCGACGCGCTGCTCGACGGACGCTGCGACATGGCGCTCGCGGGCGGGGTGGCCATCAAGGTCCCTCACAAGGTCGGCTACCTCTACGAGGAGGGCAGCATCTTCTCGAAGGACGGCCACTGCCGGCCGTTCGATGCCCGGGCCAGCGGCACCCTGCCTGGAAGCGGCGCCGGCGTCGTCGTCCTCAAGCGCCTGGGTCGGGCGCTCGCCGATGGGGATCGTGTCCTCGCGGTCATCAAGGGCTCGGCCATCAACAACGACGGGCACCGCAAGGTCGGCTTCATGGCGCCCGGGGTCGAGGGCCAGTCCGACGTCGTCCGCCGGGCGCACCAGCGCGCCGGCATCGACCCGCGGAGCATCTCCTACGTCGAGGCGCATGGGACGGGGACCGCGATGGGCGACCCCATCGAGGTCGCGGCGCTGACCCGGGCCTTCGGTGAGCAGGCGCAGTCCGGGTCCTGCGCGCTGGGCTCGGTGAAGAGCAACATCGGGCACCTGGACAGCGCGGCGGGCATCGCCGGGCTCATCAAGGTCGTGTTGTCCCTCCAGCATCGCACCCTCGCGCCCTCTCTTCATTTCGAGACGCCGAACCCGCGCATCGACTTCGAGCACAGCCCGTTCTTCGTGGTCGACAAGGCCACGCCGTGGAACGTGGCGAGCGGACCGCGCCGCGCCGGAGTCAGCTCCTTCGGCATCGGCGGCACCAACGCGCATGTCGTGGTGGAGGAGGCGCCCTCGACCCAGGCGCCCGAGGTCTCCGGCTCGGAGCGCTCCCGTCATGTCCTGACGCTCTCGGCGCGCAGCGACGCGGCGCTGCGGTTGCTCGCGGGCCAATACCAGTCGCTGCTGGAGGAGACCGACGCGTCGCTCGCGGACGTGTGCTTCTCCGCGAACACGGGCCGCGTCGCCTTCGAGCACCGGCTCGCCGTGGTGGCTTCGGAGCGCGACGCCATGGCGGCCTCGCTCGGCGCCGCGGCGAAAGGGGAGGAGCGTCCCGGGCTGGTCCAGGGCGTGCTCGACGCGAGGTCATCGCCGAAGGTCGCGTTCCTCTTCTCGGGGCAGGGCTCACAGTACATCGGCGCTGCTCGCGAGCTGTATCCGACGCATCCGGGGTTCCGCCGCCGCATCGATGCGTTCGATGTGCTGCTGCGAGACGTCTGGGGACGCTCTCTCCACTCGGTGCTCTATCCGGAGCCGGGACACAGCTCGCCCATCGACCAGTTCGACTACGCGCAGCCGGTGCTCTTCGCGCTCGAGTACGCGCTGGCCGAGCTGTGGATGTCCTGGGGCATCCGGCCGGATGTCCTGCTCGGACACAGCACTGGAGAGCTGGCGGCGGCGTGCCTCGCGGGGGTGTTCAGCCTCGAGGACGGGCTGAAGCTGGCGATTCACCGGGGCCGGCTGATGCATCAGCTCCCCGAGGGAGGGAACCTCGCGGTCTCCACGGGCGAGGATGAGGTCCGCGCGGTCCTGGCGCAGGGCGGATGGAGTTGCTCCATCGCCGCGCTCAACGGTCCCGACAACGTGGTCGTCTCCGGTCCCCCTGGCGAGCTGGGGGAGGTGGCCTCGGCCCTGGAGTCCCGGGGGCTCAAGGTGCGCCGCCTGAACATTCCGCGCGCGGCCCACTCGGTCATGGTCGAGGCCATCCTCCCGGAGTTCAGGGCCGTCGCCGCCACGCTCACCTACGCTCGGCCCGCCATCCCCATGGTCTCCGGGATGACCGGCGAGCCCATCACGGACGCCATCACCACGCCGGACTACTGGTGCAGCCAGCTCCGCGACCCGGTGCGCTTCGCGCGGGGCGTGGAGCACCTGTACCGGGACGGAGTGCGGGTGTTCATTGAGATGGGGCCCAAGGCGACGCTGCTCGGCATGGCGGCGCGGTGCGTCCCGGAAGGGGAGTGCGCGTGGCTGCCGAGCCTGCGGCCCGAGGACGGCGGCTGGCAGCAGCTGTTGGAGAGCCTGTCGGCCCTGTACGTGCGAGGCGTCCGCGTGGACTGGACGGCCTTCGAGGCGGGCTTCACCCGGCGCAAGGTGGCGCTCCCCACGTATCCCTTCCAGCGTCAGCGGTACTGGGAGGAGGGGGCGGGGCTGCGGCGTCTGCAGGGCACGAGCGTCGCCCGGGAAGAGCACCCCCTGCTCGGCGCGCGCATGCCGTTGGCCGTGCTCGGGCCGGACGCGCTGCTGTTCGAGTCGACGCTCGGCCCTTCGTCGCAGGCCTTCCTGGGACAGCACCGCGTCTTCGGAACTCCGACCCTGCCCGCGACGGCCTACGTCGAGATGGCGCTGGCCGCGGGCGCGCGGCTGCTCGGGACGAAGGCGCTGCTGCTGGAGAACCTGTCCCTGCTCGCGGCGATGACCTTCCCCGGCGACGCCAGTCGCCAGGTGCAGTGCTCTGTGAGCAAGGCGGGGGCCGGCTCGGCGACGGCGCGCATCTTCAGCCGTGCGATGGAAGCCGCGGAGGGCGAGTGGGTCCTTCATGCAACCGCGACGCTCCATGCCTCGCGTGAGGGAGAGGAGCCTCGCGAGGCCTCGGGCTACGACGCGGTGCTCTCGATGCAGCGGGCCGCGCTGCTCATCCCGGACCCGTATCGCCGGGCGCGGGAGTCCGGGGTCGACTTCGGCGCGGAGTTCCAGGGCATCACCGAGCTGCGCCGACAGTCGGAGCAGGTCCTGGCCCGCATCGAGAGGCCCGCCGTGCTCGGGGACCACGACGCGTTCCTCGCGCACCCGGCGCTGCTGGATGCGTGTCTCCAGGTGGTGGGCGGCGCGTATCCGGAGTCGAGCGGCTCCGAGCTGTATGTGCCGATGAACCTGGAGAGCGTCGAGCTGTTCGGAGGACTCGAAGCGCGGATGTGGAGCCACGCGGTGGTGCTGCCCCTGGACGCGACGTGGAAGCGGCTCCGCGCCGATGTCCACGTCTTCGGGAGCGACGGGCGGCTGTGCGCGCGAGTCCTCGGCCTGGAGCTCCAGCGGACCCGTCGGGAAGCCTTGCGCCCGGCGACCCAGGCACCGGTGGATGGATGGCTCTATGAGCGCCGGTGGGAGCCGCTCGCGCTGGAGGCAGCGGGCACCGCGCCGAAGGAGCGCGGACCCTGCCTGATTCTCGCGGACGAGCGTGGGCTGGGACCGCGGCTCGCACGGGCGCTCGAACGCGATGGACGGACCTGCTTCCTCGCGTTCCGCGGACGGACGTTCCGCGCCCTCGATGACACGCGCTTCGAGCTGCCGGAGGACCCCGAGGCGCTCGCAGAGGCCCTGAAGACCCTGGCGCTCCCGGCCTCCCTGTCGGACGTCATCCTGCTGTGGGGACTCGACGGCGCGGACTCGGAGGACCTCGACCCGGCGCGCCTCGACGCGGACACACTGCGCGGCTGCGGAAGCGGCCTCGGGCTGCTGCGCTCCCTCATCGAGCGTGGATACTCCCAGGCCGTGTGGCTGGTGACGCGAGGCGCGCAGGCCGTCGCCACCGGACAGCCACTCCCTGGGATTGCACAGTCGCTGCTCTGGGGCCTGGCGCGACCGGTCGCCATCGAGTCCTCCGAGCTGGATGTCCGGTGCGTCGACCTCGATCCACGGAGCGGGGCGGATGCGCAGGTGGAGATGCTCACGCGGGAGCTCCTCGCGCGAGCGGACGTGGCCGACAACCAGGTCGCCTTCCGAGGGGACCGTCGGGTCGCGCGGCTGCGCAGGGTCTCTGCTCGCGAGGTCCTGACCGCGTCCTCGAGGTGGGCGGGCGCTGATGCTGTCCGGGAGGACCGCACCTATCTCGTGGTGGGTGGGCTCGGTCGGCTGGGGTTGCTGACGGCGGAGCTCCTGGCGAACCGGGGCGCGCGCAGCCTCGTGCTGACGGGACGTGGTGTCGTGGGACCGGAGGCGGCCGAGCGGCTGGAGCGACTGCGCACGCTCGGGGCGCGCGTCGAGTACCGACAGGTGGACGTCGCGGACGAGGACGCACTCGCGGCGTTGCTTCGGGAGATCTCCGGCGAGCTCGCGCCGCTGGGCGGAGTGTTCCACTCGGCGGGCGTGCTGGATGACGGTGTCCTGCGCCAGCAGCGCTGGGCCCGCTTCGAGAGCGTGCTGAGGCCCAAGGTGAGGGGCGCGTGGAACCTGCACCGGCTGACCTCGAAGCTCGCGCTGGACCACTTCGTGTTGTTCTCGTCGGTGGCGTCCCTGGTCGGCTCCGCCGGACAGTCGAACCACTGCGCGGCGACGGCGTTCGAGGACGCGCTGGCGCATCATCGCCGCGCTCTCGGACTGCCGGGGCTCAGCATCAACTGGGGCGTGTGGGCGGGAGACGCTGGAGCCCGCGTGGACGTCGGCGCGCGCTCCCACACTCCGGGCTGGGGGAGCCTCCCCGTGCGAGAGGGACTCGCGGCGCTCGAAGCGCTGCTCACGAGCCCCGTCGCCCAGGTGGGTGTCGCGGAGATCGACTGGGCGGTGTTCGGCGGCGGCCGCTCCTCGCCCTACGACGCCGAGCTGCGCGACGCGGCGCGGGGGCGGACCGTGGAGCGCGCGCGCTTCCTGGAGACGCTCTCGCGCTCGCCCGTCATGCATCGCCGGAAGCTGCTGCTGGAGTACCTGCGTGAGCAGGTGGCGTGGATTCGTGGCGCGGCCTCGGGGGCGTCGGTCGACCCGTCGCAGGGCTTCAGCGAGATGGGCATCGACTCCCTGGCGGCGCTGCAGCTCAAGAACCGGCTCCAGAGCGGCTTCGGGCTCTCGCTGCCCGCCACCCTCGTCTTCAACTACCCCACCACCGAGAAGCTCGCGGAGCAGCTCGCCACCGCGTTCCTTCCCCTGGAGTTCCCCGCGCCCACCAGCGCCCCTCCTGAAGCTCCGGAGCAAGGCGCGTCCGCACTGGAGAACCTGTCCGAAGCGCACCTCGCCCACCTGCTCGAAGAGCAGCTCTCGAAGATGAGCTAGGAGCCCGCCGTGTCCGCCCAGGCAGACCATGCGGAGTTGATGAAGCGCGCGCTCCTGAAGCTCCAGGAGGCGCAGGCACAGCTCGACGCCCATGCACGCGAGCGGCATGAGGCCCTGGCCATCGTCGGCATGGGCTGCCGGTTCCCGGGCGGCGCCTCGACTCCCCACCGCTACTGGCGACTGCTCCTCGAAGGGACCGACACCGTCACCGAGGTCCCCAAGGAGCGATGGGACGCGGACGCCTTCTATCACCCCGAGCCTGACCAGCCCGGGAAGGTCTACTGCCGCCACGGCGCGTTCCTGGAGGACATCGACCAGTTCGAGCCCCGGTTCTTCGGCATCTCCCCGCGCGAGGCGGCGCGGATGGACCCGCAGCACCGGCTGCTGCTGGAGGTCGCCTGGGAGGCCCTGGAGAGCGCCGGGCGCGACCCGGGTTCCCTGCGCGGAAGCCGAACGGGCGTGTTCATCGGGATGATGGGGCAGGACTACACGCAGCTCGCCACCCAGTCCCCCGAGATCATCGACGCGCACACGGGCTCGGGCAATGGCGCGAGCGTCGCCTCGGGCCGGCTGTCGTACACCTTCGACTTCCAGGGACCGAGCCTCACGGTCGACACCGCGTGCTCGTCGTCGCTGGTCGCCGTGCACCTCGCGCTCCGCTCGCTGCGCCAGCGCGAGGTCGACTTCGCGCTGGTGGGGGGGGTGAACCTGGTGCTGTCGCCGGTCGCGACGTTGATCGAATCGCGCGCGCACATGCTCGCCGTGGACGGGCGCTGCAAGGCCTTCGATGCGGCGGCCAATGGGATGGGGAGAGGGGAGGGCTGTGGCCTGCTCGTCCTGCGGCGGCTCTCGGACGCCATCGCGGACAAGGACCCCATCGTCGCGGTGATTCGCGGCTCGGCGGTCAACCAGGATGGCCGGACCAGCGGCTTGACGGTCCCGAACGGGCTCGCGCAGCGGCAGGTCCTCGCGGAGGCACTGAGGGATGCGCGCGTCGATGCGGCCCGCGTGGGCTACGTCGAAGCCCATGGGACGGGGACGGCGCTCGGTGATCCCATCGAGCTGGAGGCGCTCGGCGCGGTCTACGGGGACAGGACGACACGCGAGCAGCCCCTGATGGTGGGCTCGGTGAAGACGAACCTCGGTCACCTCGAGGGCGCGGCGGGCATCGCGGGGTTGATGAAGGCGGCCCTGTGTCTGGCGAACGAGGCGATTGCTCCCCACCTCCACCTGCGGACCCCCACGCCGCATGTCGACTGGAGTCGGCTGTTCGTCGAGGTGCCCACCGCGCGGCGCGACTGGCGAGCCGAGGCGCCGCGCTTCGCGGCCGTCAGTTCGTTCGGTTTCTCGGGAACGAATGCGCACGTCATCCTCGAGTCCGCGCCGCGCCCGGAACACGCGCCCGTCCAGGGCTCCGCGCGCCTCCCGCACCTCTTGACGCTCTCGGCTCGCACGAGCGGCAGCCTGCGCCGGTTGGCGGCGTCGTTCGCGGACGAACTCGCGGGGGCGCGAAAGGACGTGCTCGCGGAGGTCTGCCACACGGCGAGGGTCAGCCGGAGTTCGCTGGAGGAGCGCGTGGCCTTCGTGGCCTCGACCTCCGAGGACCTGTCCGCCGCCCTGCGCGACTTCAGCCGTGGCGAGCCCCGAACCACCGGCGCGTGGGTGGAGGGACAGCGAGGCACGGAGGCGCCGCGCGTCGCGTGGCTCTTCACCGGGCAGGGGGCCCAGTACGTGGGCATGGGGCGTGAGCTGTTCGAGACGGAGCCGGGCTTCCGCCGCGACCTCCTCCGCTTCGAGGAGATCCTCCGACCCCACCTCGATCGCCCGCTGACCGAGGTGCTGTTCCACGACGACGCGGGCGCGCTGGACGAGACGCGGTACACGCAGCCGGCCATCGTGGCGCTGGAGCTGGCGGTGGCCGGACTGCTGCGCTCGTGGGGACTCCACGCCGACGTGGTCCTGGGGCACAGCGTCGGTGAGTATGCCGCCGCCATCTTCGCGGGTGCCCTGACCGCCGAGGCCGGGCTCCCGTTGGTGGCCGAGCGCGCGAGGCTGATGCAGGCGCTGCCCGAGCGCGGCGCGATGCTGGCCCTCTTCACCGACGAGGCGCGGGTCCTCCAGGCCCTGGCGGGGCATGACCGGGTGTCGCTGGCGGCGCTCAACGGACCTCGGAACACGGTCATCTCCGGAGCGCGGGAGTCGATCGACGCCATCGCACGCGAGCTGGCCGCGGAGGGCATCGAGAGCCAGCGCCTGAAGGTCTCGCATGCGTTCCACTCGCCGCTGATGCAGCCGATGTTGGAGGCGTTCGCGCGGGTCGCCAGGGACGTGCGACTCCAGGCGCCGCGGGTGTCTCTCATCTCCAACCTCGACGGCGCCGAGGCAGGGGAGGGCTTCACGCGTCCCGACTATTGGGTCCGGCATTGCCGCGAGCCGGTCCGGTTCGCGGAGGGACTCCGCACGCTCCTCCAACGTGGGGTGCGCGTCTTCCTGGAGGTGGGCCCGAAGCCCGTCCTGTCGAACCTGGCGCGAGACATCGCGGCGTCCGAATCCGCCTTGTGGCTGGAGACGCTGCATCCGCGCCGCTCGGACCGGATGGGGCTGCTGCGGGCCGTGTCGGAGCTCTACGTCCGTGGCGCGACGATGGACCCGGCACGCCTCGACGGTGGACGTGGGCGCATCGCCCTTCCGACCTATCCGTTCGAGCGGCAGCGGCACTGGCTGGACGTCCCCGCGCCCTGGTCACGTCCCACGAGGCCCACGGTGCATCCGCTGCTCGGTGAGCGTTGGGACTCCGTGGCGCTGCGCGAGGGCGTCACCGTCTTCTCGCGAGAGCTGGAGCCACGGGCCCTTTCGCTCCTGGAGGACCACCGCGTGTACGGCAAGGCGGTGGTCCCCGCCGCGGCCTTCGTGGAGATGGTGGTCTCGGCCGTGGCGCAGGTGTCGGGCTCGGAGTCCATGACGCTGGAGGCGGTGACGCTCCACCAGCCGCTCGTCCTGCCGGAGTCGCGCACGCGCGTCGTCCAGACGCTCCTGGAGGAGCAGGGCACCGCGGGGTTCACGTGCACGGTGATGAGCCGGGAGGACGAAGGGCGGGGAGAGCGCTCCCCCTGGAGCACCCATCTGACCTGCCGCGTCCACGCGCCCGGTGCGACGCCGCCGCCTCGCGTGGAGCTCCAGGCACGACGCCAAGGCTGCCCCAGCCCCGTCGACATCGAGGCCTTCTCCGAGGCGATTCGTCAGCGTGGGCTCGACTACGGCCCGTCGCTGCGGGTGCTGTCGTCGCTGCATCGGGGGCCCCGGGCCGCGTGCTCCTCCAGCGAGGTGGAAGCGCACGGCGTGGGCTACCGCGCCCATCCCGCGCTGCTCGATGCGTGCCTCCGGACCGCGGCCGCCGTCACGCCGCTGTCGCCCGATGACGCGCTGCTGCTCCCGGTCGCCATCCACCGCCTCGAGCTCCACCAGCGCCTGCCCGCGCGCCTCTGGACCTTCGCCACGCAGCGCGCCGAGCCGGGCTCGGCGGAACCCCCCACCACCGACATGACCCTCTGTGCCGAGGACGGCAGCGTGGTCGCGTCCCTCACGGGGCTCTCTGTCCGCAAGGCCGAGCGGGAGGTGTTGCTGCGCGGCCTCGACGTGGACTGGCAGGACTGGCTGTACCGCGTCACCTGGCGCCCGTGTGCCTCCCAGGACGAGCTGCGCCCGGCGGGTCAGCACTGGGTCCTCTTCATCGGAGATGGGGGTGTCGGGGACACGTTGGCCGCGCTGCTCGAACAGCGTGGCGCCCGAGTCACCCGCGTGCGCCAGGGCCGCACCTTGGACCCCGCGAGGCCGGACTCCTTCGACCGCCTGTTCTCCGAATGGGACGGCGCGGCTCCGCACGGCCTCGTGTACCTGTGGGACGACGACGAAGAGGCGTCGAGCTGCGAGGGCGCGCTGCACCTGGTGCAGGCCCTGGTGCGAGCTTCTTGGACGCCCCGGTTGATCATCATCACCCGAGGCACTCAAACGCTGTCCTCCGATGTCCACGAGCCGCGCATCGCGCAGGCGACGCTGTGGGGACTCGGGCAGGCGGTGTCGACGGAGCTGCCGGAGCTGCGCTGCCTTCGGGTCGACCTCCCCCGTGAGCCCGCCAAGGGTGAGGCCGAGGCGTGCCTGCGTGCGTTCGCGCTCGCCGAGCAGGAGCAGCAGGTCGCCGTGCGCACGGAGGGCCTGTACACCGCCCGACTGGAGCGCGCCCGCACTCGCGCGGTGACGCGGAAGCTGGAGCTCTCCTCGGAGGCGTCCTACCTCGTCGCGGGTGGTCTGGGAGGGCTCGGACTCCGACTCGCGGGATGGCTGGCGGACCGGGGCGCGCGACACCTCGTCCTGGTGGGAAGGCATGGCCCTTCGGCGGAGGCCCAGCGGCAGCTCGACGCGCTGGCGACGCGCGGCGTACACGTCCGCGTGGCCCTCGCGGACCTGGCTTCTCGCGACGAGCTCGCGGCGGCCCTGGCCCCGTCGAACGATGCGCCACCGCTGCGAGGCCTCTTCCACGCCGCGGGAGTCCTCCACGACGGCACCCTGGCCCATCTGACGGCGGAGCACTTCCGCGAGGTGCTGGCCCCCAAGGTCCAGGGCGCGTGGAACCTGCACGTGCTCACCGCGGGGATGCCGCTCGATTTCTTCGTCTGCTTCTCCTCGGCGGCCTCGCTGCTGGGAACTCCGGGGCAGTCCAACTACGTCGCCGCGAACGCCTTCCTGGATGCACTGGCCCAGCTCCGGCGCGCGCAGGGGCGCCCCGCGCTGACCCTCGACTGGGGCTCCTGGGCGGAGACGGGGATGGCCGCGCGAATGGGCCCGGTGTCGACGAGGTCGCCCACCGCGCTGGGCTTCGGAGCGATTCCAGTGGAGCGCGGGCTGGAGGTGCTGGAGCGCCTGATGGGGGGACCGAGCACCTCGCTCGGTGTCTTCCCCGTCGACTGGACCCGGCTCGCGGAGCAGTGGCCGGGGCTCTCGCGTCAGGCCTTCTTCCAGGGGCTGCTGGGTGGCACGCCGATGGAGCCTCGGGCGCCTGCCTTCCGCGCGCGACTGGATGCGGCCGCGCCAAACCGGAGGTTGGAGCTGCTGCGTCAGCACGTGGCGGAGCAGGTCGCGCGCACGCTGGGGCTGGCGGAGACGGAGCGGCTCTCCGGTGGCGAGCGGCTCTTCGACCTGGGCTTCGATTCACTGTTGGCGGTGGAGCTGAAGAACCGGCTCGCGGGCAGCCTCGGCAAGAGCCTGCGCTCCACGCTGGTCTTCGACTTCCCCTCGGTGGCCGGGCTCGTCACGCACCTCGCGGGAGAGCTGGGGCTGGGCGAGCCCGCGCAGAGGCCGGTGGAGGGCCCGACGCGAGAGGACGCATTGACCGCGGAGATACAGGGGCTGTCGGAGCAGGAGCTCACTTCACTCATCGACCAGGAGCTGGTGAGCGCGCTCACCCGCTGAGGACCGGATGGCGAAACTACCGACACGCATCTCCGAGCTGCCGGCCGTCAAGCTCGCCTATCTCGCGAACCAGCTCCGCGCCAAGAAGGACCTCCTGGCCGCGGAGCCCATCGCCGTCGTCGGCATGTCCTGCCGATTCCCCGGTGGAGGCGAGCTGCCGGAGACCTTCTGGCAGTTCCTCCGCGAGGGAGGCGACGCGACCCGCGAGGTGCCGCCCGAGCGCTGGAACATCGACGAAATCTACGACCCCACGCCGGGGGCGAAGGGGAAGGTGTACACGCGCCGGGGCGCGTTCATCGAGAACGTCGACCTGTTCGAGCCCGCGTTCTTCGGCATCCCTCCGCGCGACGCGAAGGACATGGACCCGCAGCAGCGCATGTTGCTGGAGGAGTGCTGGCGCTCCCTGGAGCGCGCGGGCATCCCACCGGCCGGGCTGACCGGGAGCCGGACCGGCGTCTTCGTGGGGCTGATGCACAACGACTACAACGTGCTCGGCATCACCGCGGGCGTGGAGATGCACTCCGCGTCCCTCAACTACCCGTCCATGGCGGCGGGACGCATCGCCCACACGCTGGGCCTCCAGGGGCCGGCGCTCACCGTGGACACCGCGTGCTCGTCCTCCGCGGTCGCCGTCCACCTGGCGTGCCAGAGCCTGCGCAACGACGAGAGCGACCTGGCCCTCGCGGGAGGCGTCAGCCTGAGCCTGTCCCCCATCACCATGATGTTCGAGTGCCAGAATCGGATGCTCGCGGTCGATGGTCGCTGCAAGACCTTCGATGCGTCGGCGGATGGCTTCTCGCGCGGGGAAGGGTGCGGCGTCGTCGTGCTCAAGCGCCTGTCGGACGCGCTGGCGCAGGGCAACCCCATCCTCGGCGTCATCCGGGGCTCGGCGCTCAACCACGATGGCCGCAGCAGCGGCTTGATGGTGCCGAACGGGCGCGCGCAGGAGCGCGTCATCCGCATGGCGCTGGAGGGCTGCGGCGTGGAGCCCGAGCAGGTGAGCTACGTCGAGGCTCACGGCACGGGGACGTCGCTCGGCGACCCCATCGAGATGGAGGCGCTCCGCTCGGTCTTCGGCCGCGCGCCCGCGCGAGCCACGCCGCTGTACGTCGGCTCCGTGAAGACGAACATCGGCCACCTGGAGGCCGCGGCCGGAATCGCGGGGCTCATCAAGGTGCTGCTGTCCTTGCGGCACGAGGCCATCCCCGCGCACCTCCACTTCTCGCGGCCGAACCCGAACATCCGCTGGGATGACCTGCCGGTGGTCATCCCCACCGCGCTGCAACCCTGGCCGCGAGGAGAACAGCGGCGCATCGCGGGCCTGAGCAGCTTCGGCTTCAGCGGGACCAACGTGCACCTCGTGGTGGAGGAGGCCCCGCTGCTGCCTCGGCCGCTGGTGGCGCGTGAGCGCCCCGTCCACCTGCTGACCCTGTCGGCCAAGACCGAGGCCGCGCTCGAGGCGCTGGTGGAGGTGCATGCGTCCACGCTGCCCGATGAGGGTGAGGTGCTCGGGGACTGGTGCTACACGGCCAACGTCGGTCGGTCCCACTTCGAGCACCGCGCGGCTGTCTCGGGTGAGAATGCCGCCGAGCTCCGGGCGGGCCTGTCGCGTCTGCGCGCGGGGAGGCCTCGGCCGCTGCGTGAGCCTCGACGGGGGACGGAGAGCCCCAGGCCGGTCTTCCTGTTCACGGGGCAGGGGTCGCTGCGTCCCGGGGTGGGGCGCGAGCTCGCCGGGACCTGGCCCGTGTTCCGCGCGGCGGTGCAGCGGTGCTCGGGGGCCCTGGAGGGGCTGCTCGAACCCCGGCTCGAGGACCTCCTGTATGGCGAGCAGTCCTCCTCCTTGCTCGCGGACACGCGCCACGCCCAGCCCGCGCTCGTGGCGCTCGAATACGCGCTCAGCGAGCTGTGGGCGTCGTGGGGCATCGTCCCAGGCGCGGTGGTCGGTCACAGCCTGGGCGAGTACGCGGCGGCCGTGGTCGCCGGAGTCCTGTCCATCGAGGACGCGCTGAAGCTGGTCGTCGCGCGCTCCCGGCTCATCCACGAGGCCCCGGGCGAGGGCGGGAT
The DNA here is from genome assembly GCF_900111765.1 of Myxococcus fulvus. The sequence goes on from NZ_FOIB01000003.1 coordinate 291,587, forward strand.
GCTGGCCGTCAACGCCACGCTGGAGGTGCTCACTCCGACGCTCGCACCGGTCTCCCAGTTCATCTCGCTCGCGGCGGTCAACGGGCCCCAGGACCTGGTCATCTCCGGAGACCGCGCGGCGCTCTCCGAGCTCGCGGCGCGTCTGTCGCGTGAGGGCATCGCCTGCAGGCCGCTGTCCGTCACCCACGCCTTCCACTCGCCGCTCATGGACCCGGTGGTGGCGGCGTTCGAGGCGTGCTTCGACGGGGTGGCGCTCGAGGCGCCGCGGCTCCCCTTCGTCTCCACGCTGGAGGGTGAGCTCGTCGCGGAGGCGCTGACCCGCCCCGCGTACTGGTGCCGCCATCTGCGCGAGCCCGTCCGCTTCGCCGAGGCGCTGGAGGCCCTGCGTGAACAGAAGCACCGCACGTTCCTGGAGGTGGGGCCCACGCCGGTCCTCACCGGCCTCGGTCTGCGCAGCTACCCCGAGGAGGAGGCGCTGAGCTGGCTTCCGAGCCTTCGTCCCGCCACTGGCGAGACAGCGCAGCTGCTCACCGCGCTGGGCGCCCTCTACGAGCGTGGCTTCGAGGTGGACTGGAACGCGTTCGATGCGCCCTTCGAGCGTCGGTCCGTCACCCTCCCGACGTATCCCTTCCGTCGCGAGCGCTATTGGATCGACTCCCCGACGGGCGGCTCCATGGCGGAGCGGAGGACGGCTCGCGCGAGTGCCCCTCTGCTCGCGGGCGCACCGTTGTCACTGGCGGGGACGAAGGGGGCGCGCTTCGAGACGCGCCTGAGCACCCGGGAGCCTTCGTTCCTCGCCGAGCACCGGGTCTTCGGCGCGACGGTGCTGCCGGCCGCCTGCTACGTCGAGATGGCGCTGGGGGCCGCGCATTTCATGGGGCCGTCGGAGGCTTCGTTCGACGTGCTCTCGTTCGAGCTGGAGCGCCCGCTCGTGCTCGGCGAGGGCGAGGGCCGTGAGGTCCAGACGGTGCTGACGCCGGAAGAAGGGCGCACGCACTTCGAGATCTACAGCCAGGAGGCGACGGAGGCCGATCGGCACTGGGCGCGCCTCGCCCATGGGTACCTCGTGGCGCATCGAGAGTCCGCGCGGCACGTCGAGCTGGAAGCCGGGCTGCTCGCGCGCTTCTCCGCGCCGCGACCGGTCGAGCCGTTCTACGCGCTGATGGCACGCCACGGTATCGAGTACGGCCCGTCGTTCCGTGCCATCGATGCGTTGAGGTTCGGGAAGGACGCCTGCCTCGCCCATGTGCGGCTGCCGGACAACCAGGTCGTCGGGATGGGCGAGTACCGGCTGCATCCCCTCATCCTCGACGCCTGCTTCCAGACCGTCGCCGCCCTGTTCATGGACGAGGCCAGCGAGGCGCGCGACCACCGGCAACGGATGCCGGTCGCCATCCAGCGCCTGCGCTGGTTCAAGAAGCCCGGGAGCAGCGCCTGGGTGCATGCGCGCCGTGATGAGCGAGCCTCCGCATCCGATGAGCTCTTGAGCATCGACCTGCGCATCCTCGGGGAGACGGGGGAGGTCATCGCCGAGGTCGAGGGGTTGCTGCTGAAGCGCATCGACCGGCGAGCGCTCTCGACCTCCTTCGCGGACTCCTCGCGGGAGCTGCTCCTGGAGCTGGCGTGGCGCGAGCTGGAAGCCCCTCGGGCACGGACCCCGGCTTCCCTCCAGTCCCAGCGTTGGTTGTTGCTCGCGGACTCGAGCGGCGTCGCGGAAGGCCTGAAGGCGCAGGTCCAGCGCCGCGGTGGGACGTGTGTCTGGGTGACGCCGGATGCGAGCGACGAGCCGGGCCACGTCCACGTCGACCCGAACCAACCGGAGGGCTTCGTCCGACTCCTCCAGTCACTGTCCGAGGAGGGCGCCGCGCCGACGACGGTCGTCTGCCTCTGGGGACTCGATGAGCCTGGGGCCGAAGCGCTCTCAGCGGAGTCGACGCGGAGCGCGACAGGTGTCCTCCACCTCGTGCAGGCCATGGCCCGCGCGAGCTGGGCCCAGCGACCCGCGCTGTGGCTGGTGACCCGAGGCGCCGTCGCGGCCACGCCCGGGGACACCGTGGACGGCCTCGCGCAGTCGATGCTCTGGGGACTCGGCCGCGCGGCCGCCCTCGAACATCCTGAGCTGGGGTGCCGGCTGGTGGACCTCGACGAAGGCGAGGACGCGCCCGCGCGGTTGTTCGAGCGGATGACTCGCGCGACAGGGGAGAACCTGCTGGCGCTGCGAGGCTCTCGGCTCCTCGGGGCTCGGCTCACGCGGCCCATCTCTCCGTCGAACAGCGCCAACCCGGTGGGCGTGCACGCCGATGGCGCGTATCTCATCACCGGAGGCTTGGGCGCGCTCGGGCTCGCCACCGCCGCGTGGTTGGTGGACGCCGGCGCCCGCCATCTGGTCCTGGTCGGCCGAGGTGCGCCGGGAGAGGCGACGAAGCTGCGACTCGATGAGCTGGGCGCGCGTGGCTGTGAGGTCACGGTGGCGCGCGCGGATGTCTCGCGCCTGGACGACGTGCGACGCGTCCTGGAGGAAGTCTCCGCGAGCGGCACACGGCTGCGAGGCATCTTCCACGTGGCCGGCGTGCTGGAGGACGGCGTGTTCCTCCGGCAGGACCGGGAGCGTCTGGCGCGCGTGCTCGCGCCCAAGGTGATGGGCGCGTGGAACCTGCATCACGCGACGGCCGGGCTCCCGCTCGACCTCTTCGTCATGTACTCGTCCGCGGCGTCGCTCGTCGGAGTCGCCGGGCAGGCCAACTACATGGCCGCGAACACCTTCCTCGATGCGCTGGCGCACCACCGCCGCGCGAAGGGGCTGCCCGCGCTCAGCGTCAACTGGGGACAGTGGGCCGGCGGAGGAATGGCCCAGAAGGCGAGGGGCCGCACGGCGACATCGGACGCCACGAGCCTTCCGCCCCAGCGGGCGCTGCGCATCCTCGAGGAGCTGCTGGGCCGGGAGCTCACGCAGGTGGGGGTGCTGCCCGTCGACGCCTCCACGCAGGGGGCTTCACTCTCCGAGGTCCATGGCCCCCTGTTCTCCGAGCTGGTGGTGCGTGGGAAGGAGCCCTCCGCCGGCACGGGCCGGATGGTGGAGCTGCTGGAGGAGTTCACGCGCTCGGATGGCGCGCGTCGGCGCGGGCTCCTGACGCACTACGTGCGCGGCCGGTTGGCGCCCCTGCTGGGGTTCCCGCCGGAGCACGAGGCGCTCCAGAAGAAGATCTCCCTCAACGAGCTGGGGCTCGACTCGCTGCGCGCCGTCGAGCTGAAGAACCGCATGGGCCGTGAGCTGGGCGTGGACCTGCCCATGGCCCGCTTCATCGACGGAACGGGTGTCGCCGGAATCGTGGAGGCGCTGCACGAGCAGCTCGAACTCAGCGAGCTGCTCGCGCGTGTCCCCGTCTCCGCCGCGCAGTCCGAGGTCGAGGAGCTGACGCTATGAAGATGGGTGAGCTGCTCGCCGAGCTGAATCGGCGGGGCCTGGAGGTCCGTGCGGAGGGCGAGCACCTGAAGCTCCGAGGCCCGAAGGGGGCCGCGGGCGAGGAGCTCCTGAAGGTGCTCGCCGAGCACAAGCAGGAGCTGCTGGCGCTGCTGCGAGAGCGCCAGCGGGTGGACGAGGAGCGCCCCATCACCCCCGTCGAGCGCACGGGGCCGGCCCCGCTGTCCTTCGGCCAGCAGCGACTGTGGTTCCTCGACCGGCTCGAACCCGGAGGCGCCACCTACAACCTGGTCATGCCCATGCGGGTCGAGGGGCACCTCGACGTGGGGCTCCTGGAGCGCTGCTTCGTCGAGATCGTCCGACGCCACGAAATCCTCCGCACGCGCTACGCCGAGCAGCAGGGCGTCCCGGTGCAGCTCGTCGACCCTGAGCCACGGCTGGAGTTCGAGGTGATGGAGGAGGCGGAGGTGTTCGCCTACGAGCCCGGAGGCACGGAGGCGTTCCTGCGCCGCGAAGCGGAGCGGCCCTTCGATTTGTCCGAGGGCCCGCTCATCCGCATCCTCGTGGTCGACCGGGGGCCCCAAGGCCAGTACGTCCAGGCGTGCCTGCATCACATCTCGGCGGATGTCTGGGCTCGGGGACTCATCATCCGCGAGCTGACGGCCCTCTACGCGGCCTTCGCCCAGGGGCAGCCCTCGCCCCTGCCGCCCTTGCCGCTGCAGTACTCCGACTTCGCCATCTGGCAGCGCGGGCATCTCCAGGGCGAGGTCCGCCGCGGGCTGGTGGACGCCTGGAAGCGGCGACTGGCCGGGATGCCTCCGCTGCTGGAGCTGCCCACGGACCGCCCGCGTCCTCGCGTACGGACCGACGCGGGAGGCGAGGTCCGCTTCGAGGTGGAGCCCTCGCTCACCGAGGCGCTGAAGACCTTGAGCCATGCGACCCACGCCACGCCCTTCATGGGCATGCTGGGCGCCTTCTTCGTCCTGTTGCACCGGCTCACCGGACAGGATGACCTGGTCATCGGCGCCAACTCCATCAACCGGACCCGCACCGAGCTGGAGCCCCTGGTGGGCTTCTTCGTCGACAACCTGGTGATGCGCGTGGACCTGGGGGGCCGCCCGGGCTTCTCCACCGTGGTGGAGCGCGTGCGAGAGGTGGTGCTCGACGCCTTCGCGCATCAGGACCTGCCTTTCGACCTGCTCGTCGAGGAGCTGAAGCCCCCGCGCAACCCCGGCTACAACCCGCTGTTCCAGACCGTGTTCTCGTGGACGCGGGCGATGGAAGGCACGCCGGCGCCGAGCGGGATGAACATCCTGCCGCTCGAGTTCGAGACCACCACCTCGCGCTTCGACCTGGACCTCTTCGTGGAGGACCACGGCGACCGGCTCACGGTGCGCTTCGTGTTCAACCGGGGCCTCTTCGACCAGGGCACCGTCCAGCACTACGCGGACTGCTTCCAGCAACTGCTCCAGGGGTTGCTCACCGAGCCCCAGCGCCCGGTGAGTGAGCTGCCGTTGCTCCCCGCGGACGCGCGAGAGCGCCTCCTCCGGAAGTGGAACGAGACGCGAGGGGAGGGAGCGGACGGGCCATGTCTGCACGAGCTGTTCGAGGCCCGCGCTGCGAGAGACCCGGACGCCTGTGCGCTCGTCCTGGGAGACTGGGAGCTGACCTATGGCGAGCTGGACCAGCGCGCGGATCGCCTCGCGGCGGCGCTGCAAGCGCTGGGCGTGGGGCCCGAGACGCGGGTGGGCATCTGCATGGAGCGCTCGCCCCGGCTCATCGTGAGCCTGCTGGCGGTGCTCAAGGCGGGCGGCGTGTTCCTGGCGCTCGACCCCGACGAGCCTCAGGCGCGACTGCGGCGCATCCTCGACGACGCCCGTCCCCAGGTGCTGCTCACCTCGGGGACGCACCCGGAGGTGGAGGCCGACACGACGGTCCTCCACGTGGACGCGGCGGCGGAGCGGCTCCCGGACGCCACCGGTGTTCGCCTGCGCCGCGACGTCACCCCGGACCACCTGGCCTACGTCCTCTACACCTCCGGTTCGACGGGCCAGCCGAAGGGCACGGAGGTCACGCACCGGAGCATCGTCAACTACCTGAAGTGGAGCGTGCGGACGTACCGGCTCGACGAGGGCACGGGGAGCCCGGTGCTCGGGTCCATCAGCTTCGACGGCACGCTGACCAGCCTCTTCGCTCCGCTCATCTCGGGCCGCGCGCTGTTCCTGCTCCCTCGGGGACAGGAGCTGGACCTGCTGTCGTCCAGGGACTACCCCGAGCAGGGCTTCAGCTTCATCAAGCTGACCCCCTCGCACCTGCGGGCGTTCGACGGGCTGGGGCGAATGCGTGAGGTGCTGGAGCGCACGCACGCGCTCGTCCTCGGTGGCGAGGGCCTTCACGGCGGAGACCTGGAGACGTGGCGTGCCTGGCGTCTTTCCACGCGCGTCATCAACGAGTACGGCCCCACCGAGGCCGCCGTGGCGTGCTGCTTCCATGAGGTGTCCACGGATGGGGCGCCGCTCCCCGAGCGCATCCCCATCGGCAAGCCCATCTCGAACACCGCGCTGTATGTCCTGGACCGCTGGGGACAACCCGTGCCCGTCGGCGTGTCGGGGGAGCTGTACATCGGCGGCGTGGGATTGGCCCGGGGATATCTGGGGCGTCCAGACCTGACGGCCGAGCGCTTCGTCCCCAACCCCTTCGAGGCGGGCGCGCGGCTGTATCGCACCGGAGACCTGGCCCGGTACCTGCCGGACGGCACCCTCGAGTTCCTCGGTCGACTGGACGACCAGCTCAAGGTTCGTGGCCACCGCGTCGAGTCCGGAGAGGTGGAGGCCGCACTCGCGCGGCACCCGCGGGTCACCCACGCCGCCGTGGTGTTGCAGCGCGCTCCGGGACAGGAGCCGCGCCTCGTCGCCTACGTCCAGCCCTCGGAGCCGCGACGTCCGGATGAGGACCTGGAGCGCGTGCTGCGCGAGTTCCTCCAGGAGGAGCTCCCCGAGTACATGCGCCCGTCGGTCCTCCTCATCCTCGATGCGCTGCCGCTCACGGCCAGCGGCAAGGTCGACCGCAAGGCGCTCCCCAGCGCGGACCCAGGGCCGCGGACCCGGGGCCTCGCGGCGCGCGAAACGGGCGTGCTGACCGACACGGAGCGCAAGCTCCAGGCCCTCTTCCGCGAGCTGCTGGGGCTCGACGCCGTGGCGCCCGGCGACAGCTTCTTCGACCTGGGCGGGCACTCGCTGCTCGCCGTCACCCTCATCGCGCGCATCCGGAGCGTGCTGGACGTGGAGGTCCCCCTCAACGAGCTCTTCGAGCGGCCCACGGTGGAGGGACTCGCCCGGTGGGTCGACGCGCAGGTCGGGGTGCTCGCGCCGCGCCTGCCCGATGGCGTGGTGGCGCTGAGGCCCCAGGGGCGCAACCCGCCGCTGTTCGTCGCGCCTCCCTCCGCGGGCAACCCCGCCGTCTATGTCTCGCTCACCCGTCACCTGAGCCCCGAGCAGCCTGTCTTCGGCTTCCAGATGCCGGGCTTGCTGGACGACAGCGCCCCCAGGGCCACCATCGAGGAGGCGGCGGCGCACTACGTGGACATCATGCGACAGATGCAGCCTCGGGGGCCGTATCGCCTCGCGGGGTGGTCCTTCGGCGGCATCGTCGCGTGTGAGATGGCGCGCCAGCTCGAGGCCCAGGGAGAGCAGGTCGCGCTGCTCGGCCTGATTGATGGCGCCTCGCTCGACCGCAAGGCCGCGCAGGACAGTCAGGACCTCCGGCAGGCGGTCTCCACGGGCTCGCAGCTGATGAAGGTCCTGGCGCAGACGCCGCTGCCGCGTGACTACGAGAACCTCCGGCTCGTGGGCGAGTGGATGGGCATCAGCCTCCCCGAGGCGCCCAAGGACCTCTGGCGCAAGGACTCGGGCGGGCAGCGCACGTACCTGCGCAGGTTCCTGAAGGACGTGTCGCGAACGGCGCGGAACATGCTGGTCACCCTGCGGGCGGAGCGCTCCTACACCTTCACCGCGTACGGGGGGCCCGCCACGCTCTTCCGGGCCCAGCCGCCGAGCCGAGGGCGGGATTCGCTGGTCGACAGCGTGCGCAGGTTCGCGCCCAATGGCTTGCAGGTCATCGTGGTCCCCGGCAATCACATGACACTCGTCATGGATGAGAAGAACGCCGCGGTGCTGGCCTCACGGCTCCAGCAATGCCTGGACGCGGCCCTGCCCGGAGTGCCCGGACAAGAACCTTCTCGGGCGCTCCTGCCCGCGAATGGGTGGAAGGCGCAGTTCTCGAAGGAGGTCGCGTGATGCCGCACCGGATCCTGTCAATGGATGGTTCCTCCATCAGTGGAGGGGAGGGCTACGTCACCACGGGCATGCTCGGAGCGCTCCGACAGACGCTCGACTCGGGAGGAGACCGAAGGGCGCTGCTCAATCAGGTGGACCTCTTCGTGGGTACCTCCGCGGGCTCGTTCAACGCGGCCTTCTTCGCCAGCGCGGCGGACCCGGACAGCGCCTACGACAAGAGCCTCCAGTTCTGGGGAGAGGCCGTCGCGATGAACCGGAAGGGCGTGTCCCTGGGACGCACCTTGCTGGCGCTGACGGGCGCCAGCTCGTTCCTCGACTCGAACTACATGCGCGACTTCCTGGGCGGCTACTTCGGGATGACGACGCGGCTGGGGGACTTGAAGCGCAAGGTCGTCATCCCGAGCTTCCAGCTCGATGGACAGCGCAAGGGCGTGCGGACGTGGAAGTCGAAGATCTTCCACAACACCGGCCCGGAGAACGACCCGGACATGAATGAGCTGCTCATCGACGTCCTGATGCGCAGCGGCTCGCCTCCGCTCTCCTATCCCATCTACCAGGGGCTCAAGGAGCGGGGCAGCGGCTACGTGGATGGCGGGCTGTACGCCAACAATCCCTCGCTCGTAGGACTGGCCCAGGCCATCAACAACAGCTCCCGCAAGAGCAAGCACGAGCAGGTGGACACGCTGTCGACCGAGCCGCCCAGCCTGGACTCCATCCTGGTGCTGTCGATGGGCAACGGCATCATGTCCTCCTTCCTCTCGCCCACCTTCCGGAGCGGAGAGTCCAACTGGGGCTTCGCCCGGTGGTTGTTGGACACGCGAGACCCGATGGTGCTGGTGAAGATGTTGCTGGAGGCGGGCTCGGACGCGGTGAACTACCAGTGCCGGATGATCCTCCGGAAGAAGTACTTCCGGCTGGACCCCATCGTGGACCAGCGCATCTCCGCCTACGACGCGAAGGCCGTGGAGGCGGCGCTCGTCCAACTGCTGAGCCAGCAGTCCACCATGGACCAGCTCCAGCGCACGCGGCACTGGCTCGAGAAGTCTGGCTGGCTGGGGGACTCGAGGCAGGACACGCAGCCCTCACAGGTGGGGACCTGATGGCTGAGAAGACGCAAGTCCTCCTCATCGCGGGGAGCGGCGGCGCGGGCCGGACGACGGTGGCCGAGGCGACGGGCCTGGCGGCCTCGCGTCGGGGCCAGCGCACGTTGGTCCTCTCCTTCGACGCCTCCCGGGACTTGAGCGGTGCCTTCGGCGTGGTGGCGCCGACGCTCGCGGAGGCCCGGGGGCTGCCCGTTCGCGTCGAGGACTCCCTGCACCTCCAGGAACTCGACGTCGCGTCGGAGCTGAAGCGCCGTTGGAGCGACGGTCGCGGCGAGGTGGCAGCGCTGCTCGGTGGTGGCCTGGAGGGTGTGACGGCCGAGGAGGTGGCGCTCACTCCGGGAGTGGAGGTGCTGCTGGCGCTCCTCCTGCTCGGCGAATACAGCCGCGCGCGGACGTACGACCTCATCGTCATCGATGCGGGGGACGCGCTGCGCTTCGTCGGCGGCGCGGACTCCGTGGGCTGGTATGCGCGCAGGTCGCGGGCGCCGGAGCAGGGCGCTCGGCGGGCGAGGCCGTCGCGCGTGAACCCGGAGGTCCTCCACGCAGTCAGCGACCAGCTGACGGACGTGGGCGCGCTGCTGCGAGACCCCACGGTGACGCGCGCGCGGTGGGTGACGACGCATGACCACCGGACCGAGCAGAGCGTCCGGAGGGCCTGCGCGGCGTTCGGTCTGCAAGGCCTTGCCCTGGATGGAATCATCCTCAATCGCCTCGCGCTGGTGGGGGAGGACGCGGCGCTCGCCCGGCACCCCGCGGTCGAGAACCTCCAGCACCTGGTCGGCGCCATCCCCGTCACTGGGATTGCGCTCCAGGGGCGGGACATCGTCGGGGAGGAGGCGCTCGAGGCCTTCGCGACGCAGTTGTACCGAGGCGAAGACCCGGCGCGGCTCGGGAGCACGCCTCCTGGCCTCGGTGTCGGCAAGCAGGCCGTGGATGTGTACAGGCTGGAGGTCCAGCTCCCCTTCGCGCGCAAGGAAGAGGTCTCGCTCTCCCGGCGCGAGGCGGAGCTCGTCATCCAGGTAGGTGCCTTCCGGCGCAATGTCCTGCTCCCCAGGATGCTCGCGCCACTCGCCACCGCCGGGGCGAGCCTGGAGGGCGACAGACTCGTCGTCGAGTTCAAGAAAGAGAGGGTTTGAACATGGTCTGGCAGAACAGACGTTTGCCGAAGGACTTCTTCCGGTTGGAGACCCAGCCCGAGGAGGGCGCCCGCGTCGCGGAGGTCGTCGATGCCGTGATTCCAGGAGGGAAGGGCTTCATCCAGCAGCTCTTCCGCGCGAAGAAGGACGTGCTGCAGGGGGTCTCCCATTTGCTCCAGGCGCAGATCCACGAGCTGGAGCACATCGACTCGGCCATCCGGGGCGAGTACCGGCCGGGCGTCGCGGGTACGGCGGCCTCGTGCGCGGACTCACCGCTCAGCCCGCGCATGATGACCATCAAGCAGATGATGGAGGAGGCCAGCGCGAAGCTCCGTGGGGAGAGGGTCGCTCACGCCCATGGGCCCGACGCCGCGTGTCCTCCGGCCCATCCCACCCATGGCGCGGTGGAGAGCCCCAGGAGCACGGAAGGTGAGCCGGGCAGCCGTCCCGGTGTCACGGGTCCGGAGAAGATCACGCTCACCTGAGTCCACGTCGTGCATCCACGGTCTTCCTCGCCACGTCGGTGGGCGCTGTCCCACCGCGGGCGAGGTGTCGTCGAGGAGGCGGTCGCATGGAACAAGAGGGACAGGGACGTATCCTCGCGGAGCGACTCGCCGCGCTTTCACCCGAGCGCAGGGCGCTGCTGGAGCTGGCGCTGAAGCGGGCTCCGGCGCCTCGCGCGGCGAGCCCTCGTCCGGGCCTGGACGTGTTGCTCCAGGAGGGGACGGAGGACTTCGCGACGTTGGCTCCGTTCCCGGAGGTCGCCGCCGCGTTCTCCTGGGTGCTCGCGGCGCGAGGGACGCGGACGCATGAGCAGGCTCGACTCCTGGAGGACGCGCACCGAGAGCTGCGCGGAGCGCTTTTCAGGTCGGTGGACCTCACCGCGTGTGAGCGGGTCCTCGGCTTCGGGGGCGGTGACGGCCGCGAGTGGGTGTCGCTGGCCCGACGGCCCGGCGCGTTCCGCATCATCGGCCACACCTCCTCGACTCGGGACGAGGAGGCGGCCCGCGAGCGCGTGCGTGCCCATGCACTGGAGGAACGCATCCAGGTCGTGACGGGCGCGCTGGACGCCGACGCTCTGGAGTCGGGCTTCGATGTCGCCTTCGGACTGGAGGCCCTCGGCCCTCCGGAGGAGCGGGGCGGTCTCTTCGCGGCCCTGGGGAAGAAGGTCCGCGAGGGGGGGCGACTGGTCCTCGGAGACGTGTTCCTGAAGACGGGCCTGGCGCCGCCACACGTCGAGCGCCTGTCGCTGCCGCGCATCGAGGAGCTGGCCATCTGGCTCACCACGAATGGCTTCCTCGTCGTGGACTGCGTGGACGCGGCCCGTGAGATGGGGAACTTCCTCCACGAGCCCGCGATGGACGCGCGACTGTCGCAGCTCGGCTGGGGTGCCGAGGATGCGCGAGCACAGGTGGCCCGCGCGTACGAGCTGATGGGCGGTTTGCTCCGCGGAGGCGCGGCCGCCTATTTGCTGCTGACGGCCGAGAAGCGCGGTGGACTGGAGCGAGGACAGCTGGAGGCGCTGAACCGCGAGCGGCTGACGGCGGCGACTGCCTACGCCGAGCTGCCGCACACGTGGGTGTATGCGCCCGCGTGGCGGCCCGTCGCGAGCCCTCCGCACGCGGAGGAGACCACCACACCGCCCGGGCACTGTCTGGTCTTCGTGGACCAGGGCGGGCTGGGCGAGGCGCTCTCGCGGCGCATGGGTGAGGCGGGAGGACGCTGCACCTTCGTCCACCGGGGGGAGGTGTTCCGACAGCGCGAGGACGGCGGCTACGAGGTGCCCACGCGGAACCCGGAGTCCTTCCTCCGGTTGATGGAGGCGCTGTCCGCCGCGGGGCACGTGCCTTCCCACGTCGTCTACCTGTGGAGCCTCGATGTGCCGGAGCCGGAGGGGCTGACCGTCGCGCGGCTCCAGGACGAGACGCTCGATGCGTGCGGCGGCCTGCTGTACCTCGCCCAGGCCCTGCTCACTGCGGGCGCGAGCCACCCGGCCTCGCCTTCACTCTGGATGGCCACGCGGGGCGCCCAGCGCGCCGATGACACGGGCGGACTCCCAGGGCTGCTTGCAGCTCCGCTCTGGGGACTGGGCAAGGCCATCGCCTATGAGCACCCGGAGCTCGACTGCCGCCGCGTGGACCTGGATCCCCGGCGAGACCACGAGGACGGAGCGCAGGCGTTGTGGATGGAGCTGAGCTCACGTGACGACGAGGACCAGGTCCTGTTGCGCGAGGGGCGTCGGCACGTGCTGCGGCTGGCCCGGCATCGGAAGTGGGACTGGGAGGGCGAGGGACGCCTCCAGTTCAAGGCGGACGCCACCTACCTGGTGACAGGAGGGCTGGGCGGACTGGGGCTCCAGGTGGCGCGGTGGATGGTGGAGCGCGGGGCGCGCAACCTGGTGCTCCTGGGGCGCAAGCGGGCCAGCGACGTGTCCGCCGAGGAGGTGAAGGAGATGCGTGCCCGGGGCGCGGCCATCATCTCGCTCGCGGGTGTGTCGGTGGACTCGGACCTCGACTTCGTGATGGCGGGCATCTCGAAGCGCATGCCGCCGCTGCGGGGCATCATCCACGCGGCGACGGAGGTGGACGACGGCATCCTCGTGCACCAGACGCGCGAGCGCCTGGGTCGGGTGTTCGCGGCCAAGGTCTCCGGTGCCTGGAACCTGCATCGGTGGCTCGCGGGCACGCCGCTGGACTTCTTCTTCTCGCTGTCCTCGTCCACGTCGTTGATGGGCGCCTCGGGGCAGGGCAACCACCTGGCGGCGACGGCCTTCCTGGACGGGCTCGCCGAGTACCGGCGCTCCCAGGGCCTGCCTGGACAGAGCTCGAGCTGGGGCGCCTGGACACAGCCCGGCGACGAGGCCCAGGCGGCGCTGGACGCGCGCATGCGCAAGCGCGGCGTGGGCCTGGTGCCGGCGCGGCAGGCGTTCGCCATCCTGGAGCAGGTCTTCGGCCCGATGCCGGCGGTGGTGGGAGTGATGCCCATCCATTGGCCCACCTTCCTCGGGGGGCTTCCGGGGGACGGCCCTCCGCCGTTGTTCGCGGACTTCGGAGGGGAGGCGGGCGCGGGCCGCGCGGGCGCGGAGCTGAGGCGCGAGCTGCTGCGTCGCGTGCGCCTGGGCTCCGCGGAGGACGGGCGGAGCGCGGTGCTCGAGTGGTTCCGCGCGCGGGTGGCGAAGGTGCTGGAGCTGGGCGTCACGCAGCTCCCGGAGCCCGAGCAGTCGCTGCATGAACTCGGGCTCGACTCCCTGATGGGCGTGGAGCTCAAGAAGCTGCTGCACGCGGAGCTGCGGGTGGAGTTCCCCCTCCAGGAGCTGTTGGGGGGCAAGAGCATCGGCGAGCTGTCGGGTTCTCTCTACGAAGCCCTGCGTTGAGATTCGCAAAGGAGTGGAACGTGTCTGGTGATTCCGTTCAGGTCCGCTTCGTCGTCGCTCCCTTCCTCCCCGAACACCAGCCCGCGCTGGGCGTGAGCACGTTGATAGGCGTGCTCGGGAGGAGCGGCATCCCGGCGGATGTCCGCTACCTCAACGTCCAGTTCATGCGGCAGATTGGCTGGGAACTCTACTACTACCTCTCCTACGCCACGCCCCCGGAGATCCTCGCCGGGGAGATGGCCTTCCTGCCGGCCTCGCCGGACCTGCTGCTGGGGGAGATGGTCTTCGCTCCGGCGCTGTGGGGCGACGCGGCCTCGAACTGGGAGGAGTACGCGGACCGGCTGACGCCGCTGCTGGAGGTGAAGCAGCACACGGAGGGCGCCACCTCGGGCGGCGCGCGGCGTGAGCAGGCGTTGCATTGGGGACGCGCCCGCGAGCTGATTCGCGCCCTGCGCGAGGACAGTCCGCGCATCGTCAGGCAGTGGGCGCAGGACATCCTGGCGGACAATCCGCGCGTCATCGGCTTCACCTCGACGTTCCAGCAGACCGTCGCCTCGCTCGCGCTGGCGAAGGAGCTGCGCCGGCTGCGTCCGCGCGAAGAGCTGACGCTCATCATGGGCGGCGCCAACTGCGAGGCCGACATGGGCAAGGCGCTCTCGGACAACTTCCCCTTCATGGACCACGTGGTCTCAGGGGAAGGCGAGGGCGTCATCGTCGACCTGGTCAAGGGCGTGCTGGACCGTCGGAGCGGACGCCCCCAGCCGCGCTACGTGGCCGCGCCGCCGTTCGAGGCCATGGACACGCTGCCGATTCCGGACTTCGACCACTACTTCGAGGCCATCAAGGACATGCCGATGGCCAAGCGCGCCAACCTGACGGCGGAGTCGTCGCGAGGCTGCTGGTGGGGGGCCAAGTCGCACTGCACCTTCTGCGGCCTCAACGGCTCCGGCATGGCGTACCGGAGCAAGGACCCGGGCCGATTCGTCCAGGAGCTGCGCACGCTCGCGGGGCGCTACGGCTTCAACTTCTTCATGATGGCCGACAACATCCTGGACCTGAAATACATCAAGTCGGTGTTCCCCGCGCTCATCGAGCAGGGGGACGAAATCACCATGTTCTATGAGACGAAGAGCAACCTCCGGAAGGAGCAGCTCGAGCTCATGGTCGCCGGGGGTGTCACCGAGTTGCAGCCGGGCATCGAGAGCCTCAGCACGCCCATCCTGGAGCTGATGGACAAGGGCACCACGCGCCTGCAGAACCTCCAGCTCATCAAGTGGTGCGAGGAGTTCGACATCAACGTGAACTGGAACATCCTCTTCGGCTTCCCGGGTGAGGCGCCCGAGGAGTACGCGGAGATGGCCCGGCTGATGCCCTCGCTCGTCCACCTGCCTCCGCCCGGGGGCTGCGGGCGCATCCGCATGGACCGGTTCGCGCCGTATTGGAAGACGCCCGAGAAGTACAACCTCAAGAACGTCCGCCAGAAGTGGGCGTATGACTATGTCTACGCCGCGCTGCCCGCCGAGGAGCGCCGGCGCATCGCGTACTACTTCGACTACGACCTCGAGGGCGACATCGACCCGACGGTCTATCTCCAGGACACGCTGAAGAGGACCGAGGAGTGGCGCGACGGGTACAGCCGGGGCGTGACGCTCGAGTTGAAGACGCGCGATGGCGTGACGTACGTGCTGGACACGCGGGACGGGACGTCGCGGGAGACGGAGGTGACGGTGGACGGCGTCCGGCTGTTGAAGGCCATGGACTCCATCCAGAGCGCTCGCGTCGGGCTCGAGAAGGTGAACGAGTCGCGCGAGGGAGGTCCGATGTCGGCGGCGGACTTCGACGCGATGCTCGCGCGGTTCCTGGAGTGGGGTTGGGTCATCCGCGAGGGCGCCAAGCACCTGAGCCTCGTGCTCGACCGCACGGAGCGCCAGCGCATCATCGACCTGAAGATGGCCGCGCAGCTGGGCACGCTCGACTGGGCCCGTCTGGGAGCCAGGCCCGCCGTGAGCCCCGGTCCCGAGCGGCTCGTCGCCTCTTCGACCTAGGCCCACGCGATGCCCGACGACTCGAAGTCCTCCCCCACGGAGGAGCTGACGCCCCTGCAGCGGGCGGCCCTGGCCATCAAGACCCTCCGCGCGAAGGTGGAGGGGCTGGAGCACGCGCGCTCGGAGCCCATCGCCATCATCGGCATGGGGTGCCGCTTCCCCGGCGGCGCGGACACGCCGGAGCGGTACTGGGAGCTCTTGCGCGCGGGCGTCGACGCGGTGGGGCCGGTGCCCGCGGACCGCTGGGACGCGCAGGCCTACTACGCCGAGGACCCCGACGCCGCGTGGAAGATGGTCGTGCGCGAAGGGGGCTTCCTCTCGCAGCCCATCGCCGCCTTCGACTGCGAGTTCTTCGGACTGTCGCCCCGCGAGGCGAGCTACGTCGACCCCCAGCAGCGCTTGATGCTGGAGGTCGCGTGGGAGTCGCTGGAGGACGCGGGGATTGCCCCGGGCTCGCTGGCGGGGAGCGACACGGGCGTGTACGTCGGCTTCCTCAGCAGCGACTACGGTCGCGTCCCCTTCAACGCGCTGCCGACGAGGGACCTCCCCTACATGGGGACGGGGAATGAGCTGAGCTTCTCGGCGGGACGCGTCTCGTATGTGCTGGGACTGCAAGGTCCGTCCATGGTCGTCGCGACGGCGTGCTCCTCGGCGCTCGTCTCCGTCCACCTCGCGTGCCAGGCGCTGCGTCAGGCGGAGTGCTCGCTGGCGCTCGCGGGGGGCGTGAATCTCATCCTCCATCCGGACAACAACATCGTCCTGTCCAAGATGCGGGCGTTGGCGCCGGATGGGCGCTCGAAGACCTTCGATGCGTCCGCCAACGGGTACGGGCGGGGCGAGGGCTGCGGCGTCCTGGTGCTCAAGCGGCTCTCGGATGCGCTGCGGGACAAGGACCGCATCCACGCCGTCGTCCGGGGCTCGGCGGTGAACCATGACGGGCCCAGCGGTGGGCTGACGGTGCCCCACGGCCCCGCGCAGGAGAAGCTGCTGCGCAGGGCGCTGAGGTCCGCGAGCCTCTCGCCGTCCGACGTGCGCTACGTGGAGGCACATGGGACGGGGACGCCGCTGGGAGACCCCATCGAGTTGCGGGCCCTGGACGCGGTGCTCGGGGAGGGGCGAGGTGCGGAGGCTCCGCTGCTGGTTGGCTCGGTGAAGACGAACCTGGGCCACCTGGAGTCGGCCGCTGGCGCCGCGGGGCTCATCAAGGTCGCGCTCTCGCTGCGCCATGGCGCGATTCCTCCGCACCTGCATCTGCGCAACCCCAACCCGGCCATCGACTGGGAGCAGTTGCGGCTCCGGGTGCCCACGCAGATGACGCCGTGGCCCGCGGGGCCCAAGGTGGCGGGCATCAGCGGGTTCGGGCTCAGTGGGGTCAACGCCCATGTCCTCGTCGCGGAGGCGCCGCCAGCGCCCCCCAGGGCCCCGGAGGAGTTCCCGAGACCCGTCCACGTCCTTGCGTTGTCGGCGAGGAGTCCGGAAGCGCTGGGGGCGCTCGCGCAGCGCTACGAGGAGGCGCTGGATGGCGCCGAGCTGGCCGCCGCACCCGTGGAGGATGTCTGCTTCACCGCGAACACGGGACGCACCCATTTCCCGTACCGCCTCGCCGTCCTCGGGGACTCACACGAGGGCCTGCGCGAGCAGCTCCGCGCGAGACGTGACGTGCAGCGCGTCCAAGGGGCTCCGCGCATCGCGTTCCTGTTCACGGGACAGGGCTCGCAGTGGCTCGGGATGGGCGAGGAGCTCTTCCGGACGGAGCCGCTCTTCCGTCAGACGCTGCAGCGCTGTGACGAGGTGCTGGCTCCGTTGTTGGGTCAGTCGCTCCTCGGGCTGCTGTACCCGTCCGAGCGCGACGAGTCCGCCCGCGCGAGACTTGATGCGACGGGCTTCACGCAGCCGGTGCTGTTCGCGCTGGAGTACGCGCTGGCGCGGGTGTGGATGTCGTGGGGCATCGTCCCGGACTTCGTGATGGGTCACTCCGTGGGCGAGCTGGTGGCCGCGTGTGTGGCCGGCGTCTTCACGTTGGAGGAAGGGCTCCAGCTCATCGCGGCGCGCGCGCGGTTGATGCAGTCGCTTCCCGCGGGAGGCGCGATGGCCACCGTGTCCGCGGACCCGTCGATGGTGGAGGCGCTGCTGCCCCGGTACGAGGGACAGGTCTCCATCGCGGCGCTCAATGGTCCGCGAAGCGTCGTCATCTCGGGTCGCGAGGGCGCGGTGCGGGACTGCCTCGGGGAGCTGGACAAGCAGGGCAAGCGCGGCTCGCTCCTGCGCGTGTCCCACGCCTTTCATTCGGCGTTGATGGACCCCATCCTCGACGCGTTCTCGCGCGAGGTGGCGAAGGTCCGCCTCCAGCCGCCGGCCATCCCGCTCATCTCCAACGTGAGCGGCGAGGAGGCCCGTGGTGAGCTGCTGGAGCCCCGGTACTGGGTGGAGCAGCTCCGGGGGCCCGTACGGTTCGCGCGGAGCGTGGAGACGCTGAGCCGGGCGGGGGTCCAGGCCTTCGTGGAAGTAGGGCCCAGGCCGACCCTCACGGCGATGGGGCAGGCGTGCGTCTCCGGAGAGGGGACGCTCTGGTTGTCGAGCCTCCGGCCGGAGCGCTCGGACTGGCGGCAGATGCTGGAGGGGCTCGCTTCGCTCTACGCGGCGGGCTCGACAGTGGACTGGCTCGGGCTGGATGCAGGCCGGGAGCGACGCAAGGTCTCGCTGCCGGGATATCCCTTTCAACGCAAGAGGCACTGGATGGAGCTGGCCGGCACGGGGTGGGATCGTCAGGGTGTGCGAGCCCGGAGCACCGCGGGCGTCCACCCGCTGCTGGGGAGCCGACAGGACTCGCCGGCAAGGACGCGACAGTTCGAGTCCTCGCTGGGACCCTCCGAGCCAGCGTTCCTCCGAGACCACGCCGTGTACGGACAGCTCGTCGTGCCGGGAGCGGCGTACGTGGAGATGGGGCTCGCCGCGGGCCTGTCGCTGTTCGGAGCGGAGGGAGGCATCGTCGACGAGCTCGCCTTCTCCCAGGCCCTCTTCCTCCCCGACGAAGGAACGCGACGCGTGCAGTTGCTCTACACGCCGGAGGGGGACCGCGCGGGGCGGTTCGAGATCTTCAGCCAGGAGTCGACGGCAGGTGAGACCGAGCCGACATGGACCCTCCATGCCCACGGCAGGCTCCGCGCGGCGACGCGAGTGTCGGGAGGACGTGTCGACCTTCACGCGCTGCGGACCGCGCTCGACACCGAAGTGTCCGTGGATGGCTACTACGACAAGCTGGGCAAGGCGGGTCTCGCCTATGGCCCAAGCTTCCGCGCGATTCGAGGGCTGTGGCGTGGTGGCAGCGAGGTGCTGGGGCAGCTCGCCTTGGCCGGAGGGGCCGTGGTGGATGCGGAGCGCTATGTCCTCGCGCCCGCGCTCCTGGACGCCTGCTTCCAGATGGTGGGGGCCGTCCTGGAGGAGGAAGGGGATGCCGCCTATCTGCCTGTCGGAGTCGGAAGGGTCCAGGTGTCGAGGGCGGGTGTCCGTGAGGTCTGGGCGCACGCGCGCATGTCTCGTGACGAGGATGCGAAGGGGACCGGCTACACGTGTGACCTGGAGTTGTTCACCGCGGAGGGTGAGCTCGTGGCCGTCGTGGAGCGGCTGCGCCTGCAGCGTGTCGGTCGCGACGGATTCCTGGGAGCAAGGAGCAAGCGCTTGCAGAACTGGCTCTATGAGCTGGAGTGGCGGGATGCTCCGTCGGTGACGGTGTCCAGGTCCGTGGGCCTCGTCCTCATCCTCGACGATGGGACAGGGGTGGGACGCCGCCTCGCGGAGGGTCTCCGGGGACGTGGATGGCGCGTGGAGACAGTCACGAGAGAGCGGGCCTTCGACCGTGAGCGTGTCGAGGCGCTCCTCGCGATGCGTGAAGGCACGGCGTCGGTGCACGTCATCGACCTCTGGAGCCTGGAGGGTACGGGGCCGGATGTGCCCGGGGCGGCCCTGTCGCACGGCACGCGCGTGTTGGAGCTGGTGCAGTCCCTCGTGCGCGCCACGATGGGGTCGACGTCGCTGTGGTTGGTGACGAGAGGGTCGCAGGCCGCTGTCGAAGGCGAGAGGGTCTCCGGGCCCGCGGGTGCGGTCCTGTGGGGGCTCGGCAAGGCGATCGCTCGTGAGCATCCGGAGCTCCAGTGCCGCCGCGTGGACCTGGACGCGAGTGCGCCCGAGCACGAGGTGGAGCAGCTGCGAGACGAATTCCTGGGAGGAAGCGAGGAGGAGGTGGCGCTGCGAGGTCGGAGCCGCCGCGTGCCGCGACTGGTGCGCAGCCGTCGATTGAGGTTGTCGAGCGGCGAGCCCGAAGCCTCGCTGCGCGAGGATGCGAGCTACCTCGTCACGGGTGGGCTCGGTGGGTTGGGGCTCGCCGTGGCGGAGCGATTGGTGGAGCGCGGGGCGCGGCATCTCGTCCTGTTGGGGCGTAGAGCTCCGAGTGTGGAAGCGCGCGCGCGCCTGGCGGCGCTGGCGGAGCGAGGCGTGGAGGTCCAGACACGCTCGTGTGATGTGTCCGTGGCGGCGGACATCGAGCGTGCCGTCGAAGGTCTTCATCCGCCCATCCGAGGCGTGGTGCATGCGGCGGGTGTCATCGACGACGGGCTGCTGATGCAGATGACACCTGAGCGGTTCGCCAACGTGTTCGCCGCCAAGGTCGCCGGCGGTTGGAATCTGCACCGTGCATTCCAGGGAGCGTCGCTCGACTTCTTCGTCCTCTTCTCCTCGGCGGCGTCGATGATGGGTTCCGCTGGGCAGTCGAGCTACGTGGCCGCCAATGCGTTCCTGGACTCGCTGGCGCTCCTGCGTCGTGCCGAGGGGCTGCCCGGACTGAGCCTCGATTGGGGGGCCTGGTCCGAGGTGGGCGCCGCCGCGGAGGAGTCACTCCAGCGGCGCATGGAGCAGCTGGGCTTCGGGGTGATTCCTCCCGCGGATGGGCTGCGCATCTTCGAGCAGGCGTTGGGGCTGGGAGGTCAGCTCGGCATCCTTCCGGTGGATTGGGCCGTGCTCGGGCGTCGAGGCCGCGCCGCGTTGTACGAGGACTTCGTCGCGCAGCCGAGCCCGGCCGCGAGCGAAGACCTCCGGGTGAAGCTGGAGCGCCTGCCGCCCGCCGAGCGCCGTGCCGAGCTGCGCGCGCACGTGGGCGGTCTGGTGAACGGTGTGTTGGGCCGGCCGCTGACGGAGGCGTTGGATCCGGGGCAGGGCTTCTTCGACCTGGGCATGGACTCGCTGATGTCCGTGGAGCTGCGCAACGTCCTCCAGCGAAGCCTGGGCGTCTCGCTGCCCGCGACGGTCGCCTTCGACAACCCCACGGTGAACGCGCTCGTGGACCATCTGGCGAGGGAGGTGCTGGGCCTGCCGGAGCAGGTCGCACCCACGAAGGAGCGGGTCGAGGACGCGGACCTGGAAGCGCTCCTGTCAGACGTGGATGACCTGGCCGATGGCGACGTCCAGGAACTGCTGCGCCGTCGCCGCTGAGTCGAGCTTCGTGAGGACACCATGACGACGGACTCCACCCCCCGCCTCAGTGACCTGCCGCCGCTCAAGTTGGCGTTGTTGGCGCGCAAGGTCGAGTCGAAGCTGTCGCTGGCGTTGAGCGAGCCCATCGCCATCATTGGGATGGGTCTGCGGTTTCCTGGAGGCGCGGACACGCCGGAGGCCTTCTGGGAGCTGTTGAAGGAGGGGAGGGAGGCCATCGCGCCCATCCCGTCTTCGCGCTGGGATGTCGACGCGTACTACGACCCGACGCCGGGGACGCCGGGGAAGATGTACACGCGGCACGGTGCCTTCATCCATGGGGTGGAGGACTTCGATCCGCAGTTCTTCGGCATCTCTCCCCGCGAAGCGTCGCGGATGGACCCTCACCAGCGATTGCTCCTGGAGGTGACCTGGGAGGCGTTGGAGCGCGCGGGCCTGTCGGCGACGGACCTGAAGGGCAGCTCCACGGGTGTCTTCGTCGGCATGATGAACGAGGACTTCTCGCACCTGATGACAGATGCGACGCAGATCGACCTGCACACGGCCTCGGGCTCGGGGTTGAGCGTCGCGGCCGGGAGACTGGCCTACAGCCTGGGACTTCAGGGGCCGACGATGGCCGTCGACGCGGCCTGCTCGTCGTCGCTGGTCACGGTGCACCTGGCATGTCAGAGCCTGCGGACCCGCGAGTGTGACCTGGCCCTGGCCGGTGGCATCAGCCTCATCCTGTCTCCGCTCACGTCCGTGGTGAACTGCGCGATGCGCATGCTCTCCGCGAAGGGGCGATGCAGCACGTTCGACGCCTCGGCGGATGGCTTCGTACGAGGCGAGGGCTGCGGGATGCTCGCGCTCAAGCGACTGTCGGATGCGGTCGCGGACAGGGACCCCATCCTGGCGTTGTTGAGAGGCTCCGCGACGAATCACAGCGGTCAGTCGAGCGGCCTGACGGTCCCCAATGGCAACGCGCTGGCGAAGGTCATGCGCGCGGCCCTGAAGTCCGGAGGGGTGGAGCCCGAGCAGGTGGACTACCTGGAGGCCCATGGCACGGGGACGGCCATCGGAGACCCCATCGAGATGGAGGCGCTGGGGCGCGTCTTCGGGCCCGCGCGCTCGCGTGAGGAGCCGGTGGTCGTCGGCTCCGTGAAGACCAACATCGGCCATACCGAGGGCGCAGCGGGGGTGGCGGGCATCATCAAGGTCGTGCTCGCGCTCCAACACGAGGAGATCCCCGCGCACCTGAACCTGGAGACGCCGAATCCCAACATCCGGTGGGATGCGCTGCCTGTCGTGGTGCCTCGGAAACGCATGACCTGGGCGCGCGGGGCGAAGCGACGAATCGCCGGAGTGACGGCGTTCGGCTTCAACGGGACGAACGCGCATGTCCTCATCGAAGAGGCGCCCCTCGTCGAGGCCGCGCCCGTGGAGGTCGCGCCGTCACCCCAGCTCCTGCTGCTGTCGGCCCGCTCCGCGCCAGCGCTCCAGGCCCTGGCGCGGCGCTACGCGGAGTACTTCTCGACGGAGACGGCGCACCGGCCCGCGTTCGGGGACGTCTGCTTCACGGCCAACACGGGCCGGGTTGCGTTCGCGCATCGTGTCGCCCTCGTGGCGTCGAGCGACAGCGAGGCCCGCCAGCGGCTCACGGGCTTCGTGCAGGGGGAGCAGGTACCCGGCGTGTGGAGCGGCTCTGGGCGGCAGCGGCCCCGCCTCGGATTCATGTTCGGAGGTTGGGAGCGGGACTGGCAGGGGTGGGGACGAGGACTCTTCGAGTCCGAGTCTGTCTTCCGAGAAGCGGTCCTCCACTGCGAGAGTGCGCTGGGCCGCCCTCTCATTCCTGGGCTCTTCTCCGCGCAAGGGGCGGACTCACGCCCGCTAGGACCGGGCCTCGCGCTCCCGGGGATGTTCGCGGTGCAGTGTGGGCTGGTGCATCTGTGGCGAGCGTGGGGCATCACGCCGTCGGCCGTGCTGGGCATCGGCGCGGGGGAGTACGCGGCCGCCTGTGCCGCGGGCGTGCTCACCTGGGCGGACGGAATGGCGCTCGTGGCGACGCTGGGCGAGCAACTCGAGCGCGCGACCCCTGGTGCCGAGTTGAGGGTCGAGCGGCCCGAGCATCTCGCGGATGTGCTCCCGAGGTTTCCAGACGTGTGCCTGTTGGGGCTCGATGCAGAGGGACGCGGCATCCTCTCTGGAACGCGCGCGACCCTCGAAACGGTGCGGGCGGAGTTGCTCCAGCACGGGGGTCACGCCGAGCCGCGCGACACCTCACATGCCATCACGCAGACGGCCTGGAGCGCCGCACGTGAGGTGGTGGCCGCGGCGGCGCGCTCGAAGGTGCACGAACGCCCTAGGGTCCCCTGGCTGTCATCGCTCACGGGGAGGGTGATGGAGTCGCCGAGCGCGGAGTGCTGGCGAGAGAGCGCGGGGGCTCCCGGGCAATGGCTCGCCGCGATGGACGTGTTGAGCGGACACGGGGTGACTGGGTATCTGGACGTGGGGCCAGGCGCGGGCTGGATGGCCCTGGGGCAGCGCGTGCGTCCCGCGTCAGTGCGCTCCTGGTTCCCCAGCCTGCGCGCCCCGGGCGATGACAGGACAGCGCTCCTCGAGAGCTTCGCGGGCCTGGTGGCAGCGGGGGCCGAGGTCGCGTGGTCGGAGTTCTATCGAGACAGGCCCCACGACAAGGTGGTGCTCCCGACGAGCTGCTTCCAACGCAGTCGGTACTGGTTCGATCGCCCCGCGACGCCCGATGTGCCCACCGCCTTGCCAGGAGGGGACCTGGAGGCGTTGGCGGGACAGCTCGACCTGCTCGAACAGCTCACGGACGAGCAGGTCCAGGCGCTGCTGGAAGGCCAGAAGCGAAGAGGCTGAGCCGCTACCGCTGGGAGGCCTGCGCGCAGGCCTCGACCATGGCTGTGATTGCGGACAGCGTGGCGAGGTTCTCCACGCGCATCGCGTCCGCGGGGATGGTGATGCCATACTGCTTCTCGATGAAGCTCATCATCCGCGCTGTCTCCAGCGAGTTCAGGATGCCGAGCTCGAGCAAGGGGGTGGAGGGCAGGAGCTCCTCCGCCTCACCTTCGAGAATCTCTTCGGCGATGTACCGGGTCAAACTGGCGAGAAGCTGAGTCTGATTCACGGCGTCGACCCCCATGAGAAGGCAGGGTCGACGGTAGAGCAGGTGCCGTGGCCCCACCAGCACGTCATGGGTTCTCTCGTGCACTGCATGACGTGAGGGCCGGAGCGCTACGGCTGGGCCGTCGGAGCCATCGCGGGCTCGGCGGCCTTGGTGTCCGCGCCCTCGATCTTCACCTGCTCCAGCGCCGCGTCCTTCACCTCGATCTTCGCCTTCGTCCGCAGGCCATCGATGAACCCCTCCATCGCCTTGGAGCGGCGCTCACCCAACAGGCGCGCCTCGATGCGCGGCCGGGCCTGCTCGAAGGACAGGTCCATGCCCACCTGACGGCTCTGGAGCTTCACCAGGTGGAAGCCCTTCTCCGTCTCCACCACCTGGCCGATGTCCGCCGGCGTCTTCAACCCGAAGGCCGCCTCCGCCAGCGCGGTGCCCCAGCTCTGCGTCAGCTCCTCACGGCTGCGGAAGCCCAGGTCTCCACCCGAGGACTTGGACACCGGGTCCTGAGACTGCTCGGACGCGGCCAGCTCGAAGGCGCTCTTGGTGGGTCCCGCCTCCTTGCCCTTCAGGTCGGCCAGCAGCTTCGTCGCCGCCGTGCGCGCCTGGGCCCGCTTGCCCGCGTCGGCCTGAGGGGCCTCCAGGAAGATGTGGCTCACCCGCACGCGCTCGGGTCGCACGAACTCCGACTGGTGCTCCTCGAAGTACTTGCGCAGCTCCGGCTCGTCGAGCTTCCCGGCGGCGGCCTCCTGCTGCTTGCGCAGCAGCTTCTGCACCATCACCTTCTCCACCGTCGCCTTGATCTCGGGGTCGTCCTCCAACCCCTGACGTCGGGCCTCCTGCACCAACAGCTCGAACCGCACGAGGTTGTCGACGAACTCCTTCTTCTTCTCGAGCGTGGCGTAGCGGTTGCGGACGAACAGGGGCTGCTCGTCCAGCTTCGCCTTCACCTCATTGGCGGTCAGGTTGCGGTCGTTGATGACCGCGACGACAGGGCTCGAGTCCTGGGGCGCCTGCTTCGCGGGGCCCGCGCCTCCTCCACCCTCGCAGGCGGAGAGCGCGAGGACGGCGAGGGCGGCGGAGAGGACTCGGGTTCGGATGGAGCGCGTGTGCATGGGTGGAATCAACCTCGGGGCCTTCACCTTGCGTGTGGGAGCTCCGCGTTCTCGAGCGGAAGCCGCAAGCAACGCGTGAAGCGACAACCAAGAAGTGGCGCTGAATCGTATATCCAACATGGCGCAAGGTGCGAATCCCGTCGTTCCTCGTTTTGGGTCCAACGGGCGGAAGGAAAGCGTCCCTCCAAGGACGATACGGACGCGTCGGGTCCTGCTGGTCGCGTGGGCGCTGTGCGCCGCCTGCACGAAGCCGGCCCCCGTCACGAGCCCCTCCCACGCGGGTGCGGGCCCCGTGGTCGGCCGCTTCGACGGTGGCGTGGTGACGCAGGCGGAGCTGGTCGAGGAATCCGCCCGACTGCCCTCGCCCCTGCGAGAGCAGTTCGAGCGCCCCGCCGGCCAGCGCGAGTTCGTGCGCTCCATGATCGACAAGCGCCTGTTGGCCCAGGAGGCCCGGGTCCGTGGCCTCCATCAGAAGCCGGAGATCCACAAGCAGGTGCAGGCCCTGGAGGAGCGGCTGGTCATCCAGGAGCTGCTCGCGGCGGAGGAGAAGGCGGCGGGCACGCCGGGCGAGCAGGCGCTGCGCGAGTACTACCAGCAGCACCGCGACGAGCTGGCCCAGCCCGAGCGCCTGCGCCTCGCGCGGGTGCAGGTGGTGGTACCGCCCGGCGCGACGGCGACGCAGCGCGCCCAGGTGAAGCAGAAGGCCGAGCGACTGGCGCAGCGCCTGAGGTCCGGAGAGGCGCTGGAGAAGGTGGCGGCGGAGGGGGATGGGCGGAGCGGAGAGCTGGGCTGGGTGGCGAGGGGCGACCTGCCGGACCGCGAGCTGGAGAGCGTGGCGTTCGGCTTGAAGAAGGTGGGGGACACCAGCGGGGTGGTGGCGGAGGCGAAGGGGTACTCGGTGGTGCGGCTGCTGGAGCGCCGGGAGGCGAGGGTGCCGGCGTTCGAGGAGGTGAGGGCGGAGGTGGAGGGGCGGGCGCTGCCGCAGTGGAAGCGAAAGGTTCTGGAAGGATTGCTGGCCCGGCTGCGTGAGACGGGCTCGGTGAGCATCGACATGCCTGGGACGCCCTGAGGGCGCAGGCGGGAGGGGTTGTGCATCTCTTTGTCTCGGACGGCTTGGGCGCCGTCGACGGCGTCGTGTGCCCTGAAGACCGAACCGCGATGCGCCCGGGGCTCCGGCGCGCATGGCGTTGCTGCGCGTGGGTCCTGCTCGCGTTCACCCTGGGCGCCTGCCAGGACGAGGGCATCGTCGCCCAGGTCGGAAAGCGCGACATCTCCAAGGCGGATGTCTCCGCGCTCATCGCCTCGCGCAGCTCGCGCGAACGCCCCACGTCGGGCGAGGCGCTGGACGCGCTCGTCGAGCGCTCGCTGCTCGCCGAGGAGGCCCGACGCTCGGGGCTGCATGAGGACGCGGCCGTCCAGGCTCGCCTGCGCAGCGTCGAGCGCGAGGTGCTGGCCCAGGCGCTGCTCGACAAGCACCTGGCGGAGGTCACCACCGAGGCCCGGCTGCGGGAGCGCTACGCGGCGACGCGGGAGCAGCTCGGCCGCCGCGAGGTCCACGTGCGGCAGCTCATGGTGCGTGTGCCTCCGGGCGCGGACGACGAGACGCGGGCCCGGGCGCAGTCGCGGATGAATGCACTGTTCGCGCGGCTGGCGGGCGGTGAGTCCTTCGAGAAGGTCGCGAGCGAGACCTCCGAGGAGACGGTGAGCGCGGCGCGAGGCGGAGACCTGGGACCGGTGCTCGAGGGCCAGGTGGACGACGTGTTCTTCACCGAGGCCGCGCAGCTCTCCAAGGGCGAGCGCTCGCGGCCGTTCTCCACGGCGTATGGCCTGCATCTGCTCGAGGCCGTCGCGGACATGAAGACGGTGGTGCCGACCTTCGATGAAGCGCGAGGGCGGCTGGAGTCGGACGCGCGGCGCGACGCGCAGGCGCAGCTCATGAAGGCGCTTCGTGAGCGCATTGCCGTGAAGACGCACCCGGAGCGCCTGGACGCCGCCGCGTCCGTCGCCACGAGTCAGACGGGCAAGGAATAACTTCCATGAATGGTCGTGGCGTGTGGGTGGTGGCCCTCCTCGGCTTGTGGCTGGGGTGTGGCCAGGAGCGGTCTCGTCCCGAGACCTCCGCCGCGAGCGAAGCGCCTCGCGTGGCACAGGTCCGTCAGGCGGTCGCGGGAGACGTCACGCCTCCGGTCATCGTCGTGAACGGAGTGGCGCCGGACGCCTCGGTGAAGGTGCCGCCCACGCTGACGTGGGTCGTCACGGACCAGAGCGCCACGCGCGTGGAGGCGTGGCTGGACGGCAACCCCGCCACCAGCGGCGTGACGGTCTCCGGCCAGGGCGCGCACACGCTCGTCGTCCGCGCCACGGACACCATGGGGCTCACCACCACGGTGACGCGGAGCTTCCGCCTCGACACCACGGCGCCCGTCCTCACCGTCTCCGGTGTCGACGCGGGGTGGGAGCGCGACGTCCCGCTCACCATCACCTTCAGCGCCACGGACAACACGGGGACGCCGCCCACGGTGGTGGCGACCCTGAATGGAGAGCTCTTCACCAGCGGGACCACCGTCTCGACGGTCGGGTCCTACACGCTGGTCGTCACCGCCACGGACGCCGCGGGCAACGCGACGAGCCGGGAGATCCACTTCGTCCTCGACTGGACGGCGCCGGTGGTGGCCGTCAGCGGCGTGGCGAATGGCGGCCGGTATCCCAGCGCCATCATCCTCTTCAGCGTCACGGATCTGACCCTGGACACCGTCGTCTCGACGCTCGACGGCGCGCCCTACGAGCGAGGGACCACCATCTCGGCCCATGGGGCCCACACGTTCCAGATCACCGCCAAGGACCGCTTTGGCCGCACGTCCATCGTGACGCGCAACTTCTTCGTGGATGCGCTGGGGCCCGTCATCACGATCACGGGGGTCCACGAGGGCTTCATCAGCAAGCTGTCCTCGGTGGTCATCCATTACAGCGCGGAGGACGACTCGCGAGGTCCCGTCGACGTGCGCGCGCGGCTCAACGGCGAGTCGTTCAACAGCGGGAGCGCCACGCCCATCTGGGGCAACCTGTCGCTGGAGGTCACCGCCGAGGACGACCTCTTCAACTCCACCACCCAGGTGGTGAACTTCATCCTCGACCCGGTGCCCCCTGTCCTCACGGTGACGGGCCTGCCGAGCAGCCCCGTGGTGGATGTCGAGGAGGTGGTTCCCCGGTTCGAGGCCACGGACTCGCTCACGACCGTGTCGATCTCCGCCACGCTCAACGGGAATCCCATCGCGAGTGGCGACCCCATCACCCTGCAGCGGACCCACACGCTCATCGTGGAGGCCACCGACCAGGCCGGAAACGTCACGCGCCAGGAGCACACCTTCACCATCGACCGGACGGACCCGGCGCTGACGGTGACAGGCGTGGAGGAGGGTGGCCGCTACGCCGCGCCCGTGGCCATCACCTTCTCCGCCACCGACGCGAACTTCCTCTCGGTGACCGGGACGCTGGACGGAGCGCCGTACACGTCGGGTGACCCCATCACCACCCATGGGCCCCATGTCTTCGTCGCCGTCGCGCTCGACCGCGCGCAGAACCGCACGGAGGTCCGGCGCGAGTTCCGCGTGGATGCCCAGGCCCCGGTCATCACGATAACGGGTGTCTCCGAGGGCCTCATCACGAAGGACACGGTGACGCCGAACTACACCGTCACGGATGAAGGCACGGTGACGGTGTCCGCGACGCTCGATGACGCGACCTTCGAGCGTGGGACGCCCGTGACAGGGGAAGGCCCTCACACGCTGATCGTCACCGCCTCGGACGACCTGGGCAACGAGGACTCGCGGACGGTCCACTTCACGGTGGACCGCTCGGCTCCCGTGGTGACGCGGGTGAGCCCCGCGGATGGCACCAGCACCACCCTCGAGAGCCTGGAGCTGGTGCTCCAGGTGACGGACACCTGGTCGGATGTGACGGTGAAGCTGGGCGCCACGGAGCTGTCCCCTGGCGTGGACGGGCGCTATCGGACGTCGCTGGCGTTGGTGGAGGGGACGAACCTCTTCGAGGTCGTCGCTACCGACCAGGCCGGCAACGTCACCCGACACGCCGTCTCGCTGATTCGCGACTCGAAGAAGCCCGAGATCATCGTCACCGCGCCGGCGGACAACGCCCAGGTGGCGGAGCTGTTCACCGACGTCATCGGCCGCGTCGTGGACTCGTCCTCGGTGACGCTCACCCTCAACGGGGCCGCGGTGACGCTCGCGTCCGATGGGAGCTTCTCCCACCGCGTGACGCTGACCGCCGGAGTGAACACGCTGACGCTCGTCGCGACGGACGCCCACGGGCACGTGGAGACGGTGACCCGCACCGTCCGCGTCAGCGCCACGAAGCCCACGCTCGTCGTCACCTCGCCCGCGGAGGACATGGTCGTCACCACGGCCACGGTGACGGTGGTGGGCAACGCCAAGCCTGGCGAGCCCCTGGGCACCGTCACCGTGACGGTGGATGGCGCGCCCGCCACTGTCTCGGCGTCGGGTGACTTCTCGCACGTCGTGTCGCTGTCTCCGGGGCAGACGCGCTCCATCTCCATCATCGCGCGCGACAACCATGGCGCGACGGAGGAGGTCGTCCGCACGCTCACCCGCGCGGAGGCGGACGGTGGGACGCCGGACGCGGGCGCTCGCCCGGACGCTGGCGGTGGCGCGCCGAGTGATGGCGGCACGGCCTCTCCGGATGGTGGCGGCCAGGGTTCGCCCCAGGACGCGGGACCCGGCGTGGAGCCCGACCCGATGCTGGTGGTCGAGGCGCCGGTGGAGGGCGGCGTGTACGGCGGCGCCCGCTTCGTCGTCAGCGGTCATGTCGAGGGCGGAACGCTCCCGCTGCGCGTCACGGTGCAAGGCGTCGGCGTGGCGGTGAACGGGCGCGACTTCACGGGCGCGCTGACGCTCGATGACGGAGACCACGACCTCCAGTTCAAGGTGACGGATGCCCGAGGGCGCAGCCACACCCAGACGCGCGCCGTGGCGGTGGACCGCACGCCGCCGCACCTGGTGCTCACCGAGCCCACGCCTCCCGAGGCGTGGAACCGTCTCTCGCGCTCTCCCTACCTGCTCCAGGGCACCGCCGGAGACCGACACCTGACGGAGGTGCTGGTCAATGGCACCCCCGCGCGTGTCATCGCGGGCGCGTTCAGCGCGTACGTGCAGCTGGCCCCCAACACGCCGACGCCGGTGGTCGTCACTGCGTCCGACGTCGTGGGTAACCGCAGCCAGCGGTCCGTGGAGCTGACCCTCCGTGGCGGCGCGCCGCGCGTCACCATCCTGGAGCCCGCGCAGGGCTCGGAGTCCGAGGACGCGGTGGTGACGGTGCGCGCCCGCGTCGAGAGCGCCGCGCCGCTGCGTGAGGTGCGCATCGGCACGAGCACGGTGACGTCGACGACGGACGTGTACTCGGCGGAGGTGCCGCTGTCCCACGGGGAGAACGTCATCCACGTCACCGCCGAGGACACCCAGATTCCCGAGGGTGAAGCCAGCGGCATGGTGGGCTCGGCCAGCGTCACCGTGCGCTACCTGGAGGCGAGCAAGGCCCCACTCGTGGTGACGGGTGTTTCGCCCCGCGCCGGTGAGCAGGGCGTGGAGCCCGACGCGCTCATCAGCGTGTCCTTCAACAAGCCCATCCTGGGCACGGGCCTGTCGGAGCGCTTCCTCGTCCGCGTCCAGGGACAGTCCACGCCGCTGCCGGGTGGCTACTCGGTGGTGCCGGGCTCCCAGACGGTCTCCTTCATCGCGAGAGATCCACTCCCCGAAGGCGCCCGCCTGACGGTCGAGGTGAAGCAGGGCCTGGCGCCGGAGACCCCGCCGGGCATGGGCGGCGACTTCTCCAGCGACTTCACGGTGCGCAGGCCGCTCACGCGCGTGCGCGGCTACGTCGTCGACGCGGACTACCGCCCGCTGCCCGGGGTGAAGGTCGCGATGGAGGGGACGAGCCTCTCCACCGTGACGGGCCCCGACGGCAACTGGACGCTGTTCAGCCCCCGGGGTGGGGAAGTGGTGATGCGGTACGAGGGCGGCCTGACGTCCGAGGGCTCCACGTACCCGAGCCTGCGTCGACGCCTGTTCGTCAACCACGAGGCCGACACGCTGGACGCGCCCCTGGTGCTCACCGCGGTGGACATGGCGTCCGCGCAGGTCGTGGACGCGCTGCACCCCATGGCGCTGCGCTTCGCGGACCGTCAGCCGGACCTGCACATCGACGTGCCCGAGGACGGGCTCTTCTTCGAGGACGGCATGACGCGCGGGCTCGTCACCGCCACGGAGCTCCAGCCGCATGCGCTGCCGCTGCCCATGGATGGACGCGCGGCGCTCGGCGCGCTGTGGCAGATAGGCCCCGCTGGCGTGCGGTTGCAGAAGACCGTGTCCGTGACGTTCCCCAACCGCGCCCAGCTCCCCGTCGGACGGCTGGCCCTGGTGCTGGGACATGACCCGCAGCGCCATGTGCTCAAGCGCGTGGGCTTCGCCCAGGTGTCGCCGAACGGCAAGACGCTGGAGCCGCTGGCGCCGCTGGGGCTCACGTCGCTGGAGTTCATCGGCTACGTGCCGCTCAACGACGAACAGCATGTCGCCGTCGCCCAGGCGCTGGGACTGTCGCTGCCAGACGCGGGCACGGAGGAGGGCGAGGGATTCCAGGGGTCGAGGCCGCGGAGCATTCCGTCCGAGCCGCTCTGGAAGAAGTTCATGACGAACTTCATGGTGACCCAGGCGCATGCCCAGCTCGGCGGGCTGGACATGGCGGGGTACAACGCCTTCGACACGATGCTCGGGATGGCCGTGCCCGGCGCGGTGCTGGGCTCGGTGCGCGCGCCGCTGGAGCGGCAGCTCGAGCTGGAGGTGCGTGCGCCCGCGCTGCCCGCGGTGGGTCAGCCCGCGTCCGAGCAGACGGTGGCGATGCCGTACACGCTGGCGCTCGACTTCCGCTCGCAGTTCGTCTCCTCGGACCCGTACGACGTGGAGAATCCGGAGACGGTGCTCGTCAAGCTCGTGGCGCAGGGGCCGTCGGGCAACCTGCCCGAGCCCACCGCCGGCGCCTGGCAGTCGGAGGGCGAGGGTGAGGCCGCGCTGGCGCCTCGCGTCGCGCTCCCCGTGGGGAAGACGACGCTGACGCTGTCCGCGCAGTCGAAGTCCACGCACCGCTTGATGAAGTTCGAGGCGGAGCTGGTGGTGGAGCCCGCCGATGGCGGCCCGGCGAGCGCGAAGCTGCGGCTGCGCACGCTGGAGGACACCTTCTCCGAGTCCGGGGACGAGGCGGTCCACAGCCCGGTGCGCTTCAAGAACCTGCGCGTGACGCTCACGGGGCCCGGCAGCGGCTCGGCGGGCACGACGGGTGAGTCGGGCGGCTACGGCATCCCGGTGCCGGGCTTGATGGGCGGAGAGATGGGCATCTCCTGCACCGAGATTCCCACCGGCCCGCGAATGGTGGAGCGCCTGGGTGAGGACGGGGTGATGCACTACACGCCCACGCTCAACCAGTTCCCCGTCTGCTCGCAGACGTACTGGCTGTACCCCGGCAGGACGACGCGGGCGGATATCCTGGTGGACGTGCGCATGCTGTACGGCGCGCTGACGTTCGTGGACCGCCACGGCGAGCCGCTGGCCCTCAACTGCGACCCGGAGGCCCACAGCCAGAAGGCGCCCGTGCAGGGCGAGTACACGGACATCGCGCTCAAGGACGTGAAGTCGACGGAGGTCCACTTCTTCCGCGCGGATGACCTGGAGCACCCCATCGCGACGTTCGCCGCGGGCACGCCCAACGGGGTGGCCTGCACGCAGGGGCCCACGGAGGATTCGCCGCATGGCTACTACGCGCGCGTGCGCACCGGCCCGGCGGCTCGCATCCGGCAGATGGCGCGTGAGCGCTGCCGTGAGCTGGACAGGCAACTGGGTGGTGCGGATGCCGGTGGGCTGAGCGCCGAGGACCAGGGGTATTACGATGGCAACTGCCGCGACAACCGCACGAACACCCTGCGGCTGAACCCGGGTGACCGGCTGGTGGTCTTCGCGGTGAACCACGCGACGGGCTACTCGGGCATGACGTCCGTCATCGTGCCGGCCATCAACCGCGTGAGCCGCACGGAGACCGGCGGCTGCCAGGCCGACGACGAGGCCGGTGGACCGCTCCAGGTGACGGAGCTGGGCGAGCCGATGACGCTGTCTCGGTGCACGCAGACCGAGCTGGGCATCCCCGCCGACCTGAAGCTCTTCCCGCCCGAGATCGATGTCCGCGTGGCCCGCCGCATGACGCCCGAGGGTGTCCAGGTCGCCATGCGCCCCACGCTCATCCGGCACGGCGGTGCGGCCACGACGCGCGATGACTTCCTGCAGATGGCCACGCACTGGCGCGTGCGGCAGCTCCCCGAGCCGCACACGGATGGCGGCGTGGTGGATGCCGGTGCGTCCGGTGGCGGCGATGGTGGCTCCTCTGGCTCCGAGTGCACGGACGCGGGCTTCCTGGCCGACGGTGGCATCTGCGAGCCCGACATCCTGAGGGATCGTGGCGCGCCGGGTGAGGAGCTGGAGCAGTTCTGCTCGGAGCTGCCGCCCACGTCGCCCCAGCGCCTGCAGGGGCGGTGCGACACGGGGACGCCGCGCGTGGTGGATGTGCCGCCGGGCGTCCCTCCGCTCGCGGGCCGGCTGGTGCAGGTGACGCAGACGGCGGTGGAGCAGCCGGTGGTGGTGGCCTTCCCGGTGCGTCCGGGTCGCCACACCGCCTCCGTGCAGGCGTCGCTGACGTACCAGAACGAGTCGGGGGCGATGGTGTCGCTCAGCTCGCTGACGCGCGCGAACTACTACCTG